>PLZI01000131.1:84113-86052 GCA_003152095.1 Acidobacteriota bacterium | reverse complement strand
GAGGCGCCTGAGGGCCGCGAAATGCTCTCGCGTGTCCCCCGGCGGAGGGATCGTCATGAGCCCCCTGAGGTCGAGCACCGGCAGCGCCTTCACGGACGAAACGAGCGCGGAGGCCGCCTCCGGCTCGACTCCCGACTTCGTGACTTCCCCGCCGAGGCGCACCTGAACGAGCACGGCGAGGCGCTTCCCCGCCGCCGCCGCGGCGCGATCGAGCCGTCGGGCGAGGTCCAGAGAATCGACCGTCTCGACGACGGAGGCGACTTTCACGGCGCGATTCGCCTTGTTCGACTGGATCGNNTCCCGACCGCGACGAGGAGGACGCTCTCCGGCGCCCGGCCGCTCCGCGCGGCGGCCGCCGCGATGCGCCGCTGCACATCGGCGACGCGCGAGGCGATCTCCTCGGCCCGCGTCACGGTGCCGTCATCGCCCCGTCACCGCCGGGCGCGGGCCGCATCGAGCGCGCGGTTCGCGAGGGCGTCCGCCTCGCGGTTCTCCTCGCGCGGGACGTGTACGAGGCGGAGGCGTTCGATCCCGCGCGCTTTCCGCCGAGCCTCCTCGAGGAATGCGGCGAGGGGCGGCGCCTTCATGCGGTACTCGCCGGAGAACTGGCGGAGGACGAGCTGGCTGTCGGCGCGGATCTCGACATCCCGGGCGCCCGACGCGAGCGCGACGTCGAGAGCCGCGAGAAAGCCACGCCATTCCGCGACGTTGTTGGTCGCGGAGCCGAGCCTCTTCGAATCCGTGAGGCCCGCGGGAGACCAGACCCCGTACGACGAAGGGCCCGGATTCCCCCGCGACGCCCCGTCGAAATAGAGAACGAGGCGCTCTTTGCCCCTCACGGAATCCAGTAAAGGATTCTCTTGCAGCTTTCGCAGAAGACCGTCTCTTTCGAAAGCCTGAGATCCGAGAGGAGCTGCGGGCGCAGGCGCACGTGACAGGCCGAGCAGGCAGCCGTCTGCGGTCCGACCATGTCGACCCGGGCCACCGCCACGCCGGCCCGCTTGTGCCTGATCTGCTCGAACGTCTTGAGGAGCCGCGGCTCGAGCTCGGCCCTGAGGGTCTTCGCCCGCGCGTTCGCCTGTGCGATCTCGGCGTCGAGGACGGCCTGTTCCGCCCGCCACTCCTTCATCTGCTCCTCATAGCCCGCTTCTTCCGCGGGAAACTCCTCGTCCCGCCGGTCCAGCTCGGTCGACGAACCGGCCACCGTCTCGTCGAGGGAAAGGAGCTCGTCCTCGCGGGTCCTCACCTCGCGCTTGATCCCGTCGATCTCGTTCAGAAGCGCGCTGTACTCGCGGCTCGTCTTCACCGACTGGAGCTGCTGCTGGTACTTCTTGAGCTGCTCGTTGAGATCCTCGACTTCGCTGTCGAGCGTCTTCTTGCGCTCCTCCGCCTGGGAGAGGACGACCCCCGCCGCCTCCCGCTGGCGCCGCGAATCGCGGTAGGCGGCTTCGATGTGGACGAGGTGGTCCGGGGTCTTGTCCCGGCGCTCGGTTTTCTGGTGAACCTCGAGAAGAACCTCCTGGAGAAGAAAAAGCCTGTCGAGCGGACTCGTCATCGTCGCGCTCACCTTGTCATCCCGATCATCCTGAACCCCCTAAAAACGAAAACGGGCGCCACAAAGGCGCCCGGCTGGACGAATCCCCGGCACTCGAAAGCGCCCGTGGGATCGGAAGTGTTTCGTCGCGCCCGGATGTCGTGTCTCCCTCTCGGTCCCTCGCCGTCGGAACCGTCCGGTGGGTCCGCCTGGATTCGAACCAGGGACCCGCCGGTTATGAGCCGGTGGCTCTGACCGCTGAGCTACGGACCCCGACGGCCGAAGGGCGAATATAGCACGTTACTGCCCGACGTCCACGAACGGCCGCAATTTCTTGGCCCGGCTGGGGTGCCGGAGCTTCCGGAGCGCCTTGCTCTCGATCTGGCGGATGCGCTCCCGCGTCAC
>PLZI01000131.1:83911-84105 GCA_003152095.1 Acidobacteriota bacterium | reverse complement strand
CCCAGATGCGAGTCTTCCTCTTCGCCGATCGGCGTCTCGAGAGAGATCGGCTCCTGCGCGATCTTGATGATCTTGCGGACCTTCGAGGCCGGCATGTCCATGCGCTTGGCGATCTCCTCGGCGGTCGGCTCGCGGCCGAGCTCCTGCACGAGCGAGCGCTGGGTGCGCGTGAGCTTGTTGATCGTCTCGATCAT
>PLZI01000131.1:75304-83866 GCA_003152095.1 Acidobacteriota bacterium | reverse complement strand
TCTTCGCGATCGAGACGACGAGCCGGAGGTTCGCGACGATGAGCTCCTGCTTGGCCTGGTCGGCCTCGCCCTCGCCCTCGCGGATGAGCTTCATCGTCCGTTTGATCTCGTCGTGGTCGATCCGGTACTTCTCCTCGAGCTCCTTGAGCATCTGCCGGTACTTGGAGACGCGGCGCTTGTAGAAGTCGCGGCGGACCTCGTTCTTCTCCTTCTTGAGGTTCCCGAGATCCTGGCGGATCGTGGCCTCGGGCATCGCGAACTGGCGGTCGAGGTCCTTCAGCATGTTCACCATGCGCAGGAGCGTGGCCGGCGTGAAGTCGATCGCGTGAATGAGGCGCGCGATCTCCGAGACGCGTTTGTCGATCACGAGGTCGACGACGGGCACGGGCTTCGTGGGCGGCACAGGCTTCCCTGCCGCTTTCGCCTTCGCGTGCACAAGCGCTTTGACCGTGAGCTTCTTCGGCTTCGGCGCGGGCCTCTTGCGGTCGGCGAGCTTGCGAAGCTCGCCGTCGAGCTTTGCGATCTTCTCGAAGTGCTTTTGGATCGACCCGATCCGGTTCGCGGTCTTCGGGTCGATCTCGTCGGCCTCCTCGAGGGCCGCGGCGGCGAACTCCAGGAACCCGCGCGCGACGTTCTTGTCCTTCTTGGCCTGCTCGACGATCTTGAGGATCTCGCCGAGGACGACCTTGTTCGTCGAGAGCGCCCGGTAGATCTTCGCTTCGCCGTTCTCAATGCGGCGGGCGATCGAGACCTCACCTTCGCGGTCGAGCAGCTTCACGGTGCCCATCTCGCGCAGGTACATACGGACCGGATCATTCGTCTTCTCGACGGTCGTCGGGTCGGGCACCGTCGTCGCGGAGCCGGCGGCAGGACCGGCTTTCTTCGTCGCCTTCTCGGGGACATCGACGACTTCGATGCCGAAGTCGCCGAACCTTATGTAGATCTCATCCAGCTCGTCCGGCGCGTTCGCGAGCTCCTCTGGCAAAGCCTGATAGATCTCGTCGTAGAGCAGGTACCCGCGCTCTTTGCCGAGGTTGATCAGCATCCTGACTTCGGGGTGCTTTTCTTCTACCGTCACCGAGTTCTCGCTTCCACGCGCGTCCTGGGAGGGCCCGGCGCGCTTCAAAATCGTCTTGCGGTTTCCGCTTTGAGTTCGGCCTTCAGGCGCCGGATTTCTTCGGCCAGCTCCTGTTTCTTTCGCGTCGCCGCCTCGCCGGCCGAACGGTCTCCGGTAGAAGAGGCGTTCTGGATCTCCGGCTGAAGGTTTTTCGCAGTCTCCTCCAGAAGGCGTATCTTCAATTGCATCAATGGGATATGGATGCGACTGAGCCTCTCCGAGCCCTTCGTGGCCACGCCTTCCGCCTTCAGGTTGCCCTCCCGCAAGAGGAGTTGAGCGGCGACGCGCCCCGCATCCGCCCCAAGATGTGTCGTAAGTGACGAAAAATCAAGGGTTCCGGGCTGAGACGCAAACCCTTTCAAGACAGTAAGTATTTCTTTTGCAGCTGGATGCGTGAAAAACTCCAATGGCAATCGCTCGACAACTTGGATGCTGTCCGGCCAATCCGTCAGCAGTACTGATAACACCCTCGTCTCCGCATCGTCGTCGGGCAGCGCCTGTTGGGACGCTGCCGACAACTTTCTAACCCTCTCGGCCCGCGGATTGTTCCCAGGCGCGAGGGTGCTAAGTGGAACGGCCGCACCCACTGCAAGTGTGGCAAGGAATTCGTTTCTGAGGCCGGGGTCTTTTGCTTCAAAGAGAATCCTAGCGGCCTCAGAGAGTCGCTCGGCGCGAACTTCAGGGTTCGCCGTCGGCCCGGGAATCCTGCTCATGAGGCTCGCAATAAGCGGACGTGCTTTCGCCACGGCGGCCCGAAGGCTCTCAGCACCTTCTTCTCTAAGAAAGGAGTCGGGGTCGTGCCCGTCCGGCAGCACGAGATGCTTGACAGTCAGCCCACGCTGCAGGAGGAGAGGGAACGCCTTGTACGCCGCGGCCAAGCCTGGTGCGTCGCCGTCGTAGGCGACGATCACCGTCGCGGCTTGCCGCGCGAGCAGGTCCGCCTGCGCGGGCGTGAGCGCCGTCCCCATCGACGCGACGGCGTTCGCGGCGCCCGCGCGCTCGCATGCGATGCGGTCGAAGTAACCCTCGACGAGCAGGACCGCGTCTTCCTTGCGGATCGTCTCTTTCGCGCGGTCGAGGCCGTAGAGCAGCTTGCCTTTCGAGAAGCGCGCCGTCTCCGGCGAGTTGAGGTACTTGGGCTGATCGTCTCCGAAGGCGCGCGCCCCGAAGCCCAGGATCTCGCCGCGCGCGTCGCGGATCTCGATCGTCAGGCGGTTGCGAAAGCGGTCGTACACGCGGCCCGTCTCGGGGTTTTTCTGCAGGAGCCCGGCGTCGAGGAGGGTGTCTTCCTGGACACGCGCGGCGAGCGACGTCTTCAGGGCGTCCCACGCGTCGAGCGCCGCGCCGAAGCCGTAGGCGTGCGCCTCCTCGAGTGTGAGGCCGCGCTTCTCGAGAAGCGCCCGGGCGGCCGCATGCCGGTCGAGGTTCGCGCGGAAGAACCCGGCCGCGAGCGCGAGCGCCTCGGCGGCGCGCGTCTCCTTCCCGCGGTCCACACGCGTGCCGCTCCGGCGCATCGGGATCGTGACGCCGGCGAGCCGGGCGAGATACGCCACGGCCTCGGGAAACTCGAGCCGTTCGGTCTCGCGCACGAACGTGATCGCGTCGCCTTTCGCGCCGCAGCCGAAGCAGTAGTAGAAGCCTTTGTCGGGATGGACGTGAAAGGAAGGGGTCTTCTCGCCGTGAAACGGGCACAGGCCTTTCCATGAGCGACCGGCCTTCTTCAGCGACGTCGTGGCGCCGACGAGCGCAACGAGGTCCGTCGCCGCGAGGACCTCGCGCTTGACGTCGTCCGAGATGTCGTAAACGGGTTCAGACATCCAGCCTCGCGATCGTGACCGCCTGGCCGCCTTCCTCAGCGTCGCCCCAGCGATACGACGCCACCCCGGGATGGGTTTGCAGGAACTCCCGCACGGCCGCCGCGAGGCGTCCCGTGCCGTGGCCGTGGACGAGGCGCAGCGCCGCTTTGCCGGAGAGAAGCGCGTCGTTGATGGCCTTCTCCACGACGGGAAGAGCGTCGTCGACTCTCTGTCCCACGAGAACGACCTCGGCCGTGGCGACGACGCCGGACGAAGAAGGCGGTGGATTGGGCACCCGGTTCGAAGCGAGGGCGGCCGTCCTGACCGGAATCGCACGGCCTGCCGGCGCCGGGGACAGAGCGGCAGCCGCCACCTTCACTCGCTTGCCTTTCACCTCGACCTCGGCCTCTCCGCGCCCCGCGTCGAGCGCGAGGAGCCGCCCGGACGCCCCGAGGCCCGCGATGCGCACCTCCATCCCGACGGCCACGGGCCCGGAGTGCGCCGCGGGATCCTCGTCCGCGCCGAAGAGTCCGAGCGCCGCCTCGCGCGCCGACTGCGTAACCGTCATGAGCGCGCCCCTCGAGATCGAGCGGCCCGCTTTCAGGTCCTCGCGCATGCGCTCGAGCTCCTGCCGCGTCTTCTCCCGCAGCATCGCGAGCGCCCGGTCGATCTGTTCCTTCGCTTTCTCTTTCAGGCGTGCCCGATCGGCGGCGAGCGCCGCCCGCTCCTTCTCGAGGTCCTTGAGACGCGCCTTCGCCTGCTCCGCCGCCGCCTTCGCCGCGTCCGCCTCCTCGCGCGCGTGGCGCGTCTCGGTCTCGAGGCGCGTGAGCGCCGCATCGGCCACCTCCCATTTTGCGCCGAGGCGCTTTTTCGCAGACACGAGGACCCGCGCCGGCAGGCCCGCTTTCTCGGCGACGGCGAGCGCGCGCGAGCGACCGATCGCGCCCGCCCGCACGCGGAACGTCGGCCGGCCCGCCTTCTCGTCGAACTCCATCGCCGCCGAGAGGACCCCGGGGCGTTCCTGCGCCCACTCCTTCACCGCCGAGAGGTGCGTCGTGGCCACCGTGACGCCGCCGCGCGCGAGATCCTCCTCCAGGATGGCGATCGCGAGCGCCGCGCCTTCATCCGGGTCCGTGCCGCTGCCGAGCTCGTCGAGGAGGACGAGGCTCCGCGGCGTCGCTTCCGCCAGAACGCGCGCGGTGCGCGTCATCGCCGCCGCGAACGACGAGAGGTCGCCGAGGAGGTCCTGCGCGTCGCCCGCGACGACGAGCACCTTGTCGAATACGGGGAGCGTCGAGCCCTGAGCGGCGGGGATCGCGAAGCCAGACTGCGCGAGCAGCGCGAAGAGGCCCGCGGTCTTCATCGCGACGCTCTTGCCGCCCGCGTTCGGCCCCGAGAGAAGGAGGAGGCGAGAGCCTTCGGGCAGCTCGAGGTCCAGGGGCACGGCATCCGCGTGACGCTCCTCGAGCTCTCCGAAGACGTCCGCGCGGAGGTCCGCGAGGCGCCGGTCGAGCAGGGGATGGCGCGCGGCCTTGAGGACGAGCCGGTCTCCAAAGTCGGGGAAGACGCCCGCGACGTGCGACGAGAATTCCGCGCGTGCCTGGAACGCGTCGAGCTCGGTCAAGACCTCGACCGCCGCGGTGAGATCGTCCCGCCGCGCCGAGAAACGCGCTGTCAGAGCCACGAGGATGCGGTGCACTTCCTCGCGCTCCTCTTCGAGGGCTTCCGCAAGGGCGTTGTTGTCCTCGACGACCGTGAGCGGCTCGACGAAGACGGTCTGGCCCGAGCCCGACCTTTCGTGCAGGAGGCCGCCCACCAGGTCGCGGCGATCCGCGCGCACGGGCAGGCAGTAGCGCCCGCCCTTCTCCGTGACGTAACCGCCCGTCAGCGCATCGGCATGCGTCCGCGCGACCTCCTCGAGCTTTCGAACGACTTCCTTGCGCAGCCGCTGGATCGACGAGCGGATCGCGTACAGCCGGGCCGACGCCGTGTCCTTGAGGCGTCCGTCGGACTCGAATGTGGGCTCGCGCTCTCCGAGCAGGTCTTCAAAGGATGCGAGCGGAAAGAGAAGATCCGCGAGGCGCGGAAGCTCGAGGTCCGGGACGGGCACGGCGGCGCGCGCGCCTTCCGCTCGCTCGACGAGAAGGAAGAGGTCGAGGAGGTCCTCCGGCGGAAGCGCGCGGCCCTGCGGGCCGAGGCGTGACACGAGGGGCGCGCCCTCGTCGAGCCCGCCGAGCGCCACCGGGGGTCGCAGCGCGCGACGCTCGAGAAGGTCTCGCGTGACCCCGAGGCGGCGTACGACTTCGAACGCATCCGGCGACGGCGTCGCGCCGTGGACCCGGTCCCTTCCGCGCTCCGTGGAACAAAAACGCCCGGCGAGCCGAAGCGCGCCGGGCCAGTCGAGTTCGGAATGACTCACGGAACGGGAATCTACATCCCCGTGCGTCGCTCTTCCGCCAGCTTGCGGAGCATTTTCTTGCGGGCGGCGATGGCCTTACGCTTGCGCTTGGCCGAGGGCTTCTCGTAGTGCTGACGTTTCTTGAGCTCGGAGAGGATTCCGGACTTCTCGCACTTGCGCTTGAAACGGCGCAAGGCGTTCTCGAATGATTCATCTTCCTTGACGTGAATCAATGGCACTTCGGATCTCCCTCCTCTCCGGCCCCGAATGCCAGGGGACCTGCCGGTCCTCGAGCGTGGGCAAACCCCACATGCTAAAGGCGTCAGCGCCGCCCGTCAACGTGGCTCTTCGGAATCCCGCTAAGTGGCGCTGTCCGAATATAATGCCGTCTGCATGACGCCCAACTCACCGTCGGATGGCGCCGTCAGGAGATCTATGTCGGTCGACCCCGTCGCGACACGCCGCTTGATCGAATCGCTCTCCACGCATCTCGAGGATCACCTCGCGACGTGGAAGTCGTCGCTCGTGGACGCGCGGCGGGACATCGAGAAGCTCCTCGCCGCGCTCTCGGACAAGATCCCGGCGCACGCCAAGCCGCTCCTCCCCGAGGAGCTCGTGTCGCTGATGCTCGAGGACGTGATGCCCGCGCCGGCCGTTGCCGCCGCGCCCCCACTCCCGCCGCAGGCCGACTGGAACGTCGTGCGCGGCTCCCTCACGGCAATCGAGTCCGCCCGCACGCAGGTCGATGTCCTCTCGCGCTTCTTGATGCACGTGAACGCGCACGCCTCGCGTGTCGCGCTTCTCGTCCTGCGCAAGGACCGGCTCACCGGGTGGAAGGCCATCGGCTTCGACGCATCCGGCGGGCGCGACGAGGCCGTGCGGTCCGTCGACCTCGGCGGTGACGACGATCCGTTCGTCGCGGCGGTCTTCAAGGCGCAGCGCTCCATGCTCGCCGAGCCTCCTGACGAATCCTCGCCGCTGCGCCGCGCGTTGGGAGGGAAGGCGCCCGCGCGCACGCTCCTCGTCCCGATGGTGATCCGCGACCGGCTCGCAGGCATCCTCTGCGCCGACGAGCTGCCCGGCGAGGAAGGCCGTCTGAACGAGCCCGCGGTCGAGGTGCTCACGTTCGTGACCGGGCTCACCGTGGACCTACTGGCCGCGCGCAAGAAGATCCCATCTCCCTCCCTGACACCCGCGGGCGAGGCGATCACACGCTACAAGCAGCCGGGGACGCCGCCTGCGGCTGCTTCCGGCTTCGAGATCGGAGCGACTTCCGCCGCGCCGCCCGCGCCAGCCCCCGTCCCGCCGCCGGCGCCAGCCCCCACCCCGCCGCCGGCCCAGAGGTCCACGGGCGCGAGCGTCGCCCTGCGCGCCATCGAGGATTCCGCGAAAACACAGGTCCAGCCGCGTGTTCATTCCTTCTCGTCCGACCCCGGGCTCACGAGCGCGATTCCCTCGATTGGAGCGGCGCCCGCTCCGCCTCCTCCACCTTCCTTTCCCTCCTTCCCGCCGGTTCCCATGGTCGCGCCCGCGCCGCCGCCCCCTCTTCCCTCGTCCGTCCCGGATTCCGTTGGCTCGCCGCTCTTGAACGCCTCGACGGGCGATTTCACCGGCGCGTTCGACGCTCTGCGCGGCTCCGGCCGGGTCGCGTCCCCGCCCGTGGCGGCTGACGTGGCCACGGCGAAACCCGTGCGGAAGCCAGTCTCCGCCGTGATGCCCCCGCGCGACATCGCGGTCACATCGCGGCCGATCTCAGGCTTCGTGCCCCGCGGCCGCGCCCTGGTCGCCGAGAACCCACAGCGCGCGCACGACGACGCGCGCCGCCTCGCCCGCCTCCTCATCTCGGAGATCAAGCTCTACAACGAAAAAAGGGTCGAGGAGGGCCGGGCCGCCGGCGATCTCTACAAGCGTCTCAAGGACGACATCGACAGGAGCCGTCAGGTGTACGACGAGCGCACGCCCGCCGAAGTTCGCCAGGACACCGACTTCTTCCACGACGAGCTGGTGCGCATCCTTGCCGACGGGCGGGCCGAAGCGCTCGGCTCCATGAGCTAAGCAGCTGACGCTCCGGATTCTCCTTCTCGCGGGAGCGCTCGCCGCCGGCAGCGCCTTCCGGGCAACGGCCTCCCCGAACCTTGGGTCACGGGAAGCGGGAGCCATACGCGCGCGGCTGCGCGCCGCGTCGGCTGCGCTTTCGCGGGAGGACGGATCCGCTGCGTCTCTCGTCGCGGGACTCGACGCCTCGCCTCTCGGTCTCTCCGGCCTGCCGACGTGGATCGCGCTCTCGGCCGGGATTCCTGCGAAGACGACGCGCGTGAGCGCGCTCCTCGCCTTCGCGTCCGGCGAGGCGTTCGCCCCCTTCGCGCGCGCGGCGCTCTCCCGCGCGGCGCGTCTCGCGACCGGTTCCACCGAGCGCGAGGCGGTGCGCGCGGCCCTCGCCACCTGTCCCGAGCCCGGGCGAGCGCAGCCACGGGCCTTCATCGCGCTCGCGCTCGCACAAGCGCGCGTCGCTCCTGGCGGGACCGCGCGCGACCGCCTCGCCGCGCTCGCCGCTGTCTTTCCCGACGCTCCCGCCCGCACGGCGGACCTCTTCGACGACGACGACCGCGACGCCTTCGACGCCGCCGTGCGCTCTGCTCCAACCGGCGTGCGTGTGGCACGAGCCCGCGCCCTCGTGGCGCGCGACCCACGCGCGGCTACCGCNNCGAGGCGCTCCACCGGGCCACGCTCTCGTGGCTCGTCGAGACGCGTCTCGCGGGCAAGCTCGATCCTCCGCGCACGCGGCGCCCCCGCCGCGCTCCGGCCACCCGACTCGCGCGGCCTCCCGCCCCCGTCTCGGAGAAGGACAAAGCCGTCGCGCGTGAACGCCTCGCGGCCCTCGACGCGCTCCTCACGCGGCCGTTGTGCGAAGAGGACCGGCGACGGCTCCTCGAGGACGGCATCCGCGTCGCCTGGAAAGTGGAGCGCGGGGATGACGCCCGCCGCCTCCTCACGCCGCTTCTGAACCTCGACCCCGCGACCGACGCGGGCGCGGCGGAGTGGTTCGCCGAGGCGTGGACGCGCTACACGGGTGGAGATTTCGCCGGAGCCGCGCGCCTTCTCGACGAGCAGATCACGGCGTACCGCGGCGCATTCCTCCGCCGCCGGGCGACCTACTGGTCCGCGCGCGCCCACGAGCGCGGCGGCGACGCGACCACCGCAAAGGCTCTGTACGCGGGCCTCGTTCCGGGAACCGTTCCCGATCTCTATGC
>PLZI01000131.1:0-75266 GCA_003152095.1 Acidobacteriota bacterium | reverse complement strand
ACTATCGGCGGGCGGCGGCCATCCTGAAGCGGCGCTATCCGGAACTCGGCACTCCGGAGGAGGGCGCGGTGCCTGCCGAAGCGCGCACCGCGTTCTACCCGCTCGCGCACGCGGACCGGATCGCCGAGGCCGCTCGCGCCGCGGGCGTGCCCGCTTCGCTCCTCTTCGGCCTCATCCGGCAGGAGAGCGTCTTCACCGACGACGCACGGTCGCGCTCGGGAGCGCTCGGCCTCATGCAGGTGATGCCCTCGACCGGCCGCCTCCTCTACCGGAAGGAGAACGGCAAAGGGCGCCTCGACCTCAACGATCCCGACGCGAACCTGCGCCTCGGCGCGCGCTACCTGAAGCAGCTCATCGACGCCTTCTCGGGCGACGTCGCCGCGGCGCTCGCGGCGTACAACGCGGGGCCGGGGCGCGTGCGCGCGTGGAAGAAGGCCTCGAGCCTCGCGCCCGAGGACGAGTTCCTCGAGTCGATCCCGTTCGGCGAGACGCGCTTCTACGTCAAGCGCGTGCTGTTCTTCCAGAGCAGTTACGCCTCGCTCTACGGCTTGCCGCTCGACGAGGCACCGCCCGTCGCCGCGCTTCCCGCCCTCGAGCCAAAACCCTAGGCTGCGCCGGGAACCCTCCCGGGGGTTTTCCCGGCCGCCTTTCGGCAACCGGAGCAGACGCCGCTGATCTGATGGGAGTGCGACGTGGCGAGGAACTCGTATTCCTTGCAGACGGCTTCCTGGCGTTTCTCGATGGCCGCGTCGACGAACTCGATGACCTTCCCGCAGCTCGAGCACACGAGGTGGTCGTGGTGTTCGCCTTTGCGGAGCCGCTCGTAGCGGTACTTCTCCTCGTTCAGCCGCACGCGCCCCACGAGGCCGCACCCGTGCAGAAGCTCCAGGGTGCGGTAGATCGTCGCACGGCTGACCTTCGTACCGCGGTCGCGCATGCGGATGACGAGGTCCTCCGCATCGAAATGCCGGTGGGTCGAGAAGATCTCGTCGAAGAGGGCCGTCCTCTCGCGCGTGACTTTGAGAGCCTTCTTCCTCAGGAAGTCGTCGAACACCCGCCGTTCGTCTGCGTTTGCGTTCACATGCGAAAGATATCAGCCCGGCCCCCGCACGGGAATCCCCATTCGCGTCAGCGTCCTGAGATCGAGGGCCGGGGGGTGCTTCGGGATCCGCCGGGCGAGACCGGTTAAACGCGTCAGAACGCCGGCCCGGTCGAGCCCCGGCTCTCCGGCCAGGAGCGCCATTGCCGCCCCCGCGACGAGGGAGGCCGCGAACGACGTGCCCCCTGCCTTCTCGCGGTGCCGCCCGTCGAGGGATGGCACGTCGAGCGGCACCGCCGGGGCGAGAAGGTCGGGCTTGAGGACGCCCGAGACGAGCCCGACGCGCGGCCCTCGGGCAGGGCGGTTCGCCTCGATGTCCCAGCCGCCCACGCCGATGGCGTGGGGCGAGGACGCCGGCGAGACGCACGCGCCGGCCGGATCCCAGCCGGCGGCCGCGACGAGGATGAAGCCCTGTTCGTCGAGGGCGCGCACGAGGGCCGGCACCTCGCTCGGGCGGCCCCGGCGCTCGGGATCGTCCCCGAACGGGCAGAGGACGACGCGGATCCCGAGGGAAGCGCCCTTCGCTAGGAGCCAACGGAACGCGCGCACGATCGCGGCGCGCGGGACGCGGCCTCCATGTCCGATTTTCATGAGGACGACGCGCGCGCGAGGGGCGGGCGAGACAAGGCCGCTCCCGCGGCCGTCTCCGGCCGCCAGCAGCATCGTGCGCGTCCCATGCTCGGCGAACGTCCTCGGATCACCGTAGCGAAAGGGTGAAACGCGGCGGCCCGTCGCGTCGCGGCACGCGAGAACGCGGCGGGCGGGAAGGTCGGGATGCTTGACGAAGCCGACGTCCAGGACGGCGAGTGTCGGGGAGACCAAGGAGGAAGAGTCTACAGTCCGGGTGATGAGTCTTCGCGCTCGCCGGCGCGTAAGATTCCGAAAACATGCCCTCCGAGGCGGGTCCGTCGCAGATCCCCGAGCGCATCGACCACTACCGGATCGTGCGCCGAATCGCGCTCGGCGGCATGGCCGAGATCTTCGAGGCCGTGGACGAGAGGTCCGGCCGAACCGTGGCCCTCAAGAAGATCCTGCCGCACATCGCGACGGATCCCGACTTCCTCGACCGCTTTTTCCACGAGATCCGGATTCAGATCTCCCTGAAGCACCCGAACGTCGTCGAGCTCGTGGACTGCAGCCCCACTCCCGAGCTGGCTTATATCGTCATGGAGTACGTGGACGGCGGCGAGCTGCACGGCCTTCGCCGAAAGTCCGGCCGCTTCCCGTGGGAGATCGCGCTCTTCGCCACACAGGAGGCCCTCAACGGGCTCGCGGCGGCTCACGCGAAGGGCGTCATCCACCGCGACATCAAGCCGGAGAACATCATGTGGACGCGCGAGGGGTGCGTGAAGATCGGCGACTTTGGCATCAGCCACGCCGCGCATCTCACGCGCCTCACACACACGGGCACGGTGGTCGGCACCCCCGCGCACATGTCGCCGGAGCAGGCGCGCGGCGAGGAGCTGGACGCGCGGACCGACCTGTTCTCGCTGGGAACGGTCCTCTACGAGCTTCTCTGCGGCTACAACCCCTTCACGGCCGACTCCATCGCGGCCTCCCTCCGCCGCGTCGCGGAAGTCGAGCCCGATCTGCCCTCGCTTCTCGACCCGTCGATCCCTCCCTCCGTCGACACGTTTCTCAGGAAGCTGCACGCGAAGGACCGGACCCGGCGGTTTGCGAGCGCGGCCGCCGCATCCGACGCCCTCCACGTCCTCTACGAGAAGGAGCGCGTGACGCGACCCGGCGTTCTCTTCCGGACGTTCGTCGAGAACCCCGCGGCCTTCGTCGCAGAGCGCAATCAGCGGCTCGCCAAAGAGTCGGCCGCCGCCGCCGAGCGCCTGCTCGGCGACGCGAACGCCCGCCCGGAGGAAGCGCTCTGGGCGGCGTACCGGACGGTCGCCTGCACGCCGGACGATCCCGCCGCGCAGACGCTCCTGCGCACCGCCGCGATCCGCGCCGGACAGCGCGAGAAGCCGCTCGACAACGCCCGCATCCGCGAGCTGGAGGAGGCGCTGAAGAAGGAGCCCGACAACCTCGCCCTCCTTCTCCAGCTCGCGAAACTCTACCGCCTCGAGCATGACTTCCTGAACCTCATGCGCTTCTTCCACAAGCTGCAGACCCTCACGCCGCCCGACCCCTACACGCAAGGGCAGATCGCCTCGCTCCTCTCGGGCGGCGAACCGATACGCGGAGGCGCGACGCAGGCCGTGCCCCAGATCGCGGGCGGGACGCCGCGCATGCTCCCGGACGCCCCTCATGAGGAGACGGGGCGCGCGGGCCTGTTCGCCGCGGCGGGCGTCGTCGTGGCCCTCACCGCGCTGGGCGTGTGGTGGGCGAGGCGGGTTCCGCACCTTCCGTCGGGAGAGCGCCACCCTCCTCTTGCGAGCGCACCAGCGCCCGCCGCCGCGGCAGCCCGCCCGAATGCCGGTGGAGACGCCGTGCTCGAGCGCACGCTCGAGCACGGCGCGCTTCTCGAGCGCGAGAGCGGAATCGCCGCCGCGCTCGCGTTCTACGGGGAGGCCGCCGCACGGGCAACGCAGAGCGAGTCGCGCATCGTCCTCCTCTCGACGATCGCCGACCTCGCACTCAAGGCGCGAGACGGTGCACGCGCGACGCAGGCGCTCGACACGCTGCTCGAGATCCCTGCGGCACGCGCCGAGACTCTCCTGAAGAAGGGAGATCTCCTCGAGACGCTCGGGCAGAGCGACGCCGCCGAGCGCCTTTACGAGGAGGCAGCGCGCGCGCCCGACCTGGACGTGAACCTGCGAGCGACCCTGCGGCTCGCTCGCGGCGCCGAGAGATCCCAGAACGCCCTCCGCGCCACGACGCTTTACGAGGAGATTCTGCTCAAGGCGCCGGCCTCGGCGCACGCGGATGAGGCGCGTCTCGGCCTCGCGGCGTTGTATCGGGCCGCGGGACGTCTGTCGGACGCGAGGCGGCTGTATGAGGACGTCCTCCGGAACGCGGTGCCCGCGAGCGACGCGCGCAAGGCCGCCGAGGCCGGCATGAAGTCGCTCGAGAGCGCCTCGGCGGTGGAGGCCCGGTCGTGAAGTCGCATCGCAAGGTCCTGACACTTCACCTCCCCCACCGAATCGGATTCGTGAATATCACGGACGAGGTCCAGGTCGCGATCGACGAAAGCGGCGTTCAGGAAGGGCTCTGCCTCGTCAACCCGATGCACATCACGGCGTCGGTCTTCGTCAACGACGACGAGCCCGGCCTGCACCGCGACTATGAGCGCTTTTTCGAGACGCTCGTTCCCCATGACCCGGTCAAGCAGTGGCGGCACAACGACACGGGAGAAGACAACGCCGACGCGCACATCAAGCGGCAGCTCATGGGACGCGAGGTTGTCGTCGCGATCACGAAGGGGCGGCTCGACTTCGGCACGTGGGAGCGGATCTTCTACGGCGAGTGGGACGGCCGCCGCTCCAAGCGCGTCCTCATCAAGATCCTCGGGGAATAGCTCAGTCGCAGAAAGATCACGTCAATCTCCCGACCGGTTCCCTCGGTGTTCGGCGTCCAGGGCAAGGTCGATGAGCGTGTCGGCGAGCCGCGTCGCACCCGGCGCGTTCGGACCCAGAGCCTCCGCGAAACGCGCGCGCACGCTCGCCTCGCGGGCCTCGTCGCGAATCGGACGGCCGGAGGCTTTCTTGACGGCTCCGACGAGCCGCGCCAGCTCGAGTCTCCGCGCGGCGAGACGCGCGATGCTCCCGTCCACGCTGTCGATCGCGCGACGGATCCTTTCCACCGAGCCGCTCGCGCCGGGCAGGATCCCGAACTCGTCGAGGAGCTCCTCGAGATCCTCGGGGAGAAGCGCTTGCGGCCCGTCGGAGAGCGCGGACTCGGGCGCGTCGTGCACCTCGATCATGAGCCCGTCGACGCCCGCGCCCCAGGCCGCGCGCGCAAGGCCCGGCACGAGGTCGCGCCGGCCCGCGGCGTGCGAGGGGTCCGCGAAGAGCGGGAGATGCGTGAGGGAGCGGGCGGCGAGGAGGCCGCCGAGATCCAGCGTGCCACGTGTGGCCTTCTCGAACGTTCGAATGCCGCGCTCGCAGAGGATCACGTCGCGGCAGCCTGCGTCGAGAAGGTACTCGGCCGAGGACAGCCACTCCTCCACGGTCGTGCCGAACCCGCGCTTCAGGAAGACCGGGCGAGAGCTCGCGCCCGCCTCCTTGAGGAGATCGTAGTTCTGGCAGTTGCGCGCGCCGATCTGCAGCACGTCGGCCCGTTCGGCGACGGGCGTCACCTGCGCGGGCGCCATCACCTCGGTCACGATGGGAAGGCCGACGGTGTCCCCCGCCTCCTTCAGCCAGCCGAGGGCCTCGAGGCCGTGCCCCTGGAACGAGTACGGAGACGTACGCGGCTTGAAGACGCCGCCGCGGATCGCCGTCGCGCCGGCGCGGGCCACGGCGCGCGCGAGGCGCATGATCTGCTCCGGCGACTCGACCGCGCACGGCCCCGCGATCACCGCGCGCCGGCCTCCGCCGACGACGAACGGCCCCACGGCAACGACGCTCATCTCGCGCACTTCCGTCACCTTCGGGATGTCGCGCATCCGGGGCGGACGCACGAACTCCGGAGCGGGCCCGAGCCAGAGCACGCGCTCGCCGGCGGCGATTCGGCCCGCGGCCGCGCGGGCGACGTTCTTCTCGGGCACGACCGCGAAGCCGCGGACCGGATCTGCCGGCGTGCCCGGCAGCGAGAGCAGCTCGGCTCCAACCTCGGCCAGAGTCGATGACGCGAGGACCCCGGCATAGAAAACGACGCGCGGCGCCAGCCTGTCGGGCGCGGCGTCGTTCGTCGCCGGCGGATTCGCCGCCGCGGTGGCGCGCGCGAGCCGCCAGAAGCGCGTCGTGTTCGGGCGCACATCCGATACGTCTTCCTCGAGGATGAGGAGGCCGGCCTCGAGCGCCGCTTCTTCCGAGCAGACGGCCGCCCGCGGCCCGCCGAATTCCTTCACGCGGAATGCCGCGTACGCGGTGTCGTGCGTCTCGATCGGAATCGCGTCGAGGCGCGCGAGCAGATCGCGGCACTGTCGAAGCGCCGCGGCCTGCGAGTGGACCTCGTGCACACTTTCGAGGGCGAGGCCTGGGGGCGCCGCGAGGACGAGCCTCACGGGCACCTCGACCTCGGCAACGACGGCGATTGGAGATTGCGATTCCACGAGTGAACGTGCGAGCGCATCCAGGGACTCGAGGATCGGCCCGTCTACGCGGTTCACCGCGGGCAGGACCGCGCAGGCGATCTCGCTCGCGAGGAGCGCACGCAGCATGCGCTCGAACGTGGGGAAGGCCATCGGGCGGCCGCAGCGCGCCGCCGCGCGGGCTCCGAACGAGCCGGGCTGACCCTGGTAGCCCGCGAGGACCGGCACGTACGCCGTCCCTCGCTCTTCCTCTTCGATCTCCGACATGCCGAACCGAGGCGTCCTACGGCCGCGAGGCGTCCGCCCGCGTCGAGGCCGGCTCGCGCGTGACCTTCGCGTCCTCGAGGACGACCGGATACTGATAGCCGGCGCCGAAGTCCTTGTCGACGTGAACGACACCCTTGACGACCACGACGTCGCCCACGGCTGCCGGGTCGGCCGTCGTCACGGTCAGGTCGTCGTCCTTCTTGTCGCGCGATCCGGAGCCGTCGCGGATGTGGTACCAGTTCCGACCCATGATCCCGGTGTTGGCCTTCACGACCTTGCCGCGCACGGTCACGGTCTTGTCCTTCAGCTGGACGCGCTCGGCGAAGACCTGCACCACCGTGCGCGCGTCCCTGCCCTCGGCCTTCGCGACCTTGACGTCGAAGACGTCCGCCGGGCCGCCCGCCACCGCCGCATGTTGCGCCGCCATCTGGGAGCTCTTCGGGACTTCGGGCGCCGAGGCGTGCGCTGCGGCCAGCGCCGGGGGCGCCCCGGCGCCCGGAGCCGCCGCGGCCTTTCCGTCGCCAAGGCTGCCAAAGACGATGCGGTCGAACTTCCGGTTCAGCGTCTTGCTCTGGAAGCCATCCATCGACATCGCGTTCACGACGGCGACTTTTTCGCCTTTCTTGATCGGTGCCTTCGTGACGGCGGCCCAGATCTCGCCGTTCGCGGTTTTCAGGCGCATGTACGTGTAGTCGGAGGCATCGATCGTCTCCTCGACCGTGCCCGCGACGCTCGTGAGAGCGGGCTGGGGCGCTTCGGGGGCGGCGGCCGCGGCGGGACGTGACGCCCCGAGTGCGGCACCGTGAGCGGGAGCCTCGGAGGCCGCCTCTGGTGAGGCCGCCGCGGCGGGAGTCGAGGGTTTCTTGCCACAACCGGTGGCAAGGACGAACGCGAGGACGAGAACAGATCGGCGCATCGGGAAGATCTCCTTTTCTCCACCCCCGATCTTGACAGAAGAAAGCCGCCCGGAGAGGGCGGCCTTCACGAAACCCGAGGGCGCGCGAGGTGTTCCGGCTCAGACTTCGAGGAACGAGGAAACGGCCTGGCGCCACTTTTCCTCGGACAGAAGAACCGACGGCGGCAGGATGAGCTCGCCTCCGTCGGCCGCGGCGAGTCCCAGCTGGTCTTCGAAGAAGCGCGCGAGCCGTTCCTCCTCGCCGCGGAACCACGCGCGCGCGTTCTCTCCCGTCGGGAAGTTGCGATACGAATCCGTCGCGGGGCGTATCGCAAAAAGCCAGCCCTTCTCGTACGGCGAGGAGCGCACGAGTGTCGGCTTGTTCTCCACGGCGCCGTTCACGGCCACGACCGTGCCCGTCACCGGCGCGGGGATGACGGCTGTGCGGGCTCCACATGCGATCGTCGCCGAGGGGCGCCCCGCGGCGAGCGTGCTGCCGAGCAGCGGGAGGTCGACGGCCGTCACGCCGTGGACAAGGTGCCCGGCGAGATCGTCGAGGCCTATGCGCAGGCGGCCGCCGCGCTCTTCGCCGAGCCAGGTGTGCCCGGGCGCGTAGCGCCGGCTCTCGGCGAGTGCGAGCCCCTCGACCTCGACGAGGCCGAGCCGGCGCGTCTTCAGCCACCGGACCGCAAGCTCCCCGGCGTGGTAGAGGCCCCAGACCGCGAAGATCGGCACGAGCGCGACGGCGACGAAGGCGACGAGGAGCAGGAGTCGGATGAGAAGGCCCGCCAGGAAGATGACGGCTCCCTGGAACAACGCGAGGAGGGCTTCCATGATGCTCACCTTTCTTTCGGAGCCGCGTGGCAGGTGGCGCAATCGTCGAATCCGTGCGCGCTCTTGCCGTCGTGGCATTTGCCGCAGGCGACGCCCTTCTCCATCTTGGCGTGCGTGAATTGCGGGGCCGCCTGGTTGGCGGAACGGGGGAGGATGGGGAACAGCGCCGGGTGGCAGGTCGTGCAGTCCGGCTTCCCGGCGTCCACGTGGGACGCATGGCGGAAGGTCACGACGCCCGGGCTGCCGTCTCCCTGGGGAAGAGGGCGGTCGTTCGGAAGGCGGGGGAGGCTACCCGCGAGAACCGTCCCGGTCAGCCCGAGCGTCAGAAGAATGAGGACACGGCGGATGCGTTTCATGACGACCTCCTCACTTTCCCTCGAGGAACCGCCGGGCCAGCTCGTCCCAGTGGTCCTCGTCGAGGGCGCGGGCGATGCCGTGCACCGGCGTTCCGCCGTCCTGCAGGACGACGCCGAGCTGCGGCGTGAGGCGCTGGGCGAGCTTCCCCGCCGCCGCGTCCAGGAAGCGGCGGGCCGCATCGCCGGAGAAAAGGTTCTTGAGGTTGCCGGTCAGCCAGCGCGGCTCGACCTTCATGAGCCAGCCCGCGCCATACGGGTCGCGCAGCGCGTCCGCCGGGTGCGCGCGCGCGGCCTCGTTCAACGCGACGACGTGGCCGTCGACCGGCGAGAGCACATCGAGGAGCTGTCCGCCCGCGACGATCGTGAAGGCTTTCTGGCCCTGCCGCACCGGCGCGCCGATCTCGGGCAGGCGGAGCTGGTCGAGCGGGCCCACGAGCTTGTGCGCGAAGTCGTCGAGGCCGACTTCGACGATTCCACCCTGCGGCCGTGCCCATGCGTGGCCGGCGTGAAGGTGGACGTCGTTCGGAACCTGGAACCAGCCGAAGCCGAACGCGTGGGCAGGAGTCTCGCCCTGGACGAAGCGCCAGAAGGGGATGAAGAGGAGGAGGTACGAGATCGCCAGGCCGTATTCGAGCGCTCTCGCCGTGTAGGGGCTGAGGAATTCGTGTTCGTTCATGACATTTCTCTCTTCCTTCTCAGTGCGCGCCGCGCCAGTCGGGGTGCTCGTGAACCACCGGCATGCGGTTCACGATCCAACGGAAGATCAGGACGCCGATCGTCACGATCGTGAGCGAGGTGATCACCTCACCGGCGCTTGGAAAGTAGCGGTTCGGGACGTTCCAGTTGAAGGCGATGAGCGAGACGTTGAAGCGGTTGAGGATGACGCCGAGGACGGTGAGGACTCCGGCGACCCGTGCCAGCGTCGCGCCCCCGCGGCGGGCCGCCACCGCGAAGAGGAGACACGGCAGGAGGACGAAGCCCAGCATCTCGAAGAGATACCAGGCGCCCCAGCCAGTCGCGAGGAGGTCGAAGCGGCCGCTCGCGACAAGGCCCTGCAGCCGGATGAAGAAATAGGCGAAGAGAACGATCGCGCCGCCTTTGGCGAGCCCGAGCGTGATGCGGTCGAGATCCACGGGAGCCGCGGGGTCGAGCCGGTCGTGGAACGCGCGGTGCGAGAGCGCGCTCTCGACGACCACCATGCCGATACCCGCCGTGATGCTCGAGACGAAGAAGAAGATCGGGAGAAACGGCGAGTACCAGAGCGGGTGCAGCTTGCCCGGCGTCATGAGGAAGAAGGCGCCGAGGGAGGACTGGTGGAGCGTCGAGAGCGTGACGCCGAGGACGATGATGCCGATCGTGAGCGAGCCGAGGACCCGGCGCAGCTTCACGAGGCCGAGCCACTCGAGCGCGGCCGGCGCGAACTCGAGCCCCAGCACCATGAGGTACAGGAACACGCACCAGCCGACCTCGTACATGACGGCGGTCGTGCCGGGGGTGAGGAAGAACTGGTACGGCAGCCGCCACGGCTGGCCGAGGTCCACGACGAGCCCGAAGAGGACGAGCGCGTATCCGAGGAATCCCGTCAGGATCGCCGGGCGCAGGATCGGCCGGTACGCCTTCTGGCCGAAGATGTAGACGGCACAGGCGACCGTGTAGCCGCCCGCCGCGAGCGCGACGCCGCAGATGACGTCGAAGGCGACCCAGATGCCCCATGCGTTCGTCTGCGACAGGTTCGTCGTCGCGCCGAGCCCCTTCCAGAACCGGTACGCGATCGTGGGGATCCCCGCGAGGAGGATCGCCGTTGCGATCGCGTTAACGGGCGTCAGGAGGCTCTTGGCGTATGCGCGGAGGGACATCCCGAGGAAGAACTTCTCCCTCATCCAGGGGCCGCCGAGGACATCGGGCTTCAGGGCGTGCTCAGACATGGCCTTCCTCCTGCTTTCCGGTGCCTTCCGCGGCAGCGACCTCGTCGCGACGTTTGCTGAACGTGTACATGCCCATGAGAAGCGGCGGCCAGAGAGTGATGACGAAGGGCACGGCCGAGAGCGCGCCGTCCGCGAGCTCCGGATACGGCTTCTTCTCGATGCCGGCGGGCAGCGTCAGGGACTCGAACGGCACGTCGGAGATGTAGAGCCAGCTCGTGCCGCCCGCCTCGTCCTCGCCGTAAACCTTGTGGACGTACTTCTCGGGGTTCGTGTAGATGCGTGTCTTGGCCTCTTCAAGGAGGTCCGCGCGCTTGCCGAACTGAAGCGCGCCGGAGGGGCAGACCTCCGTACATGCGGGCGGAAGACCCTGCGCCTGGCGTCCCGCACAGAAGGTGCACTTCTTGACGAGGGGCGTCACGCTCGCGAACTCGTACTTCGGGACTCCGAAGGGGCACACGATCATGCAGTAGCGGCAGCCGAGGCAGCGGTCGGTGTGGTAGACGACCGGCCCATCGGCGGTCTTCTCGAGCGCCTTGACGACGCACCCCGAGGCGCAGGCCGGCTCGACGCAGTGCATGCACTGCATCTTCGCGAAGCGATCCTCGCCGGTGGGGCTCTTCTGGGTGCCTTTCTGGACGACCGTGAAGGCCGTTGGGCTCGTCGCGCGCTTCGAGGCGAACACGGCGTCATCCCCGGGCATCTCGGGGCCGGCGAGCGTGTTCGCCTCGGCGCACGCGGCCTCGCAGCCCCGGCAGCCGACGCAGCGCGTCGTGTCCACAAGGACGCCGCGGGCACCCTTCGACGCGGACGCGACCGAGGCGCGCGACGTCGTCGCGATCCCAGCCGCGCCCGCGGCGCCGGCTACGGCGCCGAGCTTGAAGAGAGTGCGACGATTCAGCTTCATCGCTGTCTCCCTCAGGCCCGGGCCGCGCGTGCAACGGCGCGGTCGTTGAGGAGGAGGAGGAGAACGAAGAGGAGCGCGAGGGGAACCGTGGCGATCATGGGGCCTCCCTCCTAGAGCCGTGCGCCGCCACGGCGGACAGCTCCGTGTGCGCAACGTCCATCCCGAGCCGCCTCACGGCCTCCAGATAAAGGGGGCAGTCCACGTACCGCGTCGCCTGGCAGGGCCGGGCCGACACGAGGTGGTCGAGGGGCAGCATCTTTTTCGTCGGGCAGGCGTCGCAATAAAGCATCACGACTTCCTTGAGCAGCGGGCAGGTGTTCGGTGTCTCTTTCATGGCGACACGAGCCTTAGCGCAAGGATCGAGCCACGGCGGAGCTGCGGACCGCGAGGGGTGTCAACTGCTTGTAAGGAAATGGCTTGCGCCGCTCCACGAGACGGCGTCCGGTGTTCAGTTCCTCAACGGGGCGTTGTTTTCCTCATCACTCCGTCGCGGGCTCGAAGATGCCGTCGTCGGCGCGCTTCAGACCGAACTTGTGGATCTTGCTGTAGAGGGTGACGCGGTCGATGTCGAGGATGCGCGCCGCCTGTGTCACGTTCCCACCCGTGTTCTTGAGGACCGCCGCGATGTGCAGCCGCTCGATCTCGGCGAGGGAGGCGGGGTGCGCGGGGATTTCCTCCCCGCGCAACGTGAGGCCGAGGTCGGCTGGCAGCAGAAACGGCCCTGTCGAGACGACGATGCCACGCTCGAGGACATTGCGAAGCTCCCGCACGTTGCCGGGCCACGAGTGGGCGAGGAGAAGCGCCATGGCTTCCGGCGACACGCCCTCGACGGGCTTCTTCAACTCGACCGCGAGCTGCTCGAGAAGGCGGTCGACGAGAAGGGGGATGTCCTCCTTCCGATCGCGGAGCGGAGCGAGCGTCAGCGTGATGACGTTCAGCCGGTAGAAGAGATCCTCGCGAAAGCGGCCCTCGGCGATGGCCTTCGAGAGATCCCGGTTCGTCGCCGCGATGATGCGGACGTCGACCGGCATGGATTCCGTTCCGCCCACGCGCGTTACGCGGCGCTCCTCCAGGACGCGCAGGAGGTCGAGCTGCAGCTTCGGGCTGATGTCGCCGATTTCGTCGAGGAAGAGCGTGCCGCCGTTCGCGGCCACGAATTTGCCCTCGCGGCGCGCCGCGGCGCCCGTGAAGGATCCCTTCTCGTAGCCGAAGAGCTCGGACTCGAGGAGCGTCTCGGTGAGGGCCGCGCACGACATCGCGACGAACGGCTTGTCGTGGCGCGGGCTTTCGGCGTGGACGGCCCGGGCGAGGAGCTCCTTCCCCGTGCCGCTCTCGCCGAGGACGAGGATCGTCGACGGGCTGCGCGCCGCGGTGCGCGCGAGCTCGAGCGTGCCCTGCATCGCGGAGGACTTCGTGACGAGGTCGTGGAACTGGTACTCGCGCTTGAGCGCCTTCCTGAGAATGACGTTCTCCCTCACGAGCGCCTGCTGCGCCACGATCTTCTCGACCATGAGGCTGACTTCCTCGGGATCGAAAGGCTTGACGATGTAGTCGAACGCCCCGAGCTTCATGGCGTTCACCGCCGTGTCGACGGTCGCGTACGCCGTCATGATGACGACGGCCGTCTCCGGGCTTTTCTCTTTTGCGCGTCGCAGCACCTCGAGGCCGTCGATGCCGGGCATCTTCAGGTCGACGAGGAGGATCGACCAGCGGTCGTCATCCATGGCTTTGAGGCCCGCGAGCCCGTCAGGGGCGGTCCCGATCGTGTAGCCGTCCTTCTCGAGCCACCCCGAGAGGGACTCGCGCACGATCTCCTCGTCATCGATCAGCAGGATCCGCGTGTTCTTCTTGTTCATGGGTGTCTCCGATCTCGTCGGCGTTCTCGAGGAAGAGGGCCCGGCACGTCCCGCAGAGGTCTGGCTCTTTGGCGTCCACGTCCCTCAGGCTCGAGGAGCGGGCCATCGCGCACCGGGAGTTGCGGCAGTGCAGGAGCCCGAACGTGTGCCCGAGCTCGTGGACGACCTCCGTTCGAAGGCGCACCGGAAACCGGGCGGCTTCGCCCGGGAGCCCCGCGCCGGCGAGGCGGGCTGTCGACACGACGGCCGCATGGCCCTTGAGCTGTGCCTCGCCAAAGACAAACGTCAGGACCGGGATGAAGAGGTCCGCGTCCGTCAGGGCGACGACGCGCGCGGCTCCCCGCGGCCGGCGCGACGCGAGCCACAGAAGAATGCGATGCGAGGAATGCTGGTTGCGCCGCGCGTCGAACGCGTCCTCGGGCCGCCCTCCGGGAAGCTCGAGGCGCACCGGGAAGCGGAATACCTTCTCCGCGTGCGCACGCACGCTCTCGAGGAGTCTCTCGTCGCCGTCCCCCGTTCCGATCCACCACAGGGCGACCTCGCTCACGTCGCCGCGGCCGCGGCGGGGGCCGCGCCCCCCTCTTCAGCGAGCGGAAGCCGGATCGTCATCGTCGTTCCCTGCCCGGCGCGGCTGTCCACCCGCATCGAGCCGCCGTGCTTCTCGACGATCCCGTAGACGACCGAGAGCCCGAGCCCGGTGCCCTTCTCCTTCGTCGTGAAGAAGGGATCGAAGATGCGCGAGAGAAGCTCGGGCGCGATCCCGGTGCCCGTGTCGGCGACGGAGATGTCGACCTCGCGACTGCCGGAGAAGAAGTGGGAGGTGAGCGTCAGCGTGCCGCCGGCGGGCATCGCGTCGCACGCGTTGAGCAGGATGTTCATGAACGCCTGCCGGAGCTGTCCGAAGTCGGCGTTCACGGCGCCCGTTCCCTCGAGCTTCTTCACGACGATGATGTTCTGAAGCTGCATCTTGTGCTGCGCGAGTGAAAGGGCCTCGTCGAGCGCGCGCACCGGGTCGACGACGCGCAGGTCGAGGGGCCTTGCACGGGCGAAGTCGAGGAGGTTGCGCACGATGACGGTGCAGCGTTCGGTTTCGCGCTGAACGAGGGATAGATTCTTCAGGCAAGCGGCGCGCGTGGCCTCGTCCGGCGGACCAGCCTCGAGCATACGGATCATGAGCCGCGCGAACGTGAGGATCCCGGAGAGAGGGTTGTTGATCTCGTGCGCGATGGAGGCCGAGAGCTGGCCCAGCGAGGCGAGCTTCTCGCTCCGCACGAGAACCTCCTGCGCGCTCTTGAGGGCGGCCGTGCGGTCCTCCACCTGGCGCTCGAGATCGTTCGTGAGGGCCTCGAGCTCGCGACGCGCCTTCGCGAGCGACGCGTTCATCTCGTTGAACGAGTTCGCGAGGATCCCCAGCTCGTCCGACGAGCGGACCGCGAGCGTCGCCGACAGGTCGCCATGGCCGACCCGCTGCGTGGCCACGACGAGCTCGGCCACGGGGCGGAAGACGATGCGCCGCGCCACNNTGAGCGAGATGCCGATGTCCACGACGCCGAGGACGCGCGTCTCGGGAGGATGGGCGTGGCAGGCGGCCGTCGCGCAGGCCGGTTCGTTGTAGATGGGCGTCACCATGCCGAGCACGCGGTGGCCGTTCGTCATGAAGAGTCGGCTGCGCGCGGAGGTCGTGGGCGCCACGAGCGGCTGGCCCGCGGCATGGCACGCCGTGCAGGCCTCGGCGTCCTTGTCGACGGAGGAACCGATGTCGCGCCCGTCCGTCGAGAACATGACGCGGCCTTCCTTGTTGAGGACGCGGACTTTCTCGATGCCCTCGAGGCGTCCAATGCCCTCCATGATCCGGTAGGCGTCGTGCCTCTGGTCCTCGAGCATGAGATCTCGCGTGCTGCTCGCGATCGTGCTCGAGAACAGCGCGGCGCCCCGGACGACCTCGCTGATGAGATGTGCCCTCTGGGAGCGGATCGAGAGGAACGCGAACAGCGAAATCGTCGCAAGCGAGACCGCCGCTGCAGCGGCCGTCAGCTTGAAACCGAGATGCCGATGGAACGGGATGCCGAACACAGCTTCCTCCAGCCTGAGCATCCGGTAACCGGGGGCCCCGTCCATCCCCCATTTGAACTAGTCGGTCCGGGGTCGGCCGAGGGCCCGGTTCACCCCTCGCTCTTGGAGATGAGGACCCAGGAGAGAAGCGTCGAGACGACCGACACGATGAGCGCGCCGAGGAACGCCGGAACGAAGCCGTCCACCCGGAAGTCGATGCCGAGGCCGCGCCCGAGCCACGCGGTGAACATGAGCATGACCGCATTCACGACGAGCGTGAACAAACCCAGCGTGAGCAGTATGATCGGGCAGCTCACGAGCTTCAGGAACGGCCGTACGCAGGCGTTCACGACGCCGAACACGAGCGCGAGAGCCAGAACCGAGCCGATTCCGCCCGCATGGATGCCCGACACGAACGAGGCCGCGACCCAGAGAGCGGCGGCATTGATGAGAACGCGAAGAACGATCCTCATGTCACGAACCTCAGCCCCGGATTCTATTTGAGGGCGGTGTCCCGCGCGGGACCCGAGAGGCGCAGCCGATGACCGAACAGAAATACCGCCAGCGCGGCTACCGGGATTCCGAACGGTCGGGGAGGACTTCAGGCGGCTTCTCTCCATCGGACAGGCCCGCGCGCCTCGAGGGAGCGCCGAAGGGTCGCGGCGCCGACCGTAACCGGGACGAGGTCTTTCGCTGCAAGACCTGCGGCGAGAAGAACGACCCCGAGTTCGGGCTCGAGGCCGTCTGCAAGAAATGCGGCGCGGCGCTCCATGCATGCGCGCAGTGCCGCTTCTTCGACGGCAGCGCGCCCTCGCAGTGCCGGCAGGAGATTCCCGCGCCCATCCCGGCAAAGCTCAAGGCGAACTCCTGCACGTTCTTCGCGCCGACGGTGTCTCTCAACCTCACCGGGGCGAAGGCCGCCGACTCGCCGGATCAGGCCCGCTCGGCCTTCGACCAGCTCTTCGGAAAGCGCTAAGGATCGTGCCGCCCGCGGAGTCGCGACGCGCGCGGGCCCGCGTCGTGCTCGCCCTCGCCTTCTCGACCGCGGCCTATCTCGCGCTCCACGCCCTCGCGGCCGGACGCGTCCCGTCAGGCGTCGCGGCCGATCCCGTCATCGAGGCCATGCGTGGCCTGCGCCTCGTCCTCCTCCGCCGTTTCGAGGTCCTCACCGTTTCGATCGGCCCCTCCGCCGAGACGTGGGGAAGCGCGTTACGGGGTGTGGGGTCGTGCGTGAAGAGGACGACGCCGAGGTACTCGAACGCGTTCGAGGCGAGGCGCACGGGGATCGCGAACGGACCGTGCTGGAAAGGCATCGCGACGAGCCGGACGGACGAGAAGACGTCCATGTCGCGTACGTGTCCGCCCCAGCGGGCGCGGTCCGAAAGCCCACCGGCGAGGAACGGAAGAGCCGTGAGTCCTGCCGCGAGCGCGCCCGCCACGACGGGGCGGCGCACCCCCCGCTCGCCCCGGACGCTGACCGCGAAAGCTCCGAAGGCGGCGACCACGAGGAGCGCCGAGGCGTGCGTGTGAAAGCACAGTCCGACGCACGCTCCCGCGACGGCGCCGAGGACCGCCGACGCTTTTCTCCGCGCGGCGAGGGCGGCAGCGGCGCCGAGAGTCGACAGGAACACGAGGGCGATGCAGATGCTCGACCAGCGCGAGAGGATGAGGGGCGTCCGGCAAAGAGCACCGAGAAGCAGAGCGAGGATTGCGACGCGCGGGCCCGCGACTTCGCGGGCGAGCCACCAGAGCGCGAGGCAGCCCGGGAGCGCCGAGACCCAGAGGAAGCCGAGCACTGTCCTCCCGAGAAGCCGGGTGACGCCGACCGAATTGAGGTCCGGTGCGACCGCGCGCAGGAAGACGCCCGCCAAAAGGAGCACAGCGACCGCGGCGGCCTCCCGTCGCATGGAAAGCGGCTCGCGTCCCGGGTCTCCCGGCCCGGTCCTCGCACGCGAGGAAGACGAACGTTTCGACGAAGACGAGAATCGCAAGGGCGCGTTCGACACGTCTCGGGCCATTTCGTTCGACCCAAGACGGTAAGCGAAAGAAGGGAAGCCCGGGCGCCGGGCTCCCCCCGGTCATCTCAGCTGCACCCGCTCGTCGCCCCGCAGTTCAGGCACTTGTAGCAGGCGCCTCCGCGCACCATGATGCTGCCGCACTCGTGGCAGCTCGGCGCGTCTGAGCTGTTCTCGAACGCGAGCTTGTTCGCGTGCGACACGACCGGAGCCGCGAACCCGATCGCCCGCGGTTCAGCCGATGCCTCGGCGGACGCCGGCGCTTCCCCCTTCGCGCTCGCGAACGCCTGGAACGCGGCTGCGATGGGACCGGCCGCGGCCTCGGCGACGGGCGTCAGCGACCCCCAGCCCTTGAACTTCGTCGGCGTCGACGGCGGACCGGGCTCTTCGCGCGAGATGACACCGGCCCTCTCCTTGAGGTCCGCCGTGAGGAACTTCGAGGCGAGCCAGCGGAACAGGTAATCGACGAGGCTCTTCGCGATCGGAATCTCGGGATTCTTCGTATAGCCCGCGGGCTCGAAGCGCATGTGGCTGAACTTCTCGACGAGCGCCTCGAGGGGCACGCCGTACTGGAGGGTCAGCGAGATCGCGGTCGCGAAGGCGTCCATGAGGCCGGAGATCGTCGAGCCTTCCTTCGCCATCGTCAGGAAGATCTCGCCCGGCGTGCCGTCTTCGTAAAGCCCCACCGTGATGTAGCCCTCGTGGCCGGCGACGGAGAACTTGTGCGTGATCGCGCGGCGCTCGTCCGGCAGTTTGTGCCGGCGCGGGGTCGCGGCGGCAGCGGCGGCCGGCGCGATCGAATTGCCGCGGGCGTCGCGCGTGCCCTTCACGCCGTCGTCACTCTTGGACGCCGACGTGTTGAGGGGCTGCGTGCGCTTGCAGCCGTCGCGGTAGATCGCGATCGCCTTGAGGCCCATCTTCCAGCCCTGCATGTAGACGTCGGCGATCTCCTCGACCGTCGCGTCGTTCGGCATGTTGACGGTCTTGCTGATCGCGCCCGAGAGGAACGGCTGGACGGCCGACATCATGCGGACGTGGCCCATCGGGGCGATGGAGCGCGCGCCGCCAAGGGCCTTGAACGCGCAGTCGAAGACCGGGAGGTGCTCCGGCTTCAGGCCGGGCGCGCCCTCGATCGTCCCCTTTTCGTCGATGTACCTCACGATCGCGTGCATCTCGGCGTCCGGGTAGCCGAGGCGCGTGAGGGCGTGGGGGACCGTCTGGTTCACGATCTTGATCGTCCCGCCGCCGACGAGCTTCTTGTACTTCACGAGCGCGAGGTCCGGCTCGACGCCCGTCGTGTCGCAGTCCATCATGAAGCCGATCGTCCCGGTCGGCGCGAGGACGGTCGCCTGCGCGTTCTTGAAGCCGTGCTGCCGGCCGGACTCGAGCGTGACGTCCCACACGGCGCGCTGCGCCTCGTAGAGGTCCTTCGGCACGCCGTTCTTCTCGACGGCGTACGCCGCGTCGCGGTGCATGCAGATGACCTCGAGGAACACGTCGCGGTTCGGCGGGTAGCCCGCAAAGGGTCCCATCTCGGCGGCGATTTTCGAGGACGCGAGGAAGGCCTGCCCGTGCATGAGACTCGTGACGGCGGCGGCGTAGTGCCGGCCCTCGTCGCTGTCGTACGGGAGGCCGTTGTACATGAGGAGCGCGCCAAGGTTCGCGTAGCCGAGGCCGATCGGGCGGAAGTCGTGCGAGTTCCTCTCGATGGCGGGCGTCGGATACGACGCCTCGTCGACGAGCATCTCCTGCGCCGCGAAGACGACGTCCACGGCGTGCCTGAACTTCTCGATCTCGAAGCCGCCGTCCTCCTTCGCGAACTTCATGAGGTTCAGCGACGCGAGGTTGCAGGCCGAGTCGTCGATGAACATGTACTCCGAGCACGGGTTCGACGCGTTGATCCGGTGCGTCGCCTTGCACGGGTTCCACGTATTGATCAGCGTGTCGTACTGCATGCCGGGGTCGCCGCAGACCCAGGCCGACTCGGCCATCTTCATGAGCAGCGCCCTTGCGTCGAACGTCCCCATGGGCTCGCCCGTCGTGACGGCCTTCGTCGTGTGCGTGCCGCCCGTCTCGGCGGCGCGCATGAACGCGTCCGTCACGCGCACGGAGTGGTTCGCGTTCTGGAAGGCGACGTTGCCGTAGACCTCGCCGTTGAACGAGCCGTCCCAGCCGGCGTCGATGAGGTCCCAGGCCTTCTTCTCTTCCCGTTCCTTGCAGACGATGAACTCCTCGATGTCCGGGTGGTCGACATTGAGAATGACCATCTTCGCGGCGCGGCGCGTCTTGCCGCCCGACTTGATGGCACCCGCGAAGCTGTCGAAACCCTTCATGAAGGAGACCGGGCCGGACGCGATGCCTCCGGAGGAGAGTGACTCGGTCGACGAGCGGAGCGAGGAGAGGTTCGAGCCCGTGCCCGACCCGAACTTGAAGAGCATCCCCTCGGTCTTCGCGAGGTCGAGGATCGAGGACATCGAGTCGCCGACCGCGTTGATGAAGCACGCCGAGGCCTGCGGCTTCGCGTCGACGCCGACGTTGAACCAGACCGGCGAGTTGAAGCTCGCGGCCTGGTTCACGAGGATGTGTGCGAGCTCGTCCGAGAACGTGTCGCGGTCGGCCGACGTGCGGAAGTACCCGTTCTTCTGCCCGAAGCCGGTGATGGTGTCCACCACGCGGCCGATGAGCTGCTTGACGGACCGCTCACGGCGCGGCGTCCCCGGCTTTCCGTGGAAGTATTTCTGGGCGACGATATTCGTCGCCGTCATCGACCACGTCTTCGGGACCTCGACGTCCTTCTGCTCGAAGAACACCTCGCCCTTTTCGTTCGTGATCGCCGCCGTGCGGAGCTCCCACTCCAGAGAGTCGAAGGGGTGCGTGACTCCATCGGTGAAGAGCCGCCTGAAGGTCAGGCCGTTGATGCGGCCTCCGGTGCGGGCTCCGGCCGCCATCTTCTCCGCCCGGGTTCCCATTGCCGATTCACGTCCGTTCGAGGTGCTCATCTTTGAGAAAGCCTCCCTTTTTCCGTCTTCCTTCCGCTTGAAGACGAAACCACCCCTCTACCAGCTACCTGGACCGTTTTTCGCGCTCTTTTTGCGCTCCGCGTCGTTTCGCGCCTGGTGTTTGGGGCTGTCTCTCAAGGTAATTCCGACCTCTTCTTTTTTCAAGAGAAAAACGCAACCAATAGTGTTTTTCAGTCCGGCGGCCACTAGATAGTGGGGTTACGGGCCCTTGAAGTCGAAATGCCGCCCGCGCCCGGTATCCGATTGACTTCGACCGTCAAGAGACCCAAGATTCATTCTCAAGAGCGGCCTTCTGCCGCGGGAGGGTTCCCTCATGTCCAGCGCGACCCAGACCGAAACCGCGGCCACGCAGGCCACGTCGCCGTCGGTATTCGTCCTCAATGTCACCGACCGCGCGGTCGACAAGGTCAAGGATTTCGCCGCAAAGATGCCCGACGCCGCGGGCAAAGCCCTGCGCGTCTTCATCCAGGGCGGCGGTTGCTCGGGCTTTCAATACGGCTTCACGTTCGACGAGAAGCGCCCGACCGACCACGTCCTCGCGGTGCGCGAAATCGAGGTCATCGTCGACCCGCAGAGCGCCCTGAAGCTGCATGGCGCGACCGTAGACTTCATCGAGGACATGCGCGGCGCCGGCTTCTCGGTGGAGAACCCGAACGCGACCGGCGGCAGCTGCGGCTGCGGGAAGAGCTTCAGCTGACATGATCATGGGAGGACCCGGAGGCCGGGTTCTCCCCAACCCTCTCCGCGCCAATCGCTCCCTGAGCCTGCCGCTATAGTCCGCCCGTGGCACGTTCCTCGGTCCTTCGGATCGTCTTCCTCACCGTTTTCATCGACCTCCTCGGCTTCGGGATCGTGATCCCGCTGCTCCCGCTCTACGCCGAGAAGTACCGCCCGTCCGCGCTCGCGTTCGGGCTCCTCATGTCGAGCTACTCCGCGATGCAGTTCCTCTTCGCGCCTCTCCTCGGGCGCCTCTCGGACCGCTTCGGTCGGCGCCCGGTGATCCTCTTCTCGCTCGCGGGCACGGTCCTCGGCTATCTGCTCTTCGCCTTCGCGCGCTCCCTGCCGATGCTCTTCGCGTCCCGCCTGCTCGACGGCGCGACCGGCGGGAACATCGGCACCGCGCAGGCCGTCATCGCCGACACGACGAGCCGCGAGGAACGGGCCCGCGGCATGGGCCTCGTCGGGATGGCCTTCGNNTTCCGCCGGCCGGAGATCGGCGCCCTCATGCTGCTCTCCTTCGTGACGACGACGGCTTTCGCAATGTTCGAGTCCACGTTCGCGCAGTTCCTGTCGGCACGTCTCGGCGCCGGCGCGTCCACCGTGGCGTGGTTTTTCGTGTTCGTGGGCGTGTGTTCGGCCGTGGTGCAGGGAGTTCTCGTGCGGCGGCTGGTGAAGCGCTTCGGGGAAGGGCAGCTCGTCGTGGCCGGAGCCATCCTCCTCGTTGCGGGCTATCTGGGCCTCAGAGTCGCGGATTCGATCCCGGTCCTTCTTCTCATGATCGCCACGATCGCCCTGGGGATCGGCATCACGACGCCGACGCTTTCCTCGCTCGTCAGCAAGCGCTCGGCGGCCGCGGAACAGGGCGAGATCCTCGGCGCCTACCAGTCGATGGGCTCGCTGGGCCGCGTGTTCGGGCCGTTCGGTGCCGAGAACCTGTATCTGAGGCTCGGTCCCGACTGGCCTCACTGGGCCGCGGCGGCGCTCGAGGCCGGCGCACTCACACTTTCCGCGAAGGGGCTCTTGAGAGAGAATGATCGCGCCGAGCGCCCCTCGCGCGCGAACACACCCGCATGACTCCCCAGACCCCGACCGCCCACACCCTCGCGCGCGATTGCGTAGCGATCCGCATCCCGAGCGGCGAGCAAGCCACGATTACCGCGGGGACGTCCGTCTATTTGACGCAGTCCCTCGGCGGTACGTTCACGGTGCAGGCGCCCACGCTGGGAGGCCTGTTCCGTATTGCCGGTGGCGATGCGGACGCGCTCGGCCTGGAGCCCCCCGCCGGGGCCGCCGCGGCGCCTCCAGCAAGACGCGCCACCTCCGGGCCCGTCGACGAAGCGGCCGTATGGGACCGGCTACGCACGGTGTACGACCCCGAGATTCCCGTGAACATCGTGGACCTCGGCCTCGTCTACGACCTTCGCATCCTGCCGGCCGCCGCCGCCGGAGAGCGCGTGGAGGTGAAGATGACGCTCACCGCGCCCGGCTGCGGCATGGGCGGCGCGATCGCCGCCGACGCTCAGGCGAAGATCGCGTCGGTCCCCGGCGTCGCGGAGGCGGAGGTGCAGGTCGTGTGGGACCCGCCGTGGAGCGCCGAGATGATGACGCCCGAGGGGAAGAGAATCCTCGGGATCGCCTGACGGGTTACTGAAGCCGTACGCGCGCGGCGAATCCTTCGTCGTAGCCGTGGAAGAACGCGAGGGACTCCTCAGGCCACTTCCAGCAGTAGTAGCCCGCGCCCGAATCGAAGTCCACGAGCCACGGCCCCTTTACCACGATGCCGAGCTCCTCGATCTCGCGCGCCCACGCGGTGAGCGTCTCGGCCACGGCTTTCTCGGCCCGCGCCTCGACGTCCTGCGGCCCGTCGTCCCCCGACACGGTGATGCTGGAAAGCGCCTTGACCGCGAGCCGCGTTTTCTCGCGGACTTCGGGAAGAAGGGCACGAGCCTCCTCGAACGTGAAGGTGCGCTGCGGAGTCTCGCTCACGTGTCGAGGATAGCGCGCCCTGGTCCTATGATCCCGACGTGAAAGCGCTCACGACCGGCAAGGAGGGCGTCGACGCCGGGGCCGTCCGACTGCGGCGAGAGATCCACGCCCTGCCGGAGACCGCGTTCGAGGAGATCGAGACGGCTGGCCTCGTCGCGGCGCGGATGATCGCGCGCGGCCTCAAGGTGCGGACAGGTGTCGGAAAGACCGGCGTCGCCGCCCTTTTCGACTCCGGGCGACCCGGCAAGACCGTCCTCCTGCGCGCGGATCTCGACGCGCTGCCGCTCATGGAGAGAACGGGACTGCCTTTCGCCGCGACAAACGGAAAGATGCACGCGTGCGGGCACGACGGACACGTGGCGGCGCTGGATGCCGCAGCGGACCTTCTGCTTCTCGATCCGCCCGCCAGGGGCCGCGTCGTCTTCGCGTTCCAGCCGGGAGAGGAAGGCGCGGGCGGCGCGAAGGCCATGATCGCGGACGGCGTCCTCGACGACCCCCGCCCCGACGTGGTCTTCGGCGTGCACCTGTGGACGGCCCTGCCGCTCGGCCACGTCGGCGTCGCGCGCGGCGCGATGATGGCCGCCGTGGACGAGTTCCTCATCGAGGTGACGAGTCCGGGCGGCCACGCCGCCTCCCCCCACGAAACGCGCGACACGATCGTGGCCGCCGCCCACGTCGTCACGGCGCTCCAGACGATCGTCTCGCGGCGGCTCTCGCCGCTGCTTCCGACGGTCGTCTCCGTGACCTCGGTGCACGGGGGCTCGGCGTTCAACATCCTGCCGGAGTCCGTGACGCTCCGCGGCACGTGCCGATCGTTCGACGTTGAAGTCGCCGACCGCCTGCCGTCCCTCGTCAGCGAAATCGCGGAACGCGCGGCACAGACCCTCGGGTGCGCCGCGAAGATGTCTTACCGGAGGATCAGCCCCACGGTCGTGAACCACCCGGCCGAGGCCGAGCGCGCGTTGCGCGCGGCTCAAGCGCTCGCTCCGATCCCGGCGCCGGGAAGCGTCACGGCGGACATCCGGACCATGGGCGGCGAAGACTTCAGCGAGTTCCTGCTGCGTGTCCCCGGCGCGTTCGCATTCGTCGGCGCCGCACGCTCCGGGCCGCCCCGGGGTCCTCACCACGCACCCGACTTCGACTTCGACGAGCGTGCCTTGCCCCACGCCGCACGTCTCCTCGCGGGCTTCGCGCGCGACGTTCTCGCGGACTGAGAGGCGCTGAGGCGTGGCCCTCGCCCTCGCCCTCTACGGCGCCGCCGTCCTCCTCGTGGGCCTCCTCTCGGCCCCCGACGCCTCGCGGTCGACGGATGCCTTCCTCGTCGGCGACCGCGGATTCGGCGCGTTCGCGACATGGGCGGCCCTCTCCTCCACGGTGATCGGCGGGTCCACGACGCTCGTCCTCGCGGTGCTCGTCGCCGCGAAAGGTCTTCCCGCGCTGTGGCTCGACCTCGCGGGGGCCCTCGGCCTCCTCGCGCTCGGCCTCTTTCTCGCGCCCCGCGTGCGCGCGACGGGCGCAACGACGATCGCGGAGGTGATCGGAAGATTTTACGGGCCCGGTGTGCGCAAGATCGCGGCTCTTCTCGTCGTCCTCGCGGAGATCGTCTGGTTCGCGCTCCTGACCGAGGCCACGCAGACGGTCGTCGTCGCCACGACGCCGTGGGAGCCCACGCGCGTCCTGATCATCACGGCCGTTCTGTTCGTCACGTACACGGCACTCGGCGGCCAGCGCGCCGTCGTGAGGACGGATCTCCTGCAATTCGGCCTCATGGTGGTGGGCCTGCTTGTCGTGGCATTCCCGCTCGCCGTGCGTGCCCTCGTGACGACACCGCCGCCTGCGGCGCTTCTCCACTTCCCGACGGGCCCGCGATTTTCGTGGGGCGACGTTCTCGCGTTTCTCGTCCTCGTGGGTCTGCCGCACGCCGTGGGGAGCGACGTGTGGGCGAAGCTCCTATCCGCGCGCGACGTCCGCGCCGCGCGCCGCGCGGCCCTCGGCGCCGCGGCGTCGAAGCTCGCGTTCGGTCTCGCGACCGCGGCGATCGCCCTCGCGGGAGTCGCGCGGGGCGTCGGCGGTCCGCCCGCGGAGCTTTTCCCGCGAACGGTGCTTCTGCTCGCGGGGAGCACGTTTGCTCCCCTTCTCCTCGTGGCGCTCGTCGCGACGATGCAGTCCTCGGCGGACTCCGTCCTCCTGTCCGCCGCGGGCGCAACGTCGCACGACCTCCTCGGCCCTCGCGCAGGCGTCGGCTTCTCGCGTCTCGCGGTCGTCGCCTACGGCAGCCTCGGGCTTGTCGTGGCCCTGGCCCTCCGCGACCTGGTCGAGACGTTTCGCCTCGGCTACACCCTCTTCGCGTCCGGGCTCATCCTGCCCGCGCTCGTCGCGTTCTGTCCCGGCGTCCGCGTGGACCGGCGCTTCGCGGGGACGGCAATGCTCCTCGGCGGCGCGACCGCGATGCTCGAGCGCTTCGCGCACCCCCTCGGCGTCGATCCGGTGCTCGCAGGCACCGGCGTCAACGCGCTCGTGCTCGCCTTGGGCCTGAGGAAGCCCCGAATGCCGGGGAGGACCTTAAGCCAGGCCGGACACGCGTAGCGCGGCGGCGACGACACCCGCGCGCGACGCGGAGGCCGCGGCCGACGACCGCGCCTCGTCGAGACCCTGTTCGCTCTCAGAGGCCACGAGCGCGCTGTCGAGAAACGCGAGGATGACGCGGGCCGCTTCGCGCGGCGGGAAGGGCGTCTTCACGTCCATATCCGCGAGCGTCCTCGTGAGAAGCGCGGCGCGGGAATCCTCGGGGACCTCGGCCGCCGAGGCGGGGCCGGCGAGCCGGTGGAGCAGGCTCAGCCGCGCCAAGGAGGGATGCGCGGCCCCGAAATCCCAGAGGGTCTCGACGACGGACGACAACCGTTCGGCCGGCGCCTTGCCCTTTCCGGATATGGGCACGTCGCCCATGGCGGTGGCGTCGAGGACGGCGCGATAGAGCTTTTCCTTGTTTCCGAAGTGGTAGTGAAGGGTGGCGACGTTCACACCCGCGCGGGCGGCCACCTGGCGTGTCGTGGCGCCGACGAACCCCGAGGTGGCAAAGCTCTCCTCGGCGGCGAGCAGAATGCCCCGACGGGTCTCGGCCGGGTCACCGTCACGGGGACGTCCGACGCCTCGCTTTTGCATCACGGGTCTCACTCCATCACGGATTTTGCGCTGGATTCGGATTCAACGCGATTCCTGTTAGCGTCGGTCAAGGGTGGCGGCAAGAAACTCTTCGTCTTTCACGATCCGGACGGGCCGACCCGGCGAGACCACCCCCGACGCGGATCTCGCGCACGCGCGCGCCACGGATCCAGAGGGCGCGCTCGTGGCCGTGGACTCGGAGGGCCGGGTGGCCGGATCGGCCGCGGTCGCGGTTCGAGAGGACGCGCTTCTCTTGCTCGCTCTCGAGGTGACCGCTTCCCATCGCGGCAAGGGCGCCGGCCACGCCCTCCTCGAGGCGGCGCGCGCATACGGCGCCGCCCGGCGAGCCCGCGCGCTGGAGGTTCTCGCGCCTGACGAGCCGTCCGCCCTCGCGTTCTTTCTCCGCACCGGCCTCTCCCTCCGCACGCTAGTCCTCGAAATGACGGCGGAAGTGTCCGGCCTGACGCCGGGGCCCGGCACCTCGCTCCACGCCGTTTCTCCCGGGGCTTCCCTTTACGGCTGGATCGCCGCTCTCGACCGCGAGACCCGGGGATTCGCCCGGCCGCGCGACTGGGCGCGGTGGGCCGCGGAGGGGAACGTCGTTTCGCTGAAGCGCGGCGGGCGCCCCGTGGCGCTCGGCGCGTGGAGCACGGAGCCTGACAGGGTGGCCCTCGGCCCCATCGCGGCGAAAACTCCCGAGGCCGCCGCGGACCTCCTTCCTCTCCTCGTGTCGCGCGCCAGGGGAAAGCGTCTTTCGCTCGCGCTTCCCGCCGAGGCGCGGACGTTGCTCCTCGCCGCGGTGAGCCTCGGCTTCAGAGCCGTTTCGACTCGCCTTCTTCTCACCGACCGCCGGCGCGGAGACCTGCGCCGTTACGCCGGGGGCGGCGGCCGGTTCTTCTGAAAGACCGGAGGGCGGCACGTCACTTCCCCGCGGCTCGGGCTAAACTTCCGGCCCGGCGCCGGCCGACACAAGAAGCCAGAGAGAGGAACCCCATGATGCACTCGAAGACTTTCGGCCTCTTGGCCCTCGCCGTGATGTCTCTGCTGCCCACATCGCTCCTCGCGGACACGCCCGCGGCGACCCAGTGGATCGTCACGTCGGCCAAGGCCACCGGCCAACCACCCGCCCTGGCGCAATTCGTGACGTCGCTCCGCATCGTCAACCCGAACGCGTTCGCCGTCGAGGCCGATTTGTACTTCCTGCCCCAGTCGGCCCTCGACGGATCGAACAGCGCCTTGGGCGACAACAGCGGGGCGCCCAAGGTGGCCGTGACGGTGCCTCCGAACCAGACACTCGCGCTTGACGACGTCCTCAATTCGACGTTCGGCGCGGCGGGAGCCGGAGGTATTCGGATCGAGTCGTTTCAGGCCGGGGTCCCCGTGAATCCGGCTCCTGCCGGCGTCTGGGTGCTCTCGCAGACGCTCGTCGTGAACGCACTCAGCTTCACGGGCGTGCCGGGCACGAATGGCTTCGCGATCCCCTCCCAGAACCAGGATCAGCTCGTGGCGATCGGCGAGACGGCCTACGTGCCGTACATCTCCGCCTCTCCATCGCGTGCGAGCGGCTACCGGACGAACCTCTTTCTGCTCTCCGCGAACGGCACCGGCAACACCGGCGTCGCGGTCACGCTCCGCAAGTCCGACGGCACGGCGGTCGGCCCGATAAACATCACGCTCGGAAAATCCTCGCAGACACAGATCAACGACATCGCGAGCTTCTTCGGGTATGTCCCGGCCGCGACCGAAACGAACCTGACCGCAGTCGTGACCGTCACGAGCGGCGGACCCGTCGCCACCGGCGCCTCCATCATCGACAATGCGATCTCGTCCATCAGCTACGCACCGCCCGTCAAGGTTCCCGTCGCGAACAACGGCGCGTACGGCCTCATCCTGGACGACCGTTACGGGTTCTCCGGCCGCCTCGACATCATCGGCGGAAACGGCGATTTCATGACGATGGGGATCGTGATCCCGGACTGCGCCGGCCAGCCCACCATATTCAACTTCCAGGCGTTTGGGCCATCGGCCGGCCCGGCCGCGCAGAACACGAGCTGGGTGAGGAACACCGACGGAACGATCTCCTTTGCGGGTGCGGATCCGTACGAGTCGTTCTCAGGCACGATCTACTCGAATTACGACGGCTCCGTCTACGGGAACGTCACGTACACCCGCGCCTCCGGCTCGGGCGGCGCGCCCTGCCCCGGGACGGCCATCACGTATTCTTTCTCCGGCTCGAAGGCGTTCGTGCTCACGCCATGAGCCGTCCCGCCCTCCGCGCCGCGGCGGCCCTCACCGCCGCGGCCTTCGCCGCGCTTGCCGCGAACCCCGCCCGGGGGGCCGACCTTTACGGCAAGCCGCTCCGCGGCCTGTCGCCGGTGGCGGTTGCGGCCATCGTCAAGGATCCCGCGCGTTACTCCGCGAAGGCCGTGCGCGTCGAGGGCGCGAACGCGGGCGCCGCGGGCCGACCCGCGTTGAAGGAAGGGGATGCCATGCTGCCGGTCGTGTCCGACGGATCGTTCACTCTCCCCGCGGATCTCGCGGGCGGGTTCCTCGCCGCCGAGGGGCGCGCCCGCGCCACCGACTCCGGCGCTGTCTTCGTGGCCACGGGCGTCGAAGTGCGGCGCGAGGGCCCCGCGCGATGAGGCGCGCCGGTTTCCCTGCGCCGGCAATGGCCCTCGCGGCTCCCCTGATCCTGACGGGTCTGATTCTCACGGGCGCCTGCCGCACGCCCGAGGAGACCCGCTCCCTCAACTTCGATCCCGAAACGACGACGGGGGCGCTGGGCCCCGGCTGGGACGGCTTCGAGAAGACAGAGCTCGGCGACACGTTCGTCTGGTCGCACGGCCGCGAGGCGCGCATCACGGTCGTGAGCCGCGCCGACGGCGACCGCCTCGTGCGCTTTCGATGCTGGCCGTTCGGCTTCCCGGGCGCCCCGCCTCAGACGCTGACGCTATTCGTGAACGACCAGAAGATCGACGCACTCACACTCGGCGGCGAGCCGCGTGTCTATGGGCTTGCCGTCCCTCGCGCGGTCTGGAAAAAGGGTGCGAACGAGCTCAAATTCGTCTTCGCGTACGCCGAGTCCCCGAAGGACCGCCTGAGCGGCGCCACGGATGAGCGCACGCTCTCGACCGCGTTCGACTGGCTTGAGATCCTGCGTCCCCAGCCGGCGAAGAAGTAAGCGATGGCGGCCTCGAGGTGGCCGTTTTCCGCGGCTCTTCTCGCCGTGTGTTTCGTGCCCGGCCTCGCCCGCGCCCAGGCCGATCCGTGGTCGGCGCGTGTGCGCGCAAGGTCGGACACGCCGCTCGCGACGTTTCAGGGTGTCGACTGCGTGTCGATCCGGGCGCCGCGGGCGATCGTCTGGCGCCTTCTCGTCGCCCCCGAATACGCCGCGAAGTGGTTCTTCGCCGGCGTGTCGGACCTCCTTCCGCGCGGGGCGCGCTACAAAAAAGGGCCAACGGCCGAAAAGGGCGACGTTCTCCTGCTCGAGGCGACGACGCTCAGCGGGCCCCGGCACCTCGACTTGACGGTCCTTGCCGCCGTACCGGGAGAGTTGCTGTCGTTCCTGGTGCGCTCCGACGATGCCGACCTTCTCGACAAGGGCATCGAGAAGCTTTCCCTCACCTTCGTGCTCGACACGCCGGTGGACGGGACGACGGACCTCTATCTCGCGATGCATTACGACCCGGACTCGCCGCTCTCGGCGATCCTGTCGCCCGCCGCCGTGCGCCGTCAGCACGAGAGGCGGCAGGCCTCGCTCACCATGTTCCAGCTGCTCGCCGAAGAGGCCGCGCGGCAGAAGGATCCGCCGCTGCACGAGGTCCCCTCACCGCGCCACCTCCACCTGTCTACAAGACCCTTCCTCCCCGCAAATGAAAAGCGGGGGCGCCCAGCGCCCCCGCTCGTCCGTCACCTTTCGGCCCGGCGGCTCAGAGGATGACACCCTTCAGGGGCACCTTCACGTCGCCCTTCGCCTTGTCGGTCGTCCTGATGAGGAGTTCGCCCTCGAAGACGCCCTTCTTGATCTTCTGGTCGACCGTCAGGACGACCTGCACGCGCGACTTGTCGACCGGCACGATCTCGGCCGAGATGCCGGGAACGTTGGTCTCCACTTTCGTCACCGCGAAGCTCGCCGCCTGCGCGTTGTTGTTGACGATCATGACGTTGCGCTTCACGGCATCGCCCTTCGGGTCGAAATTTCCGAAGTTGATCGAGACCGGCGTGACCGAGACGGTGGGCTTCACGAAGCCCGACACGGAAATCTCGATCTCAGGCTGCCGCTTGACGCCCGTGGCGACTTTCACGATCCCGCCGAGGATCCCCTCCGGCGCGTCGGGCGCGGCCGTGAGCGTGATCTTCCACTGATTCGGGTTCTTGTCCTTGATGAGCTCTTTCTCGGGCATGGGAGAGAGCGTGGCCTTGAGGAAGGAGTTCGGCGTTTCGATCTTCGTGGGCTTGAACTCCGGCTCGTCCGACACGAGCACGACCTCGGATGACGACGCCTCGCCCGAGAGCGCCGTGATGCGGAAAAAGCCGTAAGGCAGAGCCTCGACGAACGGCTTCACGACGGCCGAGAGGAAGAGGGTCATCTGCGGCGTCGACGGGTCGTCCGTCAGGAGGAGCGCCGTCTTCGAGATGGGCCCGGAGAAGTTCTTCGTGTCGACCGTGAGGGTCACCTTTCCCTCGGCGCCCGGCTTGATGACCTTGTCGAACTCCGGCACCGTACAACCACACGAAGGCTTGACGTCCGTGATGTGGAGGTCAGCCTTGCCCGTGTTCTTCAGGACGAACGTGTGCTTGATGGGTTCGCCTTTCGGGACCGTTCCGACGTCCTTCTTGTCCTCCGGGATGACGAGCTTCGGTCCGGAGGCGGTGTCGGCCTTGGCCGGCGTCTGCGCGAGGAGGTCGGGAGCGGCGGCGAGTGTGAGGGCCGCGGCGAGGGCGAGAGCCGTCCGGGGACGGAATTTCGGGAAAAACATCGGGAGAAGCCTCCTTCGGCGAACGGGCGGGGCGCCGCCCTTCGGGGTTACGAGTATACGTGCGAGACGCCCCCTCGGGCGACCGAGAGCGCCAACGGGGCACATGGCATCTGCCTTTGGGCTCGTAGCAAACGCCGGGCCTACGGCTCCTTTCCCTCTGCTCCCTACCCATTCCTCCGGGAACAGCGTGCCCTCGAAGACGACGCGCGCATCGCCGGTGAGCGTGACGTCACGCGCCAGCTCGCCGTCCGTTGCGAACGAGACTTCGAGTGTCTCCCCCGAGCGTGTCGCGACCGCGATCGGCGGCGCGAGGCCCTTCAAAAAGCTCGTCACGACCGCGGACGCGACCGCGCCGGAGCCGCAGGCGAGCGTTTCGGCCTCGACGCCCCGTTCCCACGTCCGGACCGCGACGCGGGACGGGCCGAGCACTTTCACGAAGTTCGCGTTCGCGCCCTCGCGCATCGCGGGATGGCGCCGAATTGCCGGTCCGAGAACCGAAAGATCGAGCGCATCGAGGTCGACGTCCGCCCTCACGTATGCCACGACATGCGGCACGCCCACGAGGAGCGCAAACGCGTCGCGCTCGAGCGTCTTTCCTTCCGCGTCGAGCGACGACACCGCGCGCCCTACGGCCACCGGCTCCGGCAGCGCGAGCGCCACCGTCCCGGCGGCCTTCACGCTCGCGCCCACGGCACCCCAGCCCGTCGCGACGACGGACTCCGCCCCCGCGATGCCGTGCAAGAGCGCGAACCGTGCGGCGCATCGCGTGCCGTTTCCGCAGAAGCGACCCGCCGAGCCGTCCGCGTTGACGTAGTCGGCCACGATGGGGGAGGACGGGTCGCCCGGGCGTTCCGGGAAAACGAAGAGAACTCCGTCCGCGCCGACGCCGGTGCCCCGCCGGCAGAGCCTACGGATCGCGGCGGTCTCAGCCGGGCCTCTCTCGACGCGCGCGGCGAAGACGAGAAAGTCGTTTCCCGCTCCGCTCATCTTCGTGAAGGAGAGCGGCAGCGTGCCGAGAGGCGAGAATCCGGCTTCTCCCGTGACCCTCGTCGTCACTTTGCCGTCCCCATCGGGCTCTCGTTGCCCGACTTGTCCACCGCCGTCACGCCGTACGCGCTCGCCGGGGCGCCGGCATCGAAGTAGACAGGGTCCTTCAAGGCTTCCGCGACCCGCTTCCAGCCGCCGCTCTCGCGGCGATAGACGCGATACGAGGCGAGGTCCCCGGCGAGGCTCGGGTTCCACACGAGGCGGACGCCGCCCGCTTCGACGAGGGCGAGGACGCCCTCCGGCGCGGGCGGCGGAAACACGTCCTTCGTCGAGACGGGCACCTCGTCGGCCGCGGGGCCGAGAATGAGCGGGACCTCCGCGACGGGAGCGGCGCGCACGGTGTAGACATAGTTCCGGTCGGGCGCCACCGTCGCGTCTACGTACGTCGTCGCGCCGATGACGACGCCCAGCGGGTGATCGTCGTACTCCTCGTCCGTGGCGTCCCTCCGGAAGATCGCGTAACCCGCGATCTTCGCGGGAGCCGCGCCATCGAGCATGGCGACGGGAGCGCGCCAGTCGAGACACACGCGCGCCTCTTCCACGGTCGGAACGACCTGGAAGGGCCGGTCCGGAGGTACGCGCGGAAGGAGCGCGACGAGCGGCGACAGCTCGGACGACTTTCTCCCGTCGCGCGTGGCCGTCACGCCGTACCTCAGGAACACGCGCCCGAGGCGCCCCTCGCGGTAGAGCGGCACGAGCGGGTCTCTCACGATGACATCCGCGCCCGCGGTTGCCGCGTCAAGATCCGCCCGGGTGAGCTTCTGGATCGCCTCGGCGCGGGCGCGGAAGGCTTTTTCCTCGCGCTCGCGCTCGGCCATGTCTTTCGGCATCTCCGGCGGCCGCTGCCCCTCGCGCGCCCCGATGAGCTCGCGGTACACCGTCATCCCCGTGAGATTCGTCAGCGTCTCCCCTGCGTTCGTCTTGGACGGGTAGGGGAACCGCAGGACGACGTCGGAGCCCTCCTGCGAGAGCCATACGGGCTCGACGCGCGCGGGCAGGGCCCGGAGTGGCGGCTCGGGCGCCAGCTTTCGCCCGCACGCGGAGTGGAGGACGAGAGAAAGAAAAGTGAGGAAGAAAGAGATTTTGCGAGGAAAATCCACCGTTCCCTCTGCTCCGCCTACAACACGAAACGCGAAAGGTCGCGGTCCCTGACGAGTCCCTTGAGCGCCCGCTCGACGTAGGCCTGATCCACGACAATCCGCGCGCCAGCGGCGTCCGGTCCCGCGAAGGAGATCTCCTCGAGCACCGTCTCGAGGATGGTGTGGAGGCGCCGCGCGCCGATGTTCTCGAGGTTACGGTTCACCTCGGCCGCGGCGCGCGCGATCTCCTTGAGGCCGTCGTCCGCGAAGACGAGCTCGATGCCGTCCGCGGCGAGAAGCGCGACGGACTGCTTCGGGAGCGCGTGTTCGGGCTCGGTGAGAATGCGGAGGAAGTCCTCGTCCGTGAGAGCGTCGAGGGCGACCCGGATCGGAAAACGACCCTGCAGCTCGGGGATCAGATCCGAGGGCTTCGCCATGTGAAACGCCCCGGCCGCGATGAAGAGGACGTGGTCCGTCTTCACCATCCCGTGCTTGGTCTTCACCGTCGTCCCCTCGACGAGCGGCAGGAGGTCGCGTTGCACGCCCTCGCGCGAGACGTCGGGCCCGCCGCGCGCCCCCTCCTTGCCCACGATCTTGTCGATCTCGTCGAGGAAGACGATGCCCGTCTCCTCCACGCGGCGGATCGCCTCCTCGGGCACGGTCGCCTCGTCGGAAAGCGCGTCGGCCTCGCGCGCCGCAAGGAGCCCTCGCGCGTCGCCCACGGGGAGCTTCACTTTCTTCTTCTTGGGCGCGCCGAAGAAATTCGGAAGCATCGCGGGGAGGTCGATGCCCATCTCCTCGATGCCCTGCGGCGTCATGACGGAGATCTGTGGCGTCCTCTCGTCCGTCACCTCGATCTCGACCTCGCGCGTCTCGTGCTTGCCCTCGCGAAGATCGCGGCGGATCCGGTCCCTCCCGTCCTGCAGGCCTGCGCTCGCTCCCGTATCCGCACGGACTGCCGGTCCGGCCGACAGAGAAACCACGAGGAGGTCCACGAGCTTCTCTTCCGCCGCGGCAGCCGCCCGGTCGAAAACGCGCGCGCGGCGCTCGTCCTTCACGAGGCGGATCGCCGCGTCCACGAGGTCGCGGGCGATGGAGTCCACGTCGCGCCCGACGTAGCCCACTTCCGTGAACTTCGAGGCCTCGACTTTCACGAACGGCGCGTCCACGAGGCGCGCGAGGCGCCGCGCGATCTCCGTCTTGCCGACGCCCGTGGGGCCGATCATGAGGATGTTCTTCGGCATCGTGTCGCGCTGAAGCTCGGGGATGAGGCGCTGACGCCGCCAGCGGTCGCGGAGCGCGATCGCCACCGCGCGTTTCGCCTTCGTCTGCCCGACGACATGGCGGTCGAGCTCGGCCACAACCTTGCGCGGCGAGAGGTCTTTGAGCAGGTGCGGCGTCACGGGAGGGTTTCGACGCGGATCTGGTCGTTCGTGTGGATGTCGATGGAGGCCGCGATCGAGAGGGACTCCTTCACGATCGCCGCCGCGTCGAGCGTGGAATGCCGGAGCAGCGCGTGCGCCGCGGCCGCCGCGTAGGGGCCACCGGAGCCCACCGCGAGGATGCCCTCGTCCGGCGCGATGACGTCGCCCGTTCCCGAAAGGAGGAGCGAGGTCTTCTCGTCGGCCACGACGAGGAGAGCCTCGAGCTGGCGCAGCGTCTTCTCCGTGCGCCAATCGGTCGCGAGCTCCACGGCCGCGCGCTCGAGCTGCCCGTGAAACTCCTCGAGCTTCCGCTCGAACCGCGTGAAGAGCGTCACGGCGTCGGCCGTGGAGCCCGCGAAACCCGCGAGGACTTTTCCGCCGAGGAGTCGTCGCACTTTCGAGGCCCCGCGCTTCATGATGGTCGTCCCCATCGTCACCTGGCCGTCGCCTCCGAGGGCGACGATCCCGTCCCTGCGCACGCAGAGAATCGTCGTGTGCCAAAAGCGCGGTCCGCCCATGGCCCGAGTCTAGCCCGTCACGCTCACTTCTCGGCCTTCGGATGGCTCTTGCGGTAGACCTCGAGGAGGCGCTCGACGTCGAGGTGCGTGTAGCGCTGCGTCGTCGAGAGTGAGGAGTGGCCGAGGAGCTCCTGGATGGAGCGCAGGTCTGCGCCGGCCGCGAGGAGATGCGTCGCGAACGAATGCCGGAGCGTGTGGGGCGACGCGTGCCGCGGCACGGCCGCCGCCGCGACGGCCCGGTCGAGGACGCGGCGCACGCTTCGGTCCGTCAGGCGGCCGGCGCGCGCGTTCAGGAACATGAACTCCGCGTCGCGCGCCGAAGGTCCGAGAGCCCCTCTCCCCTTTAGCCATGCCCGAAGCGCAGCCGCCGCCGGCTGGCCGAACGGCACGACGCGCTCCTTGCGCCCTTTTCCCACCGTGCGCACCTGCCGGGCGGAAAGATCGACGTCTCCGAGGCGCAGCCCCACGAGCTCCGAGACTCGAAGGCCCGTCGCGTAGAGCAGCTCGAGGAGCGCCCGGTCGCGGGCGCCGAGGGCGCCCTCGCGCCCCTTCGCCTCGACGACCGCCGCCACCTCGCCTACGGACAGTGTCTCGGGGAGCGTCTTGTCGCGCCGGGGCGTCCCCACCGCCTTCGCCGGGTTCGAGACCATGCGCCCCTCGCGCTTGAGGAATCCGAAAAACGTGCGGAGGGCCGACAGATGCCGCCCGATCGACGTCTTCGAAATCCCCTCGGCGCGCAGGTGCGCGAGGTACGACCGCACGGCGAGGACGTCGACGTCCTCCGCCCGCAGCTCGGCGGGCGGCCGGTTCCAGAAGACCGCCGAAAGGAACGCCGAAAAGCGGGCAAGGTCCGCGCCGTAGGCGGCGCGCGTGTGGGACGAGACACGGCGTTCGTCGGCCAGGTGGCGGTCGAACGCCGCGACATCCGAGGCGAAAGACGCGCTTTTTACGATGGTTTGTTGACCAGGCTCCGGACCTCGGCGGCAAGCGCCTTGATCTCGGGCTCGGTGAGCTTCTTTCCGAAGGCCGGCATCTCGTCATGCCCCTTCGTGATCGATCGCACGATCCGCACGTCGTCGATCGTGTCCTGCCACTTCGCGTTCGTCAGATTCCGCGCTTTCTTCTTCTTGCCCTCCTCCGTCTGGCCCTTGCCGTCGTCTCCGTGGCAAACCGAGCAGTGCGTCTGCCAATTCTCGGAGCGGGTGTCTCCGGCGACGAGCGGCCGGGCGGCGGCGAGGACGAGTGCAGCGGAGAGGGTGACGACGGCGTTCTTCTTCACGCGGAATCCTCCTTCATATGACGACGATTCTAAGGGCCCGGTCGTTTACCCTAGGGGGTGAGCGCCGGCGCGGGGAGCGCCTCCTCGCGCCACCGCGCGACCGCGGCGAGGGCGCGTCGGCCGATCTCTTCGCGCCGCTTCGCCCTGTCCCGCATCGGCGGGACGTCCGCGTCCTCGATGAGGCCGAAGGTCACGTTCATGGGTGTGTACTCCTGCTCGCGCGGGGCGGACACGTGCTTTGCGAGCGAGCCGAGCGCGGTGGAGAACGGAAGCGCCCTTGGGTCGCGGCCTTCGAGCAGCTGCGCGAGCGTCGCCCCGACCATGAGTCCCGTGGCCGCCGATTCGAGGTAGCCCTCGACACCCGTGAGCTGGCCCGCGAAGAAGATCTGGGGGTTCTTCTTCCAGCGAAAGAGCGCGTCGAGATGCGCCGGGCCATTGATGTAGGTGTTGCGGTGGAGCATCCCGAAGCGCACGAATTCGGCCTTCTCGAGCCCTGGCAGCAGCCGGAAGATGCGCCTCTGCTCGCCCACTTTGAGCTTCGTCTGGAAGCCCACGAGGTTGAAGTGCTCGCGCGCGAGGTCGTCCTGGCGGAGCTGTACGACGGCGTACGGCTCGCGGAGTGTGCGCGGGTCCGGCAGTCCGAACGGCTTCATGGGGCCGTGCCGCAATGTTTCGGGCCCGCGCTCGGCCATGGCCTCGATCGGGAGGCACCCTTCGAAGTAGACGGCCTTCTCGAAGTCGTGAAACGGCACCTTCTCGCCGGCAAGGAGCTCTCTCACGAAGCCTTCGTACTCCAGCCTCGAGAGCGGGACGTTCAAGTAGTCGTCGCCGCCGCCCTTGCCCCAACGCGAGAGCGCGTACAGTTTCTCCCGGTTGAGCGACGCAAGCTCCACGATGGGTGCCATCGCGTCGTAGAAGTAAAGATACTCGTCTCCGAGCGCGGTGAGGAGCGACTTCTCGAGCGCGGGCGACGTGAGCGGACCCGTCGCGATGACGACCCAGCCCGCACCCGCGTCCGGAAGGGACTCCGCCTCCGCGCGCACCAGCTCGAGAAGGGGTTCGGAGCCGAGGCGCCGCGTGACGGCCTCGGCGAAGACCGCGCGGTCCACCGCGAGCGCGTCGCCCGCGGGCACAGCCGCCTTCCGCGCCTCCTCGAGGATGAGAGAGCCGATCGATTCCATCTCGCGCTTCAGGAGTCCCACCGCGTTCGCCGGGTTGTCCGAGCGGAAGGAGTTCGAGCACACCATCTCCGCGAGCCGGTCCGTGGCGTGCGCGTCCGTCGTGCGGACGGGCCGCATTTCGACGAGGCGCACGCGGTGGCCGCGGCGGAGGAGCTGGTGCACGCACTCGACGCCGGCGAAGCCGCCGCCGATCACCGTGACACCGGGAGGGGAACCGCCCATCGCCCGCATTCTAGGGACCCGGGACCCGTAGACTCGGCGCGTGACGTTCGAGGGCCAGCTCTATAACCGCGGCTATTTCGAGGGACTGCACAAAAGCCACTGGTTCACGAACCCGCCGCGCAAGTACGAAGAGCGAAATCGCGACACGCTGCGCGTGGTGGCTCCGAAGCCCGCGGACCGCGTCCTCGAACTCGGCTCCGCGCGCGGCGACCTCTCGTTCTTTCTGGCCGCGCACGCGAAGGACGTCGTCGGCGTGGACGCCTCCGGCGACGCTCTCGCCCTCGCCGAGGCCGGCCGCGTACGGCACGGCCTCGCGAACGTCCGCTTCGTGAAGTCGGACGTCGCGGACCTCTCGGCGTTCGGCGGCGACTCGTTCGAGGCGGTCGCCGCGATCGACCTCGTGGAGCACATCGACGACCCGACGCTTGCCGCCATGCTGCGGGAGTGCCGGCGCGTCCTCGTGCCGGGCGGGCGGCTCGGCCTCTACACCCCCGACCGCGCGCACTATGTCGAACGGCTGAAAGCGCACGATTTCCTCCTGAAGCAGTTTCCGCAGCACATCGCGGTCCGGCGCGTCGAGGCCTATCGGGGTTTTCTCGCCGACGCGGGCTTTCGCATCGATCTCGACGCGTACTCCGTGACGCCGTTCCCCGCCGTGCGGTGGATCGAGGCCGCACTCGCGCCGCTCCCGCTCATCGGCCCGACGTTTCGCTACCGCATTCTCCTCTCTGCGGTGCGGCCGTGAGCGGCGGCCCGGAAACGTTCGCCCCGAATGCCGAGGTCTACGGGCCGGATTACTACGCGAAGATGTACCGGCCGCACTGGTTCTTGAGAAACCGGCGCAAGTACGAGGAGCGCGACGCGGCGCTCCTCCGGATCGTGCGACCTGCGCCCTCCGCGCGGGTTCTCGAGGTCGGCTCGGCGCGCGGCGACACGGCGTTCTTCTTCGCCCCGCGCGTGAAGGGGGTCGTCGGTATCGACGCGTCGCCCGTCGCCGTCGAGGCCGCCCAGAGACGCCTCGCCGCCCTCGCGCTTCCGAACGTCCGTTTCGAAGAGACCGACGCGCGCGGTCTGTCGGCCGTCTCGGGTGGTCCGTTCGACGTCGTCCTCCTCGCCGACTTCGTCGAGCACGTCACCGACGACGTCCTCGTGCCGTGCCTCGAAAGCGCGCGCGGCGTGCTCGCGAAGGGCGGTGCTCTCGCGATTTACACCCCGAACGCGACGCACTGGGCCGAGCGCCTCAAGGCGGCCGTGCCCGGCCTTCAGCAGGAAGACCACATCGCCGTTCGGCCAGCCGCCCGGGTCGTCGAGCTCGTGACGGGCGCCGGGTTCGCCGTCGAAGATCTCTTCTTTTCGGCCAGCCCCTACCCGCTGCTCGGGGCGATCGACCGCGCGTTTGGAATGGCCGGTTTTTTCCGGTTCCGCACGTGCCTGCGGGCGGTAATGTCGCGGCCGTGAGAGTTTCCTTCGTCACCTGCGACGTCTTCACGGACCGGCCCTTCGCGGGGAACCCGCTTCTCGTCGTGCCGGACGCGCGCGGCATGACGACCGCTCAGATGCAGTCCGTGGCGCGCGAGATCAACTACTCCGAGTCCACGTTCGTCCTGCCCGCGAAAGACCCGTCGCACGCATACCTCCAGCGCACGTTCGTGCCCGTGAAGGAGATCCCGTACGCGGGCCACCCGACCGTGGGCACCGCCGTCGTGATGGCGTCGCTCGGGAGGGTCGCCGCGGCCGCGCCCGAAGGAATCGTGCCGATCACGATCGAGGTCGGCTTCGGCCCGCTCGCGCTCGAGCTTCTCAAGAAGGACAGGCGCGTCAGCCGCGTCCGGATGCAGCAGGGGCGGCCGGAGTGGAGGGAGCCCGTCATGGGCGACGACGTGAAAGGGCAGATCGCTGCAGCGCTCGGCGTGCCGTTCGACGCCCTGCACCCATCGCTCCCGCCGCAGGCCGTCGGGACCGGGAACACGTTCCTCATGGTGCCTCTCACGTCCGTGGCGTCGGTGTCGTCCGCGATGCCCGACACGCGGATGCTCAACCACATCGAGAAAGAGCTCGGCGTCCTGGGCCTCTTCTTCTTCGCGTTCGACGAGTCCGCCGGCAAACCGCGCGTCCGGGCACGCATGTTCGCACCGGGTGCGGGCGTGCCCGAGGATCCCGCGACGGGGTCGGCCGCGGGACCGGTCGGCGTCTACCTCGCGCTCCACGGCGCGNNGGGAGCGCCGTCCTCATGATGCGGGGCGAGATCGAGGTGTAGGTCGTCCCTGTCAGCGCTTCCGCGCCTTCGGCTTCGCCACTTTCGAGGCGCCCGGAGCCTTCGCGGGGCGCGTGGCGGCTTCGGCCGGGGCGGACTCCGCGGCTCGCGCGCGCGACACGCGCTTCCTCGGGCCTTTCACGGGCGCCGGCGTGCGCGCCTCGGCGATGGCGGCCTCGAGGGCTCCCTTGGGAATGCGCGTTGCGGGTTCGTAGAGGTCGAGATCGGCGGCCGGAACGTCGAGACCGCAGCCCTCCGTCTCGCAGACGTAGAACGGGCCCGCCTTGCGGTCCCGCACGAGAAGGTACGGCGCGTTGCAGCTCGGGCAGGCCTTCGGCACCGGGCGTGCGCGAAAGTTCTTGTCGCACGCGGGGTAATTCGAGCAGCCATAGAACGGGCCGAAGCGCCCGCGCCGCACGAGGATTTCGCCCGTCTGGCACTTCGGGCACTTCACGCCCGTGAGTGTCACGGGCTTCGGCGGCTTGAACCGGCAGGCCGGATAATTCGAGCATGAGACGTAGTCGCCGAACCGGCCGTGCCGCGTGACGAGGGCGTGGCCGCAGCTCGGGCATGCCTCACCCGTCGGGACGTCGGGCTTCGCCTCGGCCTTTCCGCCCGCGACTTTCACGGGAACCGTATTGCGGCAGACGGGATAGGCCGTGCAGCCGAGGAACACGGACCCGTTCCTGCCGGTACGGAGCTTCATCGGGCTGCCGCACTCCTCGCAGGTCTGACCCTCGAGGTCGGACGCGTCGATCGGGTCTTCCTCCACCTCGGGGATGTCTTGCGTGAAGTCGCAGTCGGGATACCCGCTGCATGCGATGAAGAGGCCCGCCTTCCCCATGCGGAGCTTCAGCGGATGACCGCTCTTCGGGCACGCGTCCCCGGGATCGCTCGTGAGCTTGAAGTCGACGAAGCGCTTCCGCACCTCGGCGAGCGGAAGGCCCGCCTTCAAGGAGACCATCTTCTTTTTCGCCTTGTCGCGATCCTTGACGAACTTGCCGTCGAATTCGGCGAGCGCCTTTCGCCAATCGATCTTCCCTTCCTCGACTTCATCCAGCTCTTCTTCCATCTTCGCGGTGTACTCGGTCTGGAAAAAGTCGTCGAAACCCTCGCGCATGAGGTCCACGACGACCCGGCCGAGCGGCGTCGGCGTAAACCGACGGTCCTTCTTCCGCACGTACTCGCGATCCTCGATCTTGCGCATGATCTCGGCATACGTGGAGGGTCTGCCGATGCCGTTCTCCTCGAGGAACTTCACGAGAGAGGCTTCGTTGAATCGCGGAGGCGGCTGCGTCTCGTGCGCCTCGGCGGCGACCGCCACGAGCGACACCGGATCTCCCTCGGCGAGAGCGGGCAGGCGCACCCTCTCGTTGCCGTCTGCCGCCTCGCCGTCGCCCTCCGCTTTGTCCTTTTCCTCTGCGTCCGGCTCGGCTTCCTTTTCGTAGACACGGAGCCAGCCCGCATCCTTGAGGACCGTGCCAGAGGCGCGCAGCCCCGCCGTCACGCCTTTCTTCACGGCCTCGATGTCGACCGACGTGACCTCCGAGACGGACGGGTTCATCTGGGACGCGACGAAACGGTTCCAGATGAGCCGGTAAAGCTTGAGCTCGTCGGAGGCGAGGTACCGTGCGACGGCTTCCGGCGGGAGGTCGAGCGACGTCGGCCGGATCGCCTCGTGCGCGTCCTGCGCGTCTTTCTTCTGACGGAAGCGCCGCGCGTCCTCGGGAAGCGCGTCCGGCCCGTACGTCCGGCCGATGAACTCGCGGACCGCGACGAGCGCTTCCTCCGCCGTGCGCGTCGAGTCCGTGCGCATGTACGTGATCAGGCCGATCGTGCCGCGGTCGCCGATCGTCCTGCCCTCGTAAAGGCGCTGCGCGATCTGCATCGTGCGGCGCACGCTGAACCCGACGCGGGCGGCACCTTGCTGGAGCTTGGACGTCGTGAACGGCGGCGGGGAGCTTCCCTTCCGCTCCTTCGCCTCGACCTTCACGACCGAGAGCGCCGCGCCCTCGACGTGCGCGCGTGCGGCCTCCGCCTCTTCGGCCGTCGCGAGGCGCGGGTCCGTCCCGTCGAACTTCAGCTTCTCGCCCTTCCAGGCCACGACGCGCGCCGGGAAGGCGACGTCGCCCTTCTTCAGCGTCGCCGGGACCGAAAAGTACGGGACGGGGACGAAGCGTTCCCTTTCGCTCTCGCGCTCCACGATGATGCGCAGCGTCACGGTTTGGACGCGCCCGGCCGAGAGTCCCCTCCAGACTTTCGACCAGAGGAGGTCGGACACTTCGTAGCCGACGAGGCGGTCGATGATCCGCCGGGCCTGCTGCGCGTTGACGCGGTTTTGGTCGATCGTGCCCGGGTGCGAGACGGCGCGCGTCACGGCTGCTTTCGTGATTTCGTGGAACTCGGCCCGGTGGAAGGTCACCTTTGGGAGATTCGGTTTCAGGATCTCCTGCAGATGCCAGCAGATCGCCTCGCCTTCGCGATCCGGGTCGGCAGCGAGATAGATCGTGTCGGCGCCCTTCGCGGCCTTCTTCAGGTCCGCGACCGTGCGCTCTTTGCCGGGCAGGATCTCGTAGGTGGGCGTGTAGCCGTGCTCACGATCCACGGAGATGCCCTTCTTCTGCAGGTCGCGGACGTGGCCGTAACACGCGATGACGGAGAAGTCCTTGCCGAGGAACTTTCCGAGCGTGACAGCCTTCGCGGGAGACTCGACGATCACAAGAGATTTCGCCATGAACCGGCCGTCACGATGCCACGTCTGTCAACTCTTTGCGCGCGGCCGGGTGAACAGGGCCCCCGGAAGAACCGTCACGAGTCCCTCGAGCTCGAGGTGGACGAGGGCCGCCGAGAAGCGCGCCGCGTCCAGCCCCGTCGCCGAAAGGAGCGTATCCGCGTCCTTCGCCTCGTCGGCGTCGAGCGCCGCGTGAACCGCGGCGGCGTCTGGAGAAAGAGACGGCATCGGCGCGGCGTCGCGGGCTGGAGCGGCTCGCTTCAGGCGCCGCCGCTCCTCCTCGGGCAGCTCCGAGAGGAGGTCGCCGGCGTTCCTCACGAAGATCGCGCCGTCCTTGAGGAGGGCGTTCGATCCGACCGCGCCCGGCGAGAGAATCGAGCCGGGGACCGCGGCCACGTCGCGGCCATAACCCGTCGCGTAACGGGCCGTGATCAACGAGCCGCTCTTCTCGGCGGCCTCGACCACGCAGACGATGCGCGCGAGCCCAGCCAGGATGCGGTTTCGGACCGGGAAGTTCCACGGCTCGGGGAGAGCGCCCAACGGAAACTCCGAGAGCGCCGTGCCGGACGACAGCAGCTCCACGAGAAGCGCCTTCTGCTCGGCTGGATAGCACACGTCCACGCCGCAGCCGAAGACGGCGGCCGTTTTCCCGCCGGCCTCGAGCGCCGCGCGATGGGCGGCCGCATCCACCCCGCGGGCAAACCCGGAGATGACCGTCACACCGGCCTCCGCCAGAGAGGTCGCAAGGACGCGTGCCGCGTCGAGCCCCGCGCGCGAGGCGCGGCGCGCCCCGACGACCGCGATCGCCGGAGCGTCGGGATACGCAGTGCCGCGCGCAAAGAGGACGGGCGGGGGATCCTGGATCTCGCGCAGGAGCGCGGGGTAACCGGGGTCCGTCAGGAAAAGGACGCGCGCTCCGGATTCCCCGAGCCGTCGCACATCTTCCCGGATCTCTTCAGTCTCACCCCCCTCGTCCGCCGCCAGGAGCGGCATGACGACCGAGAGATCCTCGCCCGCGATCCGGGCGGCCTCTTCCGGGGACAGCGCACGCACGGCTGCGGGCGACCCAGCCGTAAGAAGGAGCGCCCGGAGGGCACGGGCAGCCTTCCCGCGGCCCTTTCGGGCCCAGATGAGTCCTGTCCGGGCATCGTTCGCCGCGCCGTCCATGCGGCACCCCTCTTGCTCAGAGAAAAAGTCTCAAGACCGGTGTCTATAATGCCCGACCTTCCCGTGCCGCGCCGACTCCGATCCGCCGCCGCGCTTCTCGTGGCCGTCGCCGCCGCGGGAACGGGAGGCTGCTCATCGTCCAAGGACGCCGGCGCGTGGAAGAGCCAGAACTCCTACGGAACCGAGATGGCTCACAAGGGTTTCTGGCGGGAAGCGCTGTTCCGCTACGAGAAGGCGGCCGCCCTGCAGCCCGACAACGCCGAAGTTCAGAACAATCTCGGCGTGGCCTACGAGAGCGTCGGCGAGACGTCGCGCGCCCTGGCCGCGTACAAGAGGGCCCTCGAGCTTGCGCCGCAGGACCAGAAGATCAAGCGCAACTACGCGCGTTTCGCCGAGTACTACACCTCCGTGCAGCGCGCCTCCTCACTGCCCGCGCCGTCCGCAGCGGGGGCACGGCCCTCTCCGGCGCCTGCGCCGGAAACCGGAGGGAAGCCCGGTTCGAGTGAGCCTCCGCTCGTGCCGCCGTCCGTCGGCACCGTGCCCTCCGGCGCGTCGCCCGGCACTCCTATTCCACCGCCCGCGCAGAATCCGCCGGCTCCGCCGCCAGCACCCACCCCCGGACCGGGCGGCTCACCCCCGGCGGTCCGATGAGACGCGCCGCAGCCCCCGCCCTCCTCGTCGCCATCGTTCTCGGCTCGGCGTGCTCCAGCGGAACGAAAGAGGTCAAGCTCCGGCTTCCGCTGCGCCCGAAGCTCGCGGTGACGGGGCGCGAGCGCATCTCCCTCGCGCCTTTCCTCGTCGCCTCGAAGCTCTCCGACAAGAAGGACGCCCCGCGCTACAAAGACCTCGACCTCGATGCCGAGTTCCGGCGCTACCTCGGCAAGCAACTTGGCAAGCGCACGAAGATGACGCTCGTGACGATGCCGCAGGACGTGCGGCTCCCGACGCAGAACTTGAAGGATCTCGGGGAGGCCACGGACTTCTGGCGGGGTGTGGGCGCCCGTACCGGGGCCGACATCCTTCTCACGGGCGTCGTGGACTTCCGCGTCGAGAACAAGTCAGGCTATCGCACCGAGGAATACCGGAGCCCCATCGACAACCGGGTTTATTACCGGCAGGTCCGCATCGAGTCCACGGGCTTCACGTTCGACGTCACCGTCGTGGCGATCGACGCTCACACGGGCGGGAAGCTTTTCCAGGAGAACTTCCGCGATACGAAGGAGAAGAGCAAGGCGCGCGTGGACGAGCTCGTGGGTCTCTTCGAGAACCTCTTTTCTCTCGAGAACCAGCTCCTCGGGCTCTTCGTCGTGCGCGAGCGGGAGGCGAACCGGTATGTCTTCGACTAAGAGGTCTCTCGCCGCCCTCGCCGTTCTCGCTCTCGCCGTCGCCCTCGCGAGAGAAGCCCGGCCCGCCGGGCAGAACAAGATCGTCTACGACCGGTTCGACTGGCAGATCTACCAGTCCACGCACTTCGATGTTTTCCATTACTCGCGAGAGCGCCAGACGCTTCAGAAAGTCGTCTCGATGGCCGAGTCGGCCTACGACGAGCTGTCGCGCCGGTTGAACTACCAGATCCCGAAGCGCATCCCGATCATCTACTACGCGACGCACGCCGAGTTCGAGCAGAACAACATCGAGCTCAACTTCATCCCCGAGGGCGTTGGCGCGTTCGCCGAGCCGGCACGAAACCGGATGGTCCTTCCAATCGACCTGCCGGACGAGAAGCTCCAGTCGCTGATCCAGCACGAGCTCACGCACGTGTTCCAGTACGAAATCCTGTTCGGCGGGCGCCTGAGCCGCGCGCTCACGTCGAACGTCCCGACCTGGGTCGTCGAGGGCATGGCCTCGTACTACGGAAACGACGAGGACGACAAGGACCGGATGTACTTGAGGGACGCGGTCAACCAGGACCTCATCCCGCCCATCACGAAGGTCAACATCGAGGGCTATCCGGCCTACCGGTACGGGCACGCGGTTTACGACTTCATGGAGGCCGAGTGGGGCAAGGACGCGGTCCGCGAGTTCCTCTTCGAGTACCGCTCGTTCCTCGGCCGGGACGTATCCGTCGCCCTCAAGCGCGCCTTTGAGATTCAGCCCGACGACTTCGACCTCAAGTTCCGCCGCTACCTGCGCCGCAAGTACCTTCCGCTCCTCGCGAGCAAGGGCGAGGCCTCCGAGTACGGCGAACGCTTCCGGGTCGGCCCTTACGGCCGCGAGTCCTTCGAATTCGGCGCGGCACCGTCGCCGTCCGGGGATTTCATCGCGACCCTCACGACGTACAAGGGAGACGTCGACATCGCCCTTCTCTCCGTGAAGGACCGCAAGCTCTACAAGAACCTCTCGGCCGGCCACACGACGAAGTACGAATACATCGTCGGCCAGTACCTCACGGCGGGCCCCGAAAGCGGGCGCGATCTCTCTTTCGCGCCGGATGGCGACCGGATCGCCGCCTTCGGACGGCAGGAGCGCGGGCGCAAGCTCCTGATCTTCTCGGCGCGCGGGGGCGGGCTTCTCGAACGCATCGCCGTGGCGCCGGATGTGCCTCTCGCGCCCTCGTGGTCGCCGGACGGTAACTCCATCGTCTTCTCGGGGATCGAGGGCAACAGCCGCGACATCTTTCTTCTCGACCTGAAGACGCACGCGGTGAAGAACCTCACGAACGACCCCGAGTACGACGCGGCGCCCGTCTTCTCGCCCGACGGCAAGTGGATCTATCACTCGAAGATCGTCGGCAGCTTCTCGAAAATCGTCCGCTTCCCGATCGACGACCCCGCGAAGAGCGAGCAGGTCACGTGGGGAGACAGCAACGACGAGGATCCGTCTTTCTCGCCCGACGGAAAGCGCCTCTACTACGCGTCCTCGCGGGGCGGGATCTACAACATCTACGGGCAGGACCTCGCGTCCGGCCAGATCGCTCAATACACGGACGTCATCGGTGCCGCGCTCGGCCCGGCCGCCTTCGTCGGTCCCGACGGCCAAGAAAAGGTGGTCTTCTCCGGCTTCCAGGGTCTGCGTTTCCAGCTCTACGTCGCCGACGCGAAGAAGCCCTTTCGAATGCTCGACGAGCACGCGCCGCTTCCCGCGCCCTTGAAATTGGCCGGTCAGGCTGCCTTCGTGCCGGCCGTGGAAGTGGCCGTCGACCCCGAGAAGCTCTCGCGGCCGAAGTTCAAGTTGTTCCTCGACAACGCTCAGGTCCTCGCCGGAATCAACTCCGACCAGACTTTCCTTTCCCAGATCCTCCTTTCCTTCTCGGACTACCTCGGCGACCACCGCGCGTTCTTCCTGTTCGATTCGGTCTCCACGTTCTCGAACTTCCGCGTCGGCTACTTCAACATCGCCAAGCGTTTCCAGTGGGGAGTCCAGCTCTACGACGACCGCGAATACTTCTACGCCTACGACTACGGGACGGGCAATTACGACCGCACCCAGCGCATCGCGCGGGACACCGGCTTCTCGGTGAACGGCTATTACCCGATCTCGCGTTACACGCGCCTAGAGGGAAACGTCGGCTTCGTGAGCCGATCTCTCGACGTCCCGTATATCGAATCGAACCTCGATGGAACGCAGCAAATGGTGTTCAACCCCCGTTCGGACAACGTTCCGACCGCAGGGGTCGGGTTCTCGTACGACACGACGCGTTACGCCAGCTTCGGGCCGCAGGGCGGCAAGATGCTCGATGTCAGCCTGCAGTACACGCCTTCGTTCCAGACGGGCGAGACGACGCTCACGTTCGACGCCTTCACCGAAGGGCGCCTTTATCTTCCGCTGTCCCGGCGCGTGCTCTTCGCGTTCCGCGCCTTCGGCGGCCTCTCGCGGGGTGCGGCGCCCACGGTCTTCTACTTCGGCGGCCTCGACACGCTGCGCGGCTACGACTACCGGAGCATCATCGGGAACAACGTCTTTTACGTGAACTCGGAGTTCCGCTTCCCGCTCGTGGACGTGCTCGCCATGCCGTTCCTGCAGTTCGGGGGAATCCGCGGGCGGATCTTCTTGGATATCGGCGGGGCGTGGCTCAACGATCAGTCCTTTCAGTTCTGGCAGAACGGAACGCTGAAGGACGGGCATTCGTCGTTCGGAGCCGGTTTCAGCATTTATTTCCTCGGCCTCCCATGGAACGTGGATTTCTCGAAGCAGTGGGACTTCCACTCGTCGCTGTCGAACTGGCAGTCGACGTTCTACGTCGGGACGACTTTCTAGCCTCGGGCCTTCGGTTTTGTGAGACGCGTCACGGTGCGAACGCTCGCGCTCCTCCGGTCGCATAATCCGCGTCCGTGCGCGTTCGCGTCCTCGGAGCCCATGGCGGCTCCTCACCGTTCCATCGGCAGACGTCGTTCCTGGTAAACGACTCGCTCTGCGTGGACGCCGGTGCCCTCACCGACGCGCTGCCGCTGGACGAGCAGGCGCTCGTGCGCGCCGTCCTCGTGACACACGCGCACATGGACCACGTGGCGTCTCTTCCTTTTCTGGTCGAGAACGTCTTCGGCCGGCACGCCATGCCTCTCGAGATCGTGGCCCCCGGGGAGATCCTCGCCGCCCTGAGGAAACATCTCTTCAACGACGCCCTCTGGCCGGATTTCTCGCGCCTGCCGAACGACCTCATGCCTAGCGTCACGTTTCGGGCGATTCCGACGCGCGAGCCATTCGAGGTCGCGGGCGTCGTCGGCACCGCCATTCCGGTGTCACACGTCGTGCCGACGTACGGCTACATCCTCTCCGAGGGCGCCACGAGCATCGTCTTCTCGGGCGACACGGGCCCGACGGAGGAGCTCTGGAGAGAGGCGCGGGCGCGGAACGACGTGAAGGCGCTGTTCGTGGAGTGCTCGTTTCCGGACGATCTGCAGCACCTCGCGGACGCGTCGAAGCACCTGACGCCCGCGACGCTGCGCTTGGAGATCGAGAAGTTTCCTCCCGAAGTGCCCATCTACCTCCACCACATGAAGCCGCCCAGTCTCGGGCGGTTGCGCGCCGAGGTCGCGGCGCTCGGCGACGCCCGCGTGTCCCTCCTCTCCGACGGGGATGAGCTGACTTTCTAGCCGCGAGAGAGCTCGAAAAGTTCCGACACGAGGTGGAAGACGAGCGTCTTGCGGACCGCCTCACCGGGGCCGGCAGGCGGCACGGGCCCCGCGAGCGTCGCGTGGATCCCAAGGCGCGAGCCCGCACCCGACTCCTCGACCCGGAGCTCGCGGCTCGCGACGAGTGAATAGGGGGGCGTCTCGCGTGCAATCCGTGTGCGGGCTTTGTCCGCGGCGACCGGGCTCATGTGAAACACGGAGAGCGTGGCGGATTTCGCCGGGTCCTCGTCCGCTTCGCGGGGAAGGACCACGTCCCCGAGCTCCAGCGCGAAGAGCTTTTCAATCGCGGAGCGCTCGGAGGCGGGAAGCGCGTATTCGAGCCGACTCCACGCGTCGAGGATCGTCATGCGCCCCGCGCTCCAGAAGAGGACGCGGTCATCGAGGACGCGGAGGGCGGACGGGCGCCGTGGCGTTTCGGGTCCCGTCTGAGCAACGGGAATCCTTCTGGAAAGTTCTTCGAGTGGAAGAGAGGGTTCCGACGGCGGCGGGAAGAGGCGGAGCAGCTCGGCGACCTCGCCGCGGGCGTCACACGTCACAAGCAAGGAGCCGTCATGCGCGACCGCGGAGGATAGGCTGCCGAACCCTGTCGGGATCTCTCGCGCCGGAGGGTCGAGCGACAGAAGGACCGGAAGAGGAAACCCCGCGTCGGCGAGGATGCGCCGACCTTCGATGGTCGCGATGACCACCCAGTGCGCTCTGGCTCCCTTCACCTTCGAAGAAAAACCACCGTCTTCCGGGCCGAGGCGCGGCTCGTCGCGCCCGGGTGCGTCCTCCTCCCAGGGCCGCCGACACTCGCCACGCACGGCCGTCACGTCGAACCCGCAGTTCACTGCGAGCCATTCGAACGCACGCGTGCGTTCCGCGCCGACGAGACCCCTCTCTTCCTCGACCCATTCCGCGAAGAATCGCTCCGCGTCAAAGGCCTGCGGATCCCCCGCGGGGCGCGTGAGCGTCTCGCACGCGATGCGCCGTTGGAAGCGCAGGAAGACGTTCTCGAAGAAGCGCCCGTCGGGCGGTCGCCTCTCGAGCCCGAGTGCGTCGAGAACCGCATCCACGCGCGCGGTGTCCATCACATCCCTCGTGTCGGTCACGAAAAACGGGCAGGCGTCAGGAACCGTGACGAAGGGCCGAGGCAAGGCCGCGCTGTCCGATCTCGGAGAACCAGGAGTCCACGAACGCCTTGCGCGCGTCGGGCTGCACGTCCATGGCCCTGTCGTATGCCGAGCCCCTCAGGTCGCGCTTGATCGCGGCGTACACCTCGCTCGGGGCGCCGCCGAGCTGCTGCGCGAAGGTCACCGCCTCCTCGAGGAGGCGATCCGCGGGGACGATCCGGTCGATCGCGCCGAGCGCATGCGCCTCCTCGAACGGCATCGTCTCGCCGAGGAGGGCCCAGCGCGTGAGGGCCTGCTCTCCGACCGTGGTACGCATCGCCTCCACGCAGTGCCGCGGCACGTGGATGCCGAGCCGCACTTCCGGAAGGCCGATCGTGCCGGGCCCTTCCGCCGCGAAACGGAAGTCCGCGGTGCCCGCCAGAAGGGCCCCTCCGGCGACCGCGTGGCCCGTCAGCGCCGCGACGAGCGGCTTGCCGAGGAGGAAGAGGTCGAAAAAGAGAGCGTCGAAGACGCGGACGAAGCGCGCGAAATCCTCCGGGCCGGCGTGCGCCAGCCGTCTCAGATCGAACCCGCCGCAGAAGATCTTCGGCGATCGGGATGTCAGGACGACGCCGCGGACGGCGGGATCCTCCTGCGCGGCAAGCGCGGCCTCGTGCAGGGTCGCCGCGAACTCCGTCGACATGGCGTTTGCCTTGCCGCGGCCCAGAGCGAGGATCCGGATGCCGCCCCGGTCCTCCACGAGAAGGTCGTTCGGAGCGTCGATCGTGACGGCGTTCGCGCTCATGCCGGCGATTTTCTCACGTGGAGGCTCGCCCGGAGAGAAACACGTCGACGACGCGGCGATCCTCCGTCAGCTCCGGATGAAACGTCGCCGCGGTGACGTTGCCCTGGCGCACGAGCACGGGATCTCCGTCGCGCCGGGCGAGGATCTCGACGGACGGATCGACGGAGGCGATTCTCGGGGCCCGGATGAAGACGGCCTCGAGCGACTCCCCGCCGAGGACGCCACGCGCGAGGTCCGTGAGCCGCACCACGGCCGAGTCGAGCTGCCGGCCGTAGGCGTTGCGCACGACCGTCATCGGGAGAAGGCCGAGAGAGGCCGCCCGCGGTCCCTCCACGTCACGCGCGAGAAGGATGGCGCCCGCGCACGTGCCAAGGACGGGATCGCCGCGGCCCGCAACCGCGCGGATCGCCTCTTCGATTCCGGTCCCCTCCATGAGCCTGCGAAACGTCGTCGACTCGCCGCCGGGAATCACGAGTCCCGTGGACGCGAGGACCTCCTCTGCGTCGCGCACCTCGCGCGCGGCGACACCCGCGCGCCCGAGAGCGTCGAGATGCGCCTCGAAGTCGCCCTGAAGGGCGAGGACGCCGATCACGTCTTACCAGCCGCGCGTCTGCAGCAGGTCGCCCTCGGCGAGCTTCGCGGCCTCGATGCCCTTCATGCCTTCGCCGAGATCCTCGGACGCCTTCGCGATCCGCGCGGGGTCCAGGAAATGCGTCGTCGCCTCGACGATCGCGCGCGCGCGTTTGGCGGGATCGGACGACTTGAAGATGCCCGAGCCCACGAACACCGCCTCGGCGCCGAGCATGCGGCAGAGAGCCGCGTCGGCGGGCGTCGCGATACCGCCAGCGGCGAAGTTCGGGACCGGAAGGCGCCCGTGCTCGGCCACCCACACCACGAGCTCGAAGGGAGCCTGCAGGTTCTTCGCCGCGGCCATCCACTCGTCCTTCGTGAGGAGCGTGAGGGATTTCATTTGCCGGGCGACCTCGCGCAGGTGCCTCACCGCGTGGACGATGTCGCCCGTGCCGGCCTCACCCTTCGTGCGGATCATCGCGGCCCCTTCGCCGATGCGCCGGAGCGCCTCGCCGAGGTTCCGGCAGCCGCACACGAACGGCACCTTGAAGTCGTGCTTGTAGACGTGGTTCTCCTCGTCGGCGGGCGTGAGCACCTCGGACTCGTCGATGAAGTCCACCGCGAGCGCCTCGAGGACACGGGCCTCGGCGAGGTGGCCGATCCGGCATTTTGCCATCACCGGGATCGACACGGCCGCCTCGATCTCGCGAATCTTCGAGACCGGGGACATGCGCGCGACCCCGCCGTCGCGCCGGATGTCCGCGGGGACGCGCTCGAGCGCCATGACCGCCGCGGCTCCCGCATCCTCGGCGAGCTTCGCCTGGTCGGCGTTGACGACGTCCATGATGACGCCGCCCTTGAGCATCTCGGCCAGGCCGACCTTGACGCGGAATTCGTCGGATGAAAACGGAGACGTGATCCTGAGGCCGGTCGTTGTCATGGGATTCCTTTCGATGAGACTCAGATCTGGATAAGGGCCGCTTCGGCCGCCTGAGCGGCTTCGCGGGTCTCGCGCGCGGGGCTCTTCTGCCGGCGCGCGGCCTGCCGGGCGAGATCGCGCGCCGCCGCGCCCGCGATCTCGAGAGCCTTCTCGAGGTCGGAAGCCGATCCGCGCGCGACGGAGATCCGGATGGCGGGAACGTCGGTCTGGTCGGGCTGAAATTCCGCGCCTGCCGAGAGGAGGACGCCCTTCTCGCGCGCCGCCGCCGCGAGGGCGCGGCCCGAGACACCGGGCGGAAGCTCGGCCCAGAGCACATAGCCTCCGGAGGGCCGCTCGACGCGCGTCCCGATCGGGAAACGGTTTACGACCGTGCGGTGCGCGAGCGCGAGGCGGTGTTTCAGGCGGCTCCGCGTCTTCGCGAGGTGCCGCTCGTAGTCGCCCCGCACGAGGAAGAGGTTGAGCGCCGCCTGCAGCACCACCGGGGACGTCAGCTCTCCGACGCGCTTCAGCGCCGCGAGCCGATGGACGAACTCCTTCGGCCCGGAGATCCATCCGACCCGGACGCCCGGGAACAGCGCCTTCGAGATCGTGCCGAGGTGAATCACGTGCCCAGGTGCGAGCGCCGCGAGCGGCGGCGGCAGCTCGCCCTCGACGAGAAGATCGGCGTCGAACGCGTCCTCGACGAGAAGGACGCCCGCCGCTGCCGCGCGCTGCGCGATCTCCGCCCGCCGAGACGGAGAGAAGAGAAGGCCCGTGGGGTTCTGGAAGTCCGGAATCGTGTAGACGAACTTCGGCTTCTCGAGAAGCGCGCGCTCGAACGCGGCCGGCTCGAGGCCCTCGCCGTCAAGCGGCACGCCGACGAGACGGGCCCTGTGCGCGCGCAGGAGCGAAAGCGCCCCGGCATACGACGGCGTCTCGACGACGACGGGATCGCCCGGGTCCACGAGCGCTCTCGTGATGAGGTCGAGCCCCTGCTGCGCGCCGTTCACGATGAGAAGCGCGTCGGGGTCGGCCGGAATTCCGCGCCTGCCGAGGCGCTGGGCGAGCGTCTCGCGGAGCGGGCGGTAGCCAAACGGGGAGCCGTACGCCAGGAGCGATCCGTCGCGCGCCACGTCCGCGAGAAGCGCCGCGAAAGCAGCCGCCGGGAAATCCCGCTCGTCCGGCGCGAGGCGCGAGAGGTCGTACGGCACCGAGACCGGTTCGACGGCCGGCGGTTCGGAGAGAATCCGGGTGAGGAGCGACGAGGCGATGCGGTCCCACGCCGGCGCGGGGCCGAGGACGGGCCCGGCGCTGGAGCGGCGCGCCACGCGCGTTCCTCCGCCCTTGTTCGTCTCGATCCAGCCCTCGCGTTTCAGGAGCTGTAGGGCCTGGTGCACCGTGGCCCGGTTCACGTCGAGCGCCCGCGCCAGGTCTCGCGAGGCGGGCAGACGCTCGCCCTCGAGATGCCGGCCCCGACGGATGTCGCGGATGACGGTGTCCGCAATTGTCCGGTAGAGCGGCACGCGTGGAACCGTAGTCGCGGGATCGGAGGCGTTCAGCGCCATTCCGGAATCTTGAGCTTGGCCTAGACCAACGTCAAATGCGGGCGAACAACGCCCCAACCAAGCGCCAGGCGGATCCGACCGCGGCTATTCGCCGCGCGAAAGCAGCGCGGCGTAGGCGCGCTCCATCTCCTCGGCAAAAAGGAGGTCCCACTCGCGCGAGCCCTCGACCACGCGCCGTGCCCGGCCCAGAAGCTTCTTCTTCGTTTCGAGAGAGAGGCGCTCGTTCTCCTTGTCCCACGAAAGCAAGGCCTGGAGCACGTGATTGCGCACGAACTCACGCTCGCCCAACAGAGCGACGCCCGGCGTCTTGCCGAGCCGCTCGATCATGCGATGCGAGATGTCCACGGCGCGCTCGCGAGAGATCAATGAATCCTCCTCGGTCCGTCGGGTTGCGGGCTTCGGAGCGCCGCCACACCGCGCGCCGTCAGCGGATGCTCGAACAGCCTGTCGAGGACCGCGAAGGGCAGCATCGCGACGTCCGCACCCAGCGCCGCCGCGTCGAGAACGTGAATCGGGTTCTGGATGCCCTGCACGCAGATCTGGGACTCGAGGCCGTAGTTGTCGAAAACGCGCACCATGGACTCGACGACGTCCATTCCGATCTGGCCCGCGTCGTCCAGCTCGCCGACGGAGGGCGAGACGTAGGCGCTGCCCGCGCGCGCGGCGAGAAGGGCCTGCGTGGCCGTGAAGACGAGCCCCACGTCCGTGGCGATCTGCTCGTCGCCGAGGAGCCGCACGACGCGAAGGCCCTCCCGCGTCATCGGGACGCGCAGGACGACGTTCTTTCCGTGCTTGTGGAGCTCGCGCGCCTCCTTGTACATCGCCTTCGGGTCACCTGCCGCGAGGGTTGCGATCACCGGTCCGTCCCCCACCTGAGCGAGATCGGCCAGGACGCGGCGCGCGTCTCGGCCCTTCATTTCCGCGGACTCGGGGCGCAGGAGGACCCCGTCCAGGAGGCCCCAGTCGCGCACGCGGCGGGCCTCTTCGGGGTCGGCGGTATCCAGGAAGAAACGCATCGGACGGCGAAGTCTACTCGCCCGGAAGGTCAGGCGGCGGGCGCCGGTTCTCCCGGGCCCTCTTCCGGCCCGGACGAACCGTTCTCGGGCTCTTCGTCGCGCTCGGGCAGCTTGGCCACCGCGACGACCCGGTCTCCCTCGGCGAGATCGATAAGCCTCACGCCCATTGCCGCGCGGCCCGTCTCCCTCACGTCGGCGACCGCGAGGCGGATGAGGAGGCCCTGCTCCGTGATGACGAGGAGATGGTCTCCCTCCGTTACGGACGAGATTCCCACGACCGGGCCGTTCTTCTCGCTGACCCTGACGTTGATGACGCCCGAGCCGCCGCGCGTCTGGTGGCGGTATTCGGCGACGTCCGTCCGCTTGCCGAACCCCTTCTCCGTGACGGCGAGCAGCGTACCCGTCTCCTCGACGAGGTCCATCTCGACGACGACGTCGTCCCCCTTCAACTCGATGCCCTTGACGCCGGTGGTGTCGCGGCCCATGGCCCGCGCGTCGGTCTCGGAGAACTTGATCCCCATGCCGAGGCGGGTGCCGAGGAACACTTGCCGGGTGCCGTCCGTGATCTGCACCGAGAGCAGCTCGTCGCCATCCTCGAGCTTGATCGCAATGATGCCCTTCTCCCGCGGGTTTCCGTAGGCCGAAAGGACGGTCTTCTTGACGAGGCCGCGCTTCGTCGCGAAAAGGAGAAACCGATCCTCGGGAAACGTACGTGTCGTCGCCATCGCAGCCACCCGCTCACCCTCCTCGAGCGCGAGGAGATTCACGAGCGCCTTGCCGCGTGTCGCGGGCCCGCCCGCGGGCACGTCGTAGAGCTTCACCCAATGGACGCGCCCTTTGTTCGTAAACGCGAGGAGGTAGTCGTGCGTGGAGCCGACGAACAGGTGCTCGACGACATCCTCCTCTTTCGTCTGTGCCCCCATCCGGCCCTTTCCTCCGCGTTTCTGCGCGCGGTACACGGAAAGCGGCGTCGTCTTCGCGTAACCGCCCCGGCTGATGGTGAGGACGACCTCCGCCTCCGGGATGAGGTCCTCGGCCGCAAGGTCGTCCGCCGCGGCGACGATCTCGGTGCGCCGCGGGCGCCCGTACGTGTCGCGGATTTCCGAGAGTTCGGCGCGGATGATCGCCGAGACGCGCTCGGGTCTCGCGAGAATGTCCTTGAGGTCGGCGATCGTCGCGAGAACCTCCTGGAACTCCGCGACGATCTTCTCGCGCTCGAGTCCCGTGAGGCGCTGGAGGCGCATGTCGAGAATCGCCTGCGCCTGCGTGGCGTCGAGCCGCAGCAGCCCGTCGTCGCTCCGCGCGGAGGCGGTCACGTCGAGGCTCATGGCGCCGAGGAAGTTTTCCAGCGCGGCTCTTTGGACCGAGATCTCGCGCGTGAGGCGGGTCCGTGCCTCTTCGGGGTCTCTGCTGCCGCGGATGATCGCGATGACCTGATCCAGGTTCGCGAGCGCGATCGCAAGCCCGAGGAGGAGGTGCGCGCGCTCCTCGGCCTTCTTGAGGTCGTAGAGCGTGCGGCGCACGACGACCTGGCGGCGGTGGTCGAGAAAGTGCCGGAAGAGGTCCCGGAGCGGCAGGACGCGCGGCTGCCCGTCCACGATCGCGAGCGCGTTGATCCCGAACGAGGACTGCAGCGGGGTCGCCGCGAGGAGCTGGTTCAGGACGACCTGCGCGATGGCGTCGCGCTTCACGTCCACGACCATGCGCATGCCGTCGCGGTCGGACTCGTCGCGGATCGCCGAGATCCCCTCGATCCTCTTGTCGTTCACGAGGCCCGCGATCTGCTCGATGAGGCGCGCCTTGTTGACCTGGAACGGGAGTTCCGTGACGACGATCGACTCGCGGTCGCCCTTCCTCGTCTTTTCGATCTCCGTCCGCCCGCGCACCTGCAGGATGCCGCGGCCCGTCTTGTAAGCGTCGACGATGCCCTGCCGGCCCAGAATGAGACCGCCGGTTGGAAAGTCAGGGCCGGGCATCACCTCGACGAGCCGGGCGAGCTCGGCTTTCGGGTCATCCAGGATAAGGATCGCGGCGGCGCAGGCCTCCGCGAGGTTGTGCGGGGCGATCTTCGTCGCCATGCCGACGGCGATGCCCTCGGAGCCGTTCACGAGGAGGTTCGGGAACTTCAAGGGCAGGACGGTCGGCTCCTGGAGCGAGCCGTCGTAGTTCAGCGTCCAGTCGACGGTCTCCTTGTCGATGTCCTCGCCGAGCATTTCTTCGGCGAGGCGCGTGAGCCGGATCTCCGTGTAGCGCATCGCCGCCGCCGAGTCCCCGTCCACGGAGCCGAAGTTGCCCTGTCCGTCCACCAACGGCTCGGACATCGAGAAATCCTGCGCCATCCGAACGATCGTGTCGTAGATCGCGGCGTCGCCGTGCGGGTGGTACTTGCCCATGATGTCGCCGACGAGTCGGGCCGACTTCTTGTAGGGCCGGTTGTGGCGGTTCGACTGCTCCCACATCCCGAAGAGGACGCGGCGATGCACCGGTTTGAGGCCGTCGCGCACGTCGGGCAGCGCGCGCCCCACGATGACGGACATCGCGTACGCGAGATAGCTCCGCTTGATCTCCTCCTCGATCGAGACGGGAATCTTCTCGCCCCCCGCCCCGCCCCGCCCACCCATCACCCCGGGCGGGGCGGGGGGCGCAGGTGGCTTCACGGCGTCGTCACTCACGCGAGAACCTCGGGTGTGTCATCGACAAACAACTCAAATGTCCAGATTCGCCACGTTCAGGGCATTCGTCTCGATGAACTCGCGCCGCGGCTCGACGGCGTCGCCCATGAGGATGGTGAAGATCAAGTCGGCCTCGACCGCGTCCTCGACACGCACCTGAAGGAGCCGGCGCGTCGCCGGGTTCATCGTCGTCTCCCAGAGCGTCTCGGGGTTCATCTCGCCGAGACCCTTGTAGCGGTTGATCGAGAGGCCTTTTTTCGCGCTCTCGAGGACGGCGTCGACCGCCTCGCCGAGCGTGGCGAGGACATGCTCGTCGCCGTTTCCGTTCGTCCTCAGGCGGTACGGGCCGTCGAGGAATCCGTCCAGCGCGGCCGCGAGCTCGACGGCGCGCTTCATCTCGTAGCCGGAGAGGAACGCCGCGTCCACGATTCCCGTCTTCGTGACGCCGTTCACGGCCTGCGTCACGTGCACGGCGAAGCCGTCGTGCTCCTCGTCCGGCACGATCGCGAACGACTCGACGACGGCCGCGAACTCGTGCGTCGCTCGCTCGAGGCGCTCGCGGCTCTTCAGGGCGCCGGGCTCGGTGAGCTTCTGCTTCACGAGCGTCCTCACGAGCGCCTCCGGGTAGCCGCGGACCGCGAGTCGCTGCACGAGCGCGCGCCAGTCCTGCAGGCCCGTCACGAGCGTCATCAGCCCGCCGCCCGAGAGCGTGCGCTCGGACGGCTCGGCCGTGAGTGCGCGGTCATCTCCGATGCGCGCGAGCAGAAAACGGGCGTATTCCTTCTCGTCCTTCAGGAAAACTTCCTTCTTTCCCTCGACGGCCCTGAAGAGCGGCGGCTGCGCGATGTAGAGGTAGCCGCGCTCGATCGCGGTCCGCATCTGCCGGAAAAAGAACGTGAGGAGAAGTGTCCGGATGTGGCTGCCGTCCACGTCGGCATCCGTCATGAGGACGATCTTGTGATACCGGATCTTGTCGGAATCGAAGTCCTCGCCGATCCCGGCGCCAAGCGCGAGAATGAGGGAGCGGATCTCGGCGAAGGCGAGCATCTTGTCGAAGCGCGCCTTCTCGACGTTCAGGATCTTGCCCTTGAGCGGGAGGATGGCCTGTGTGCGCCGGTCGCGCCCCTGCTTGGCCGAGCCGCCGGCCGAGTCGCCCTCGACGATGAAGATCTCCGAGAGCGCCGGATCCCCTTCCTGGCAGTCCGCGAGCTTGCCGGGCAGTCCCGCCCCGTCGAGCGCGCCTTTGCGCCGCACGAGCTCGCGCGCTTTGCGCGCGGCCTCGCGCGCCCGCGCCGCATCCACGATCTTCTCGACGACGCGGCGCGCGACCTTCGGGTTTTCCTCGAAGAAGCTCGAGAGCTTCTCGTAGGTGACGGTCTGCGTCCAGGTCTTCGCTTCCTGCGAGACGAGCTTTTCCTTCGTCTGCGAGGAGAACTTCGGGTCGCGGATCTTCAGCGACACGACGGCCGTGAGACCCTCGCGGCAGTCGTCGCCGGAAAGCGTCGTGTCCTTGAGGTGTTTCGTGAGCCCCGCGCCTTCCGCGTACCTCTGGATCGCGCGCGTGAGCGCCGTCTTCAGGCCCTCGAGGTGGGTGCCGCCGTCCTTGTTCGAGATCGTGTTCGTGAAGCAGAAGATCTGCTCGGTGTAGCCCTCGTTCCACTGGAGCGCGACGTCGAGGCGCTCTTTTTTCGCGTCCACCGCGGCGTTGCCGCTCGGGTCTTTCACGTCGGAGAAGGTGATGACCGATTCGTGGAGCGGCTGCTTGTTCTTGTTGAGGTGCTCGACAAAGGAGCGAATGCCGCCGTTATACCGGAACAGGTGCTTTTTCTCGCCTTTCGGGTCGCGCTCGTCGAGGATCTCGATCGCAACGCCGGAATTCAGGAACGCGAGCTCTCGGAGACGCTGCGAGAGCAAGTCGAAGTTGTAGCTCGAGACGGAGAAGATCTCCGGGTCGGCCCGAAACGTGATTTTCGTGCCGGTCTTCGCCGTCTTCCCGACCTCGCGAATAGGCCCCACCGGGACACCCTTCGCGTAGTGCTGCTGCCAGACCCGGCCCTCGCGCTTGATCTCGACCGCCAGCGACTCCGCGAGCGCGTTGACCACGGAAAGGCCCACGCCATGAAGGCCGCCCGAGACCTTGTACGCGTTGTTGTCGAACTTTCCGCCCGAATGGAGGTCGGTCAAAATGATTTCCAGCGTCTCGCGACCGTGCACCGGATGGGGCCCGACAGGGATGCCGCGGCCGTTGTCCTCGACGGTGACCGAGTCGTCCGCATGGACAACAACCGAAATCGTGTCGCAGTACCCGGCCTGCGCCTCGTCGATCGCATTGTCCACGAGCTCGGTGACCATGTGGTGAAGGCCGGTGATGTCGTCGGTGTTCCCGATGTACATCCCGGGCCGCTTGCGCACGGCCTCGAGCCCCTTGAGAAGCTTGATTGAGCTCGTGCCGTAGTCTTCGGCGCCCGCGTGGGTGGGGCCCGTCGGCGGCACGGGCTCGACCAAAGCCGGGGTGTCGCGATGCTCGCTCACCGGGGCCCCGCTGCAACCGCGCGGCGCTCGCAGTTCCGCCCGGCCCCCAGGATTCCCTCGCGGAGGAGCCTCCCCGCCGCCATTCGGTAGAGCGACCCCGCGGGGAGGGGCAGTCCGCGCACGGCCTCGGGTCGGGCGGACGTCAGAAACACCTGACCTTCTTCCGGCAGCGCCTCGGCGAACGCGCCAAGGACGCGCGGGTCCCATTCGGAATCGAAGTCGTCGAACCCGAGGAGCGGCGCCCGACCGCCGCCGGCCATGAGTGACATCTCCGCGAGCGTCCACGCGAGCAGAAAGGTCCGCGTCTCGCCCGAGGATGCCCGGCTCGCCATCGGCACGCCATCAGCCAGGAGGACGACGTCGTCTCGATGCGGTCCGACGAGACACCGCTGCGCGCGCCGCTCCTCGGCCTTGCGTCCACGCAGGAGGGCCGCGAGGGCCGCACCCATTTCGCGCGCGTCGCCGCCCGCCGGCAGGTCGCTCACGAACTCGAGCGAAATGTTGCGGAAGGGAGAACCGAGGACCTCCGCTTGGCGGGCGATTTCCCGTTCGAGACGCGCGCGGGCCGCGCGGCGTGCCACCGCCACGAGCCCGCCCGTCTCGGCGAGCGCGGTCTCATAGACGGCGAGCTCGTCCGCATCGAAGCGCGCGCCGAGCGAGAGAAGGCGCGTCTTCGCCGCGCGGGCGCGCTCGTAGGCCAGCAGCGACCGCGCGTGTTCGGGATGCAGGGCGAGAGCGGCCCGGTCGAGCGCCTTCCGGCGCTCCGCCGGTGGCCCCGAGAGCCGCATGAGGTCACGCGCCGTCAGGAAGACCGCTGGCAGGCTGCGGGCCGCGGCCAGCCGCGTCACGCGCTTGCCGTCCTGGTATTGCTCACGAGCGCTGCCCGCGTAAACGAACCCGAGCGTCACGTCGTTCTTCGGGCCTCCACCGTCGTCCCGCAGCCGTGCCGTGACGACCGCCCGGGCCGCGAGATGCTGGCGCACCTCGGCGAGATCACTCGTCCGGAACGACGGACGGCCCGAGACAAGAGCGAGGGCCTCGAGCAGGTTCGTCTTGCCCTGCCCGTTATCGCCGACGACGAGGTTGAGGCGCGCGTGCAGCTCCACCCGGCCATTCACCAGGTTTCGAAAGCCATCGGTAGAGAGAGAAAGTATCTCCACGCGGCCGACTACATCCTCATCGGCATCACGACGTAGAGATAGCTCCGGATACCCCCGAGCGGTTCCGCGGGGCGCCCCTGGCACTGGGCCTGCTCATCTTTCACGAACAGATGAACCTCTTTTGTCTCGGCCACTTCGAGAAACTGCTCGAGATAGCGCGCGTTGAGGCGAAGCGTGACCGGAGCATTGTCATATGTGATGGCAATTTCCTGCGAGCCGTCACCAACCTCCTGGCTCTCCGAGGAGACGACGAGGGCGTCCTTCTGGAACGCGAGACTTACCGCCTTCATCCGGTCGCCGGACAGAAGGGCGATTCTCCGGACGGCTCCCAGAAGCTCCTCGCGGGGAACGACCGCCTTCTTGTCGTTCTCCTTGCTGATGACTTTTTCGTAGTCCGGGAAGCGACGCTCGTCAAGCTTCGAGAATAGCCTGCGGCTCCCAACCGAAAACCCGATGTGATTCGTGCCGCGCATGATCGTAACGGGCGCGTCGTCGCTTGCGTCGAGCTTCCCGAGCTCGTCGAGGATCTTCTTGGAGACGAGAACCGGCTCAAAGCCGGCCTCGGCCTGCGCGCCCTCCACCTCCACGAGCGCCAGCCGGTGGCCATCTGTAGCGACCATCTCAACGGTACCGTTTTTCGCCTTGAGAAGCGCTCCTTGGAGCTGCAGCCGCATTTCCTCGGTGGAAACGGCAAACCGGACCTTATCGACCATCCTGCGGAGCGCACCGAACGAAAGCGTGAGAGTGGGGCCTCCCGCGGGTTCGGGCCGGGTGGGATAGTCCCCTGCCGGCAAGCCGTTCAGCCGGATCCTGAGTTTCGGTTCCTTGCATTCGAGAGAGACGTGGTTGTTCTCGAGTACCTTGAGCTTGATCTCCGTGTTCGGCGGCAATTCCCTGACGACGTCATACAGGCGCCGCGCTGGTGCCGTCACCGAGCCCGAGCTCTTCAGCGTCACCGGGGCGATCTCGGACACGAGCGTCGTATCGAGGTCCGTTGCCGTGAGCGTGAGCGTCTCGCCCTTGGCCTCGAGCAAAACGTTCGTGAGGATCTGATGAGTCGTCCGCTTCTCGACGACGCCCTGAATCAGGCTCAGTTCGCGGGCCAGGAACGAGGCCGGAAGTGTTAGCTCCACGACGTCTCCTTACATCTTGAATCCTATCATTTACAGGCATGTGAAAGAAGTAGAAGAAGTAGGGAGGTCCAAAAAGTGCAGTGGTCTACAACCAGTTTTATTTCAAATGTTTAGATGGGGACATGAGCTGTGGATCTCCCGCCTGCCCTTTGTGAAAATGGGACCCTACGAAACCGAGGCAGACGAGTTTTCCAGCGGTTGGGAAGGCTCAAAGCGAAGGAGCGGGGAAAGAGGTGGAAATCTCAGCGAAACTGCGCCAGGAAAGCCGCGATAAGCCGATCCAGCTCCGGATCTTCCTCGCGCAGAGCGGCGATCTTCCGAATGGCATGGAGGGCCGTGGTGTGGTGCTTGTCGGAGAACAATCGGCCGATTTCGGGTAGGGAAAGGGCCGTTACCTCCTTGAGGACGTACATCGTCACCTGCCGGGCAAAAACGATAGGACCGCGTTTCGTGCGCGCGCGTAGCTCGGCGGGCTTGAGACCATAGTGTGCCCCGACGATCTTGAGGATCTCTGCGGGTGTCGTTGCGTGTTCCTCGGCGCGAAAGACATCCTTCAGGGCTTCTCGGCCGAGGTCGAGGGAGATCGGCTCGCCCTTCAAGGAGGCGAAGGCCACGACGCGGTTGAAGTAGCCCTCGAGCTCGCGAATCGAAGACTTGATCTTGCCGGCGAGGAAGAACGCGACGTCGTCCTCAAGGATGACCTGGTTCGCCTCGGCCTTTTGACGGAGGATCGCCACCTTTGTCTCGAAGTCGGGGAGCTGGATATCCACGATGAGTCCGCCCTCGAACCGACTTTTCAGGCGGTCCGTGAGCCCTGGGATCTCGCGCGGCGGCACGTCGGAAGAGAAGACGATCTGGTTGCCCTCGTCGTACAGCGCGTTGAACGTGTGGAAGAGCTCGTTCTCAGAGGCCTCCTTCCCGACGACAAACTGCACGTCGTCGAGCAGCAGGATGTCGGCGGCCCGGAAGCGCTGGCGGAGACTCTCCATCTTGTTGAACCGCACGCCGAGCACGACCTCGTTCACGAAGTTCTCCGAGGTCAGGTAAATCACCTTCTCGCCCGGCCGTCGCGAGAGGCGCCGATGCCCGAGAGCCTGCATGAGATGGGTCTTGCCGAGGCCCGTTCCGCCGCAGATGAAAAGCGGGTTGTATTGCCGCGACGTCTGGTCCGCGACGCGCAGGGCTGCGGCGTGAGCAAAGCGGTTGGACTCTCCCGTCACGAAGTGCTCAAACGTATACGCCGGATTCAAGCCGCCCGTCCGCCGCCGGGGCTCTGCGGGAATCTTCTGCGGGTTCACCGCCGACCGGTATTCCCCGTCCGCGCCAAAGCGGATCTCTCGAGTGCCGGCGCCCGCGAGGCGGGCCGCCTCGGCGATCTGCAGAGCGTAGGCCTCGGGGATGTAGTCCACGAAGAGCGGCGTCCGAACCTGGACGAAAATGGCCTCGGCCGTCTCGGATTTTTGACGCGAATCCCGAAACCACGAGTCGAACTCGCGCTCGTCGACGCGCGTCTTGAGGTGCTCCAGGATCTTGGCCCAAGTAGTCGGCTTTTCCACAGGATCTCCACCGCTGTGCAAAACGGGGTTCGCGGGGGGACGCGGATGGTATCAGCGCCCGTGCGGGCGGAAAAGAGGCCATCGGTTGACAGGACCGGCGGAAGCCCCGAGAATCCCTTTCCCCCTTCGGAGGGTCCGCGCACCATGGCCAAAACGAAACGCACGTTCCAGCCTAACAACCGTCACCGGAGCAGGACGCACGGGTTCCTGATCCGGATGAGAACCAAGACGGGCCGTGCCGTTCTTGCCCGCCGCCGGGCGAAAGGGCGCAAGCGCCTCTCCGCCTGAGCGGAGGCGGCCCCCGGACTCGCCGCGGCGTCCGCGGCGTCTGGCCGGAGCCATGCACGCGCAGGTCAGCACCCCATCCCGCCGCGCTGGGAGCGGGGCTTTCCCGCGGGCTCGCCGCGTCGGGGCTCGCCGGGATTTTCTGGATGCTTATGAACACGGCGCCAAACAGCACGGTCGCCTCGTGGTCGTGTTCGCGCGTCCCCGTTCGGCGGGCGGGCTCCGGCTCGGCATCACGGCCACGCGCAAGGCGGGCGGAGCCGTGCTTCGCAACCGGGCGCGGCGGCGCGTTCGGGAGATCTTCCGCCGATGGGCAGCGACGGCGCCCGACGCTGGCGTGGATCTCGTCGTGAATATCTCGGCGCGTGCAGCCCGCGCACCGTTCGCTGCGCTTTCCGGCGAGCTGACAGCGCTCCTGGCGCGCGCCGTGGCGGCCGTGGTCAAATGAGCGTGGTTTCGATCGAACCCGCTCGTACCCTCGCGGGAGTCTTTGCCGCCTACAAGCGCTTCGTGTCGCCCCTGTTGCCGCCGGCATGCCGGTTCACCCCGACGTGCTCGGAGTACGCGCGTGAGGCCGTCACGCGCCACGGCGTGTGCAGGGGCCTCGCGTTGGCCGCGCGGCGGCTTGCGCGCTGTCACCCCTTCAACGCGGGCGGCCCGGACCCGGTTCCCTGAATCGCCAGAGGAGATCCCTTGGAAACGAAGCGTCTCGTTCTCGCCTTCGCCCTGTCGGCTGCCGTCCTGGTCGGCTGGACGGTCCTTTTCCCGCCGTCGAAGCGGCCTGAGCCCGCCGCCAAGCCCGCCGCGAAACTCGCGGCCACCGCAACAACGGCCGCACCACCCATCGCGACCGCCGCCCCGACGCCGCTTGCCGCGGCCGCAGCCAGCGTGCCCGCGATCCCGGTCTCGGCCGGAGCGGAGGAGATGGTCGAGGTGCGGACTCCGCTCTATACGGCGCGCCTTTCGAACGAGGGCGGCGTCCTGAAGTCGTTCGTTCTGACGCACCACCGGGACGGCGCCGGGAAGGCGCTCGACCTCGTGCGTCAGGGGTCGCCCTTTCCGGGCGCGACGCTCGCGCTCGATGCCGCGGACGCGTTCCTCGCGCGGGCGGCAAAGGCCCGCTTCGCCGTCGAGCGCGAGAGCGGGAACGGCGTGACGACCGTGCGCTTCCGGTACCGCGAGGCGAGCGGGGAAGGCCTGCGGCGAACGTACGTGTTCCGGGATTCGTACGTCGTTGTCGTGACGGCCGAGCGCGACGGTGCCGCCGGCGGCGCGGTCGGACTCGTCCTCGGCCCCGGAATCGGCAACCCCTCCACGGACGAGCTTGCAAGCCGGTACACGAAGCCTGGCGCGACGGTCACGCTCTCCGCGACGGCCTCGGTGGACCGCAAGGCCAAGGACGGGCTCAAGGAAGCCGAGCTCAAGGGCGCGGGCCTCGTCGCCGCGGGCCTCGAAGACAACTACTTCCTCACCGCGTTCCTTCCCACCGGGACCGCGGCCGTGACCCTGAGACCCGTCACGCTCGCGGCGGCGGCGCCGGCGCCGGCCGATGCCGAGAGCGAGGTCGTCCTGGCGGCGCCTGGTGCCCTCGCGACGGACGTCTTCCTCGGCCCGAAGGAACTCGACGTCCTCGAGAAGACGCGGCCCGGCATGGACCGACTCATCGACTATGGGTGGTACGCGATCCTCGTGAAGCCACTTCTGTGGGGCCTCAAGGCCATCCACCGTGTCGTCGGAAACTGGGGCGTCGCGATTCTCCTCATCACGGTCGTGATCAAGGTTCTTCTCTTCCCGCTCACGCACAAGCAGCTCGTCTCGATGAGGAAGATGAGCGTGCTGCAGCCGAAGGTGGAGACGATCCGCACGAAATGGTCGGGGAAGCTCAAGCAGGACCCGCAGGCGCGCGTGAAGATGAACGAGGAGATGATGGCCCTTTACAAGCAGGAGGGTGTCAATCCCGCGGGCGGCTGCCTGCCGCTTCTCCTGCAGATGCCCATCCTCGTGGCGTTCTACAACCTGCTCGCACACTCGATCGAGCTGCGCCACGCGCCGTTCATGCTTTGGATCACGGACCTCTCGGCGAAGGACCCGTACTACGTCACGCCCATCCTCATGACGGCAACGATGTGGCTCCAGCAGCAGATGACGCCGACGGGCGGCGATCCCACGATGCGGCGCGTGCAGAACATCATGCCGCTCGTCATGGGCTTTCTCTTCAAAGACGTGCCGTCGGGGCTCGTTCTCTACTGGCTCATGCAAAACGTCCTCACGATCGGACAGCAGATGCTTCTCAACCGGTTCACCGACCTGGGCCCGAAGTCGATGAAACCGAAGGCGGCGTGAGGCCCGCGGAGCCGAGCAGACCCAATGGCGCGCCTCGTGGCCGACCCGGACCGCGGAGGCGACGTGCTTGTCGCAACCGCGACGCCTCCGGGCGCATCCGCGCTCGCGGTCGTCCGCCTAACGGGACCGACCGGGGCGACGCTCGCGGTCGCCCGGCGGATTGCGCCGCGCCTGCCTGAGGCGCCGCGCCCGCGCGAGGCGGCGCTGTGCCGTCTCGTGGGGGAAGACGGCCAGCCGCTCGACCGCGCGCTCGTGCTCTTCTTTCCGGCGCCGTCTTCCGCTACGGGCGAGGAGGTCGTGGAGTTCTTCTGCCACGGTTCGTTAGCGATCGTGGCGGGGCTGCTCGCCGCGGCGCGCGCAGCGGGCGCGCGGCCGGCCGTGCGAGGCGAGTTCACGCGTCGCGCCCTCGCGAACGGCAAGCTGGATCTCGCCGAGGCGGAAGGGCTCGCCGCGCTCGCTCGGGCCGAGACCCGTGGAGCGGCCCGGCGGGCGCTCGGGCTCGTCGAAGGAGAGCTGTCGCGGCGCGTGATGGCGGCGCGCGAAAAAATGCTCGACGTGCTCTCGGGGCTCGAGGCGGCGCTGGATTTTGCCGAGGATGTGGCGGCTCCGGATGCACGCGGTGTCGCGGATGTGCTCGCGGCCGTCGCGGGCGAAGCGGAAGCCCTGGCCACGACGGCCGCGCGGGGCGGGGCACGAGACCGGCACAAGGTGGTCGCCATCCTCGGACGGCCGAATGCGGGAAAGTCGACGCTCTTTAACGCGCTCGTCGGACGCGATCGCGCCATCGTTACGGCGGTGCCCGGAACCACGCGGGACGCAATCTCCGAAACCTGTGAGATCGGCGACGAGATGTTGACGCTCCTCGACACCGCGGGCCTCCGGGCGACGGAGGACGAGGTGGAGAAAATCGGTGTCGACGTGGCCGAGCGCGCGGGGGAAACGGCCGATCTCGTGCTCTATGCGATCGACATGGTTCTCGGAATGAAGGAAGAGGACGAGGAATTCCTGGGAAAGGGAAGAGCGGGCCAGACGCTGGTCGTGGGCACGAAGGCGGATCTCGTGGGCGGCGACGCGGAAGAAGGCCGCGTCGAGGTTCTCGCTTCCGCGCGCACGGGTCTGGGGCTCGAGGCGCTGCGCGCGCTTCTCGCGGCGCGGCTCGGTTTTGTCCAGGCGGACGGAGAGCTCCTCGTCCTCGAGCGCCACCGCGCGGCGCTCGTGTCCGCGGCGTCGTCCCTGCGAGAGGCGGCGGCGCTCGCGGGAAACTTGCCCCCCGCGCCGGAGCTCGTGGCCGCACGCGTGCGCGAGGCGCTGTCGGCGCTGGGGGTGATCACGGGCGAGACGGCGACCGAGGAGCTGCTGGATCGGATCTTCGCGACGTTTTGCGTGGGCAAGTAGAGTGGCGCTCGATGGAAGCGCGTTGGGAGGTCATCGTCGTCGGTGGGGGGCATGCGGGCTGCGAGGCGGCGCTCGCTTCAGCGCGCCTTGGAAGGAAGACGCTTCTCCTCACGCGGGAGCGAGCGACCATCGGACGCATGAGCTGCAACCCAGCGGTGGGCGGCCTCGCGAAGGGACAAGTCGTGCGCGAGATCGACGCGCTCGGCGGCGCGATGGGCCTTGTCGCGGATCGTACCGCGATCCAGTTCAAGGTACTCAACGGATCGCGCGGAACCGCCGTGCGCGGCCTTCGCTGCCAGTCGGACAAGGCGCTTTACGCCGAGGAGATGACGCGAACCGTCAATTCGGCGCCGAACCTCTCGGTTGGGGAAGGCACGGCCGCGGGGTTCTCGCTGCTCGGCGGGCGGCTCGGCGGGCTGACGCTCGAGGACGGCTCGACGCTCGTGTGCGGCGCTGCCGTCGTGACGACCGGGACGTTTCTGCGCGGCCTCGTGCACGTCGGCGACGTGCAACGGGAGGCCGGACGCTGGAACGAGCCTCCGGCACGTGCGCTTTCGGACGCGCTCGTCGCCCTCGGGCTCCGCCTCGGGCGTATGAAGACAGGCACTCCGCCCCGTGTCCGCGCAAGCACGGTCGACGTCGCGAAGATGGCGCGCGCGCCGGGCGATGCGCGGCCGGTCGCGTTTTCGTTCCGCTCGCGCGGTGAGGCGTTTCCAAGACAAAGACAGGTGGACTGCTGGCTCACACACACGCACGAGGCGGTGCACGACCTGATCCGGGAGAGTCTGCCGCTCTCGCCGCTCTATTCGGGGCGTATTGTCGGCCGCGGTCCGCGCTACTGTCCGTCGATCGAGGACAAGGTGGTGCGCTTCTCGGACAAGCCACGCCACCAGATCTTCGTCGAGCCAGAGGGCCTTTCGACGGACTGGCTCTACCTCAACGGCCTGTCGATGTCACTGCCGGAGAAGACACAAGAATCCATCGTAAGAATGATAAGCGGGCTCGAGCGGGCCGAGATTCTCAGGCCTGCTTACGCCGTCGAGTACGACATGGTCTTTCCCGAGCAGCTCGACGTCTCGCTCGAGACGCGCGCCCTGCCGGGTCTTTTCCTGGCGGGGCAAATCAATGGCACCTCCGGCTACGAAGAGGCGGCTGGCCAGGGTCTCGTCGCGGGAACGAACGCGGCGCGGGTCGTCACGGGTGATGAACCGCTCCGGCTCGGCCGGCACGAGGCTTACATCGGCGTGATGCTCGACGATCTCGTCACGCTCGGTCTGGATGAGCCGTACCGCCTTCTCACCTCGCGCGCCGAACACCGCCTCCTCCTCGGCGCCGATACCGCTTACGCGCGTCTCACGGGGACAGCGCTCGCGTTCGGCCTCGTGACCGAGCAAGAGGCCGCGCCCGTCTTCGAAGCCGAGGCGAGGGTCGCCCGCGTCAGCGAGGGACTCTCCGGAGCGCGGGTGCGGCCGGATCGTGCCACGCGCGAGCGTCTCGCCGGGCGTGGCGTGAGCCTGATGGAAGAGACGACCCTGGCCGGCCTTCTGCGACGTCCTGAAGCGGACCTGGCGAAGCTGGAAGATCTGTGCGCGGAGATGCTCGATGGCGAAACGGCCGCCGACCTTGCCGCGCTGCGGCCGGAGGAGCGTGACCGGCTCGTCGCGGACTTGCGGTACGAGGGCTTTGTCACGCGCGAGCGCGAGGCGATCGCCCGCGTGGCGCGCGCGGCGGAACGCGTTTTTCCAGATGGATTCGCTTTCAATGGCATCCCGGGGCTGTCGGCCGAAGCGACCGAGAGACTCGAACGGCATCACCCGCGGACGCTCGGCCAGGCATCGCGTCTCCCCGGCGTGACCCCCGCCGCCGTGACGCTTCTCCTCGCTCGTCTTCTCTCCTTCCGGCGTGGGGTCGCGGCGTGAATCTCGAGGAAATGGTCCGGAATCTCGTGGCACAGGTTCCGGCGGAAGAGCGCGCGCGTGTCGAGGCCGCGTCTGGCCGGCTCGCGGCGTTCCTCGCGATCTTGCTCGAGAAGAACACGGAGATGAACCTCGTTTCGGCACGCTCCGCGGACCCCGGTGTCCTTGCGGAGGAGCATCTCTTCGATGCTCTGCTCGGCCTCCCCCTCCTGCCCCGACCGGGCGGGCGCGCCGCGCGCCTCCTCGACCTCGGTTCCGGTGGCGGATTCCCGGCGATTCCGCTCCTCGTGGTGCGATCCGACCTCGAGGGAACACTCGTCGAATCGTCCCGGAAGAAATCGGCCTACCTCGCGGAGGCGATCGAGCGCCTCGCGTTGACCGCCCAGGTCTTGAACGCTAGATTCCCGGGTTCGTTTCCCATGGCCGATACGCTGCGGTACGACGTGTTGACGACCCGCGCCGTGGGCTCGGCTGGAAAGCTCGTGCGCGCCGCGCGCCCGCTCCTTTCGCCCGGCGGGCGGGCCCTGCTCTGGACGAGCGAGCCTCTGGCGGCCGAGGCGAAGCAGGCGAGCCGCGCAGGGCGGGCGTCGTTCCACCGAGCGCCCGGAGCCGAACGACGGGGCATCCTCTTGCTCGAGTGTTTCACGTGAAACATCTCCACCGTCCGGCCCGCGTCCTCGCCATCGCGAACCAGAAGGGAGGCGTCGGCAAGACGACGACCGCGATCAGCCTCGCCGCGGCGCTCGCGGTTCTCGAGCGCCCGGTCCTGCTCGTGGACTTCGACCCTCAAGGCAACGCGACGTCCGGACTCGGCGTCGACAAGTCGACGCTCTCGCGCACCGTCTATGACTGGCTCGGCGGGGAAGCGGCATTCGAGGAGGTCGCACGCGGCACGGACCTGCCGCACCTGACGCTCGTACCCTCCAACCGCGAGCTCGTGGGCGCCGAGGTGGAACTCGTGAACGAAGAGCGCCGCGAGTACCGCCTCGCCGAGAGGATCGACCCGCTCCGGGACCGGTTCGAGTACATCCTCATCGACTGCCCACCGTCGCTGTCCCTTCTCACGGTGAACGCGCTCGTCGCCGCCGACGGCGTCCTCGTGCCGATCCAGTGCGAATACTTCGCGCTCGAGGGAGTTTCCGAGCTCGTCACGACGGTCGAACGCGTGACCGAAAGCCTGAACCCCCGACTCACGCTCGCGGGGGTCATCGCCACGATGTGGGACGAGCGGACGAACCTCTCGCGACAGGTGCTCGAGGAGATACGGAAGCACTTCGGCGCGGCCGTCTTCGAGAACGTCGTCCCGCGGAGCGTACGCCTCGGAGAGGCGCCGTCCTTCGGCAAACCGATCCTTCTCTACGACGTGAAGTCGAAAGGCGCCGAAGCGTATCTCGGAATCGCCCGCGAACTCCTGAGGCGCGACGACCGCAAGCCGGCCGCGTCGCCTCCCGGCTGCTAGGATCGTACGGATGACCGCCTCCCGAAAACCGGCCCTTGGCAGAGGCCTGTCGGCGCTTATTCCGTCGGCGCGCGCCGAGGGGCCGGGCGCGAGCCTGAGGGTTGTCGCGATCGACCTTCTCGACGCGAATCGGCGCCAGCCGCGCCGGCGTTTCGACGATACCGGGATCGAGGAGCTCTCGCAGTCCATCCGGCGGACAGGAATTCTCCAACCTGTGCTCGTCACGAGGGAAGGCGGGCGCTTCCGAATCGTCGCTGGCGAGCGCCGGGTGCGCGCGGCGCGGCGCGCGGGGCTTTCCGAGGTTCCCGTGATCGTCCGCGACGGCGTCACGGACCGCGACCACCTCTTGCTCGCGCTCGTCGAGAATGTCCAGCGTCGCGACCTCACCGCTCTCGAGGAAGCGGAAGCGTATCGCCATCTCAAGGACGATTTCGGTCTCACGCAGGAGGACGTCGCCGAGCGCGTCGGCAAGGACCGTACGACCGTCGCGAACGCGCTCCGCCTGCTCAAGCTCCCGGCCGCGGTACGCGCGGCGCTCGAGGATGGGTCCGTTTCCGCGGGCCACGCGCGCGCGCTGCTCGCGCTGCCGTCCGCGGCGGATCAGGAGAAGCTCGCGAAAGAGATCGTGCGCCGCGGGCTCTCGGTGAGGGCCGTCGAGGCTCGAGTGGCGAACATCCAGAAGGGAAGCGTGAAGAAAAAAAAGTCCCGCGCGCCGGATGCCGACACGCGCGACGCCGAGCTACGCCTCTCGCGAGCGCTTGGAACCCGTGTCGAGATCCGAAGGAAGCGCCGCGGCGGCGAAGTGCGAATTTCCTTTTTCTCGGAGGAGGAGCTCATCGGCTTGTTCGAGAGGCTCTCGGGGGGAGGCACGGTATGAGCGCGAAGAAGGGGGGCGGCTCGCTAAACGGCTTCCTCGACCAAGGCGCACGCCTGGAGGGCTCACTTTCGTTCGACGAAGTCTTCCGGATCGACGGACACTTCAAAGGCACGATCACGTCGGACGCCGAGCTCGTGATCGGTGAGGGCGGCGTCGTCGAAGGTGACTTGCGTGTGGGGCGGCTTGCGGTCTCGGGCACCATCAGGGGGAGCGTGCACGCCACAGAGCGCGTCGAGCTGCATTCTGGCGCCCGCGTTTTCGCCGACGTTCGCACGCCGACGCTCGTTGTCGAAGAGGGTGCCGTGCTCCAGGGGCCGGTTGAGAGCGGCCCGCCGCGCGCAGAAGAACCCACCCGCCGCGAGCCTGCGTCCTAGTCCGGGTCCGGTTGTCAATCGCTCGATTGAATATTCCTTTTCCACGCGCCGCTCCGTCCAGTGTCATATTGCCCCCGCGAACGGGCCCCACACGAGCGAGCCGGAACGACCTCGGCGTTTGACCGACCGCCGCTGCTGTGAGATAACGCCGCCGCTTGCACAGATCCGGGTCCGCGGCGTCCGAAAGACACGGCGTCCGGATTTCGGTGCGGCGCAGGCGACGCCGAGAGCGCATGCAGCTACCCGATCTCTCCCTGCTCCTCGTCATGGTGATCTTCTGGGCGACCTACCTCGTCCTGAGGGTCTTTGTCCTCGGGCCCCTGGGCACGATCCTCGAGGAACGTGAGCGCGCCGTCGCGGGAGCAACGGCGGCGCTCGCCGGAATGCTCGATCAGGAGAAAGAGACGCTCGCCGGCATCGACCGGCGCCTTACGGAGGCGCGGCGCGACGCGCTGGCCGCACGCCACGCGGCGCGCGCCGAAGCAAACGCGAAGCGCCAAGCAATGCTCGACGACGCACGCGAGAAAGCGCGCCTCGTCGTCGCAGACGCTCAGGGCGCGCTCGAGAAGGACATCGAGGCGGCGCGTGCCGAGCTCGCCAAGAACGCGCGCGCGACGGCCCTGGAGATCGCCTCGCTCGCTCTCGGCCGGAGAATTGCGTGACTCTCGCGGCGATGCTTCTCCTCTCCGAGGAAGGCCACGAAGCCGCCCGCGCTTTTCTCGGTGTTCCGACGATCGTGTGGCAGTTCCTCAACCTCGGTCTTTTCGTCGGCCTCCTCTGGTTCCTTCTCCGTAAGCCGCTCGCCGGCTTCTTCAAAAACCGCAAGACCGGCGTCGCGACGGCTCTCGCGAAGGCCGACGAAGACCGCCGCCGAGCCGAACAGCTTTCGGAAGAGCTCGCGGCCCGGCTTTCGAGCATCGAGACGGAGCTGACGGCACTCAAGAATGCCGCGCGCCGCGACGCCGAGGCTGAACACGCCGTTCTCCTCGCAAAGAGCCAGTCGGACGCCGACCACATCCTGGCGCGCACGCGCGCCGAGCTCGACAACCGCGTGCGCGCGGCGCGGGCGGAACTCACGGCGTACGCCGGCGACCTCTCGGTCGACCTCGCGCGCGAGCTCCTCAAGAAGAACGTCAACGCGGACGACGAGAAGAGGCTGCTCTCGGAAGGCGTCGCCCGCCTGACCGGCGCGGCGAAGAGCTGAAGCGATGAGCGCGCGATTCGCACGCCCCTACGTCGACGCATTCTTCGACGTGGCCAAAGACCCGGCCGGCGAGCTCGCCGCGCTCGACGCGTTTCTCGGGGCCTTCGAGCGGGCCCCCGAGCTTCTGAAGGTTCTCGAGAATCCCGGTCTCGACCGGCACAGACGAGAAGCGCTTCTCGGCGCGGTCGCGGCCCGCGTCGGCGTTCCCGAGGTCGGGAGCCGCCTGCTCCGGATCCTTCTCGTCAACCGCAGGCTCCGCGTCCTCGGAGAGCTCCTCGCGGCCATTCGCGCGCGGCTCGACCGCGACACACATGCCGTCGAGGCGCGCGTCGTCACGGCGCAGCCTGCCGACGCGGCCGTTCTGGACGTTCTCCGCGCGCTCGTCGCGGAGCGAACGAAAAAGAGCGTCCGCCTCGTGACGGCGGTCGACCCGGCCCTCCTCGGCGGCTTCGTCGTCTCGGTGGGCAGCGTGCGGCTCGACGCCTCGCTCTTCCGGCGACTCGAGAAAGCCCGCGCGGCACTGCACGCACTCGCCCCGGCCTGACACACGGAGAAAGAAGCACGAACATGGCGGAAATCAGCGCTCAGGAAATCACCCAGCTCATCAAGGCCCAGCTCGCCGGCGTCACGCAGGGCGTGGACGTCGACGAAGTGGGAACCGTCGTGTCGGTCGGCGACGGCATCGCGCTCGCGTACGGTCTCGACAAGGTCATGGCGGGCGAGCTCGTCGAATTCCCGAACGGCGTTTATGGCCTCGCGCTGAACCTCGAGGAAGGCCACGTCGGCTGCGTCCTCATGGGCGAGACGAGCCTCGTCAAGGAAGGCGACACCGTCAAGCGCACGAAGCGGATCATCTCGGTGCCTGTCGGCGAGGCGCTCGTCGGCCGTGTCGTGAACCCGCTCGGGCAGCCGATCGACGGCAAGGGTCCGATCGCCTCGAAGGAGTTCTACCCGGTCGAGCGCCTCGCGCCCGGCGTCGTCGACCGCATGCCCGTCAAGGAGCCGATCCAGACGGGCATCAAGGCCATCGACGCGATGATTCCGATCGGCCGCGGCCAGCGCGAGCTCATCATCGGGGACCGCCAGACGGGTAAGACCGCCATCGCGCTCGACGCGATCATCAACCAGAAAGGCAAGGGCGTCTTCTGCGTCTACGTCGCGATCGGCCAGAAGAACTCGACGGTCGCCCAGGTCGTCCAGACCCTGG
>PLZI01000108.1 GCA_003152095.1 Acidobacteriota bacterium | reverse complement strand
GAACACGCCGAAGGTGACGGGCTTCGTGGGCGGCTCCTCGAAGGCGCCCGTCCCGCTCACGCAGGAAGAGGTCGACTCGATCCTCCATCACACGGCCGAGTCGAAGGAGAAGCCGAAGCCGCGNNGTCACCATTTTCGGCCGGCCGACGCCGGTCGAGCTCGAATTCGTCCAGGTCCAGAAGCTCTAGGAAAAAGCGAGTCGCACATGGCAAAAAAGGTAACGGGTTACGTCAAGCTGCAGATCGAGGCGGGTAAGGCCACGCCCGCTCCGCCCGTCGGCACCGCGCTCGGGCCGCAGGGCGTCAACANNTCAACATCATGGACTTCTGCAAGGCCTTCAACGCGAAGACGGCGAAGGACGCGGGGCTCATCATCCCCGTCGTCGTCACGGTCTACTCCGACCGTTCGTACTCCTTCATCACGAAGACGCCCCCGGCGGCCGTGCTGCTGAAAAAGGCGGCGAAGCTCGAGAAGGGCTCGGGCGTGCCGAACAAGACGAAGGTCGGGAAAGTCACGAAGAAGCAGGTCGAAGAGATCGCGAAGCTCAAGCTCGTCGATCTGAACACGGTCGATCTCGCCGCCGCCGTCAAGTCGGTGGAGGGAACGGCTCGATCCATGGGAATCGAGGTCGTCGGCTGACGCCGCGACCAAGAGGCGGAAGCCTCCCGCGCCGGACCTCTCCCGGCGTGCGGTCTGACGGTGCCCGGGATGCCTCCCGGGGCTTCTCACCGGCGGACCCGTGGAGCGCGACCGACTCCGGAGTACAAACATCATGAGTGGCAAGAAATTCACCGCGGCCGCCGCGAAAGTCGACAAGGCGAAGATCTACGACGTGCCCCAGGCCGTCGCTCTCGTCAAGTCGGCGGCGTTCGCAAAGTTCAACGAAACGGTCGAGGTCGCGCTGCGCCTCGGCGTCGACCCCAAGCACGCGGACCAGATGGTACGCGGCACGGTCGTGCTTCCGCACGGCCTGGGCAAGACGACCCGGGTCGCCGTCGTCGCATCGGGCGAGAAGATCAAGGAAGCCGAGGCCGCGGGCGCTGACCTCGTGGGCGGCGACGATCTCGTCGCGAAGATCCAGGCGGGCATGCTCGACTTCGAGGCGCTCGTCGCGACACCGGACATGATGAAGTCGCTCGGCCGCCTCGGAAAGCTTCTCGGGCCCCGCGGCCTGATGCCGAACCCGAAGGCCGGCACCGTCACGTTCGACGTCGGCAAGGCCGTCACGGAGCTCAAGGCCGGCAAGATCGAGTTCCGCGTCGACAAGACCGCCATCATTCACGTGCCGGTCGGGAAGGTCTCGTTCGGCGAAAAGCAGCTCGTCGAGAACACCGAGGCGCTGCTCTCGGCCGTCCAGAAGGCCAGGCCGGCCACCGCCAAGGGCAAGTACATGCGCTCGGTCGTGCTCTCGTCGACGATGGGCCCCGGCATCGCGGTCGACCCCACCACCGCCGAGAAGCTCGTCGGGAAGGTTGCCTCATGAAACGGAGAGGCGACGTGAATCCGAGTCTCGAAGGACCGTGCGGGAATCGACCGCAGGGAGGTGAGAGATGACCGCCACCCGAGCCACGAAGGACGAGGAGATCCAGCGGATCGAGGGCACGGTCGCGAAAGCGGCCCACGCGTTCCTCATCGACTATAAAGGCCTGACGGTCCCCGCCGTCACGGAGCTGCGCCGGCAGATCAAGAACGCGAAGTCGGACTACGTGGTCGTCAAGAACACGCTCGCCCTGCGCGCGCTCAAGGACAAGCCCCTCGGCTCCCTCGAGCAGCACTTCACGGGCATGACGGGCGTCGCCTATAGCCAGACGGACGTCGTCGCCCTCGCGAAGGTGCTGCACACCTTCGGCAAGACGAATCCGAATTTGAAGGTCAAGGCTGCCCTTCTCGACGGAAAGCCCGTCGCGGCGAAGGAGCTCGAGACCCTCGCGAACCTGCCCTCGCGCATCCAGCTCGTGGGCAGGCTCCTCGGCCTCATGCAGTCGCCCATGCGGCGCCTCGTGACCGTCCTGTCCGCCCCTCATCGCAATGTCGTCGCGACGCTCGCGGCGATTTCGAAGCAAAAAGCAGAAGAAACCGCGGCTTAAGCCGAAGAATCAGGAGAAGAACCATGGCTCTCAACGTCGAAAACTTCGTCAAGGAAATCGAGTCGATGTCGGTCCTCGAGCTCAACGGCCTCGTGAAGGTCCTCGAGGAGAAGTTCGGCGTCTCCGCCGCGATGATGGCCGCCCCCGCGGCCGCTGCGGGCGCCGCCCCGGCCGCCGCCGCTGCCGAGGAGCAGACCGAGTTCACGGTCGTTCTCAAGGAAGCGGGTGCGGGCAAGATCAACGTCATCAAGGCCGTCCGCGAGGTCAACAGTTCGCTCGGGCTCAAGGAAGCGAAGGACCTCGTCGAGAACCTCGGGACGATCAAGGAAGGGGTTTCGAAGGGCGAGGCCGCCTCGATCAAAAAGAAGTTTGAGGACGCAGGCGCGAAGGTCGAGATCAAGTAACCCGGTTCGTCCGAATCCTTCGTTCTTCGTCGCCCCGTCGCCTCCTCGCGCGTTTCATCTCCCGGCCTGCGCGCGGCCATGAGAGGACATAGCACCCCATGAACGGACGCAACCTCGCACCCGGCGCGAAAGAGCGCTCGAGCTTCGGCAAGATCCGCTCGTTCCTGCCTCTTCCGAATCTCATCGACGTCCAGCGCAAGTCCTACGAGGACTTCCTCCAGATGGACCGCCTGCCAAAGGAACGGCACGACGTCGGTCTGCAGGCCGTCTTCAAGAGCGTCTTCCCGTTCAGCGACTTTCGGGAGACGTGCGCCCTGGAGTTCGTGTCGTACCGCATCGGGGACTGGAAGTCCCGAAGCGGTCGGCTCGAGGGCCTGGAGCATCTTCGTTTCGCCTGTGAACACTGCGGAGCGACGGTACGCGTGAAGGATGCGCGCGCGACGCGCGTGGAGTGCGGCGCCTGCGGGCACCCGAATCCGAACAAGGTCACGATCGACGAGGTCTGCGGCACGCCGGTCGAGCTCCGGCAGCTCTACTCCGTCGCCGAGTGCCAGGAGCGCGGAGCCACGTACTCGGTGCCGCTCAAGGTCACGTTCCGCCTCAAGGTGTACGACAAGGAGAACGCGCCGACCGGCAAGGGCGCTCCGAAGGAGTGGCCGATCCGGGACATCAAGGAGGAGGAGGTCTACTTCGGCGAGATTCCCCTCATGACGGACAACGGCACGTTCGTCATCAACGGCACCGAACGCGTCATCGTCTCGCAGCTCCACCGCTCGCCGGGCGTGTTCTTCACGCGCGAGGGAGCCCATACGCTGATCGGGAAGATCATTCCGTACCGCGGCTCGTGGGTGGAATTCGNNAGTTCTACACGGCCGTTCCGCTCACCTATGAGAAGGGGAAGGCGCATCTCGCGCTGTCGCCCGAAGTCCTCGTGAAGGAAGACCTTCGCCACAAGCATCTGCGCGGCCTCAAGAAGGACGGACGCATCTTCGCGGACATCAAGCTCACGAACGAGCTGAGAGACGCTCTCGCGAAGGGCGAGACCGTGTCCGCGTCGGTCGACCAGGGCAAGCTCGGCCGCGCTCTTTTCGCCGCGGACGTCGTCGACCTCGGCTCGGGCGAGGTCCTGTTCGAGACGGGCACCGAGATCC
>PLZI01000012.1 GCA_003152095.1 Acidobacteriota bacterium | reverse complement strand
AAAGGCCGGTGGCTGTCGCGCTCTCGACCTCCTCCGCGTTCGGGGGCACGAACGCGGCCCTCGTGCTGGAGAGAGCGTGAGAGACGTCTTTCTTGTCGCGGCGGCGTGCATGAGCGACGGCGAGCCGGACACGCCAGGCGCGCCGGAAGACGCGAACCGCCTGCGCCGGATGGACCGCTTCGGGCGCGCGGGCTTTCTCGCCGGAATGCGCGCGTTCGGCGCCTCGGGAGCGGCCCGACCGGCCGAGCCCGACGCGCGGGCAGGCGTCGCCGTCGGCACGCGCCACGGCTGCCGGTCCGCGATCACGGAACACGCGGCTCGCCTTGCGGCGGCGGCGCGGGTCGAAGATCTCGCTCCCTCCGTTTTCGCGGCCACCGTTCATAACACCGTGAACGGTGAGCTCGCCATGGCCCTCGGACTCGGCGGTGTTTCGGAGACGATCGTCTCGGGACGCACGGCCGGCCTCGAGGCCCTGATCCTGGGGGCGCGCCGCCTCGCCGCGGGCGCCGCGGACCGTATGCTCGTCGTCGCGGCCGAAGGTGTCGACCGTGCGATGCGTGAGGCGTGGGAGGAAGAGAGATCTGCTCTCGGACCCCGCGCGGCGGGCGTCGAGCTCGTCGAGACGGGGGCGGCTGTGCTGCTCGAGGCCCTGGAGATTTCCTCGAAGCCGGAAGAACGAACACGCTTTTTCGAGGGCTGTCTTTTCTTCGAGCCGGCGGCGCGGCGGGCGGCGGCGCGCTTCTTCGAATGGGTGAATGACGTCGCCGCGCAGAAGGCAGGCGTCGCCGTGCCGAAAGTGGCCGTCACACTGTGCACCCCGGACTACGAAGATTTCTTGGAAGGGCAGAGAGAGGGGGCGCCTCGGGTGGAACGTTTCGGCGCGGCAGGAATGTTCGAAATTGCCCGCGACGTCGCTCGAAGCGCGCGGGCAGCGCCTTCTCCCCATTCACCTTCTAAGAAAATACGAGCGTACGTAACGCGGGACGTCACAGGCGCGGTGGCGGCGGTAGCTCTTGAGTCTTGGTGTTTCTAGCGATTTCCCTTTTCCGAAAGCAGCTCGTCGGGCTGTGGGATGGTGGGGATCGGCTCTTTCGGCAAGGGAACGCGGTCGCCCGCCGCGCACGCATCGCGCCACTGCTCCGCGGCGGCGCGCAGCAGGGCGGGGCCGGGATCGTGCGCGAGGGCTTCGTCGAGGAGCTGCCGCGCCCGGGCGCGATTTCCACGTCGCGCTTCCAGCTCGCCGAGCTTCGCCGTCGCCTCCGCGAACTCACCGGACAGCTCGTGCGCGTGCTCGGCGTCACGCCTCGCCGCCTCGAGCCAGCCTTCCTTCCGTTCGGCCTCGAGCCGGCGCGCGGAGGCGAGCGCCGCCCGCGCGTGAACGTAACGGCCGTAGCCCGCGTCCGAGAGCCATGTGTCCGCCGGAATCGGTTCGGCGGCGCGGGGCGGCGGGCCCCCGGGGCTCGCGAGGACGGCCTCGAGATCGACGGGCAGGTACGGTCCGAGTGTGTGAGGCGCGGTGGCCACCCACGCGCGCCGGTGGGTGAGGTCGAAGACGACGGAGTGCGCGGCGATCGACGCGTCGATGGCGTTGCGGTTTCCGGGGCCGAGATCCCTCCCGTCCACGCCGCGCCGGTCTCTGAGGATCGCGACCGCGGACGCGACGTCGAGCGATCCGCCCGCCGCCTCGAGCAGATCGTCAAGGCGTGCGCGCCTCTTTTTCGACGTCGATCCGGGCGGCAGGGCGCGGGCGCTGCGGCGCACGGCAGCGTCCTCGGGCTCGTTCGTCGCGCCGAGTGAGGCGCCGGAAGCCTCGTGCACGGCGAACGCCGACGGACTCTTCTCGACGACGGCAAACCGGCCCGTTTTTGCGTCGCCGAGGAGGATCAGGTCGGAGACGAAGACCCTCGCGGTGCGGAGGCGGGTCACGGCGCCATCGAACGTACTTTCGTTCCCCAGGACGTCCGCCATGAGGAGCGTCATGGGCGTGCCCGAAGCCGCCGTCTCGCCTCCCGCGATCGCCTGCAGCGCGACGCCTAGCCCCTGGCGGTTGAAGCCGGAGACGACGCCGAGCATTCCGGCGAAGCCGACGGAGAGGTACGGGATCTTTCCCTCGGGTTCGATGATGGAGACGAGTTTCTGCCGATCGAAGATTTCCCCGCCCTCGAAGTCGAAATCGCGCGCGAGAAGGAGCGACCCGTCAGCGGCCCTCGCGAGGAAGCCCGTGCACGCCGCCGCGAGAGCAGGCGCATCGACGAAACGCTGCGAGACGTCGTGCAGCGCGTGAAGGTCCAGTATCCGGCGATAGGCGTTCCAGCCCGACGGCGGTGGCACGGGCTCGTAGCCGTCCGCGAGCCCGGCGATGGAAACGAGGAGGTCCTTCGGGATCTCATCGGGCAAGCCGCGCAGCCGGAAGGCCGAGAGCTGCCGGATGAGCGACCTCTTGAAACCTCCGGGGATGAGGACCGTGAAGAGCGTCTCGAGGTGGGTCTCCTGCGAACGGATCCACGGGCGCGTGAGGCGCCCGAAAGAGAAGCCGAGGTCGTACGGAGAGCCGGCGAAGCGCCCGACGAGGATCCCGGCCGGCGCGTCGGGCGGTTTGTCTTCCGCGACCCACGAGTCTCCGAGCCGAAGCACGCCGCCGACGAGCTCCGGAGCGACGTCGGCCGCTGCGGCCCGCGGCGCGGTGTCGGGCCGTCTCGGCGCGCAGCCGGGCAGGAGAACCATGACAATGGCGCACGCGAGCGGGCGTCTCACGAAGCGTCGTCCCAGAAGCGCGTGAAAAGGTACCACTGGGCCGGGTACGCGCGGATGGTGCGCTCCATTGTCGCGACGAAGTGCGCGAGCGCGGCGATCACGGCGGCTTCACCCTGCTCGCCGCGCGCGTTCGGCACTCGGATCGCCTCTTCCACGACCGTGCGATACCGTCCGTCGTCCTCCTGCAAGACAAAGACGGGGAAAACCGGCGCGCCCGAAACCTGCGCGAGGCGGAACGGGCCGACGGGAAACGAGGCCGTCCTCCCGAAGAAGGGCATTCTCCGGCCGGTGCCCGAGACGTCGCGGTCGCCCTGGATCGCGACGCACAGGTTCTCCTCGAGCGCCTTGCGCACGGGTAGAAACGCGAACGGCGACGTGTCGATCGGAAGGCCGCGTACACCGAGCATCCGGCGCGCGTCCTCGCGGTGCTGTTCGATGACGGGCGAGGGGTCCGGCACGTACACCGCCGCGATCTTGAGGCCGAGCTGCGTGAGAAAGAGGCCGCCGAGCTCGAAGTTGCCGACGTGAGCGGTCAGCAGGATCGCGCCCTTTCCCTCGCGCGACGCCACGACGAGGCGCTCGTCGCCGTTGCGCGCGTAGAGAAGTCTCGCGGGATCCACGTCTCTCCGGCCGGAGTAACGCAGGAGATCGATCCAGAGGCGCGAGTGGCGCGACACCATCTCGCGCCCGGTCACCTCGACCGCGCGCGCGTTTCGCGGGAGCTCGAGGACCGCCGCGTAGTTGTCGAGGATCGCCTCGCGGACGGAGTCGCGCTCCCAGATCGCGCGCTCGGCCGTGGCCTCCGCGAGCCGCGCCACCCAGACGGGCGGCAACGTCCGCGCCATCCAGCGGAAGAACGGGAACCAGAGCCCGAACGTCAGGCTCACGAATTGCGGGACGATCGTAGGCTTCTCGCCGGGAGGCGACTCGTGCGTCACGCCGCGAGAATGCCACGCGCGCCGTCAGCACTGCGGATCGATTAGGATGGTCGCCCTTCTAGGGAGGTTCGCATGATCGAGACCATCCGGAAGCAGCTCGGCGACCGCGCGTCGCTTCTCGACTACAAAGCGACGGGCGTCGCGGCATCGATGCTGCATCTCCCCGGCCCGGACTTCGTGGACCGCGTCTTCGTTCCGTCCGACCGGCCCGCGGGCGTCCTGCGCAGCCTGTCCTGGATGTTCGGCTCCGGACGCCTCTCGGGCACGGGCTACCTCTCGATCCTTCCCGTGGACCAGGGGATCGAACACTCGGGCGCGTCGTCCTTCGCGCCGGCTCCCGAGTACTTCGACCCCGAGAACATCGTCCGCCTCGCGCACGAGGGCGGGTGCAACGCCGTTGCGTCCACGCTCGGCGTCCTCGGCTCGGTCGCGCGGACGTACGCGCACCGGATCCCGTTCATCGTGAAGATCAACCACAACGAGCTCCTGACGCTCCCGACGTCGTACGACCAGACCGTCTTCGCGAGCGTCAAGCAGGCCTTCGACATGGGCGCGGCGGGCGTCGGCGCGACGATCTACTTCGGGTCCGACAACTCGCGTCGGCAGATCACGGAGATCTCGCACGCGTTTCGGCAGGCGCACGACTACGGGATGTTCACGGTTCTGTGGTGCTATCTGAGGAACCCCGAGTTCAAGACGAAGGAGAAGGACTTCCACGTGTCCGCCGACCTCACGTCGCAGGCGAACCACCTCGGCGTCACGATCGAGGCCGACATCATCAAGCAGAAGCAGCCCGAGAACGACGGCGGCTTCCCGGCGCTCCCGTTCGGGAATAAGCCGAAGGCCGAGGCATACGCGAAGCTCGTCCCGGCGCACCCGATCGAGTGGACGCGCTGGCAGGTCGTGAACTGCTACATGGGCCGCGCGGGCCTCATCAACTCCGGCGGCGCGTCGGGCGGAAAGGACGACCTCGGCCAGGCCGTCGCGACGGCCGTCATCAACAAGCGGGCGGGCGGCATGGGCCTCATCTCCGGGCGCAAGGCGTTCCAGAAGCCGATGAAGGCGGGGATCGACCTCCTCCACGCGATCCAGGACGTCTACCTGAGCAAGGACGTCACCATCGCATGAGGCGCGCATGAGGCGCCTCGTCGTCCTCATCACCGGCGCCGGCGGCGAAATCGGCCACGGCCTCATCACGCGCCTTGCGGCCGAAGGTTCCCGGCACATCCTGACGCTCGATCTCAAGCCTCTCGACCCTGCGTTGAGCCGCCTCGTCGAACGCGAGTTCATCGGCTCGATCCTCGACCGGAACGTTCTCGAGCGCATCCTCGCCGAGTTCGAGATCGACCTCATCTTCCACCTCGCGGCTCTCCTGTCGACGCGTGGCGAGTTCACGCCCGTCACGGCGCATCAGGTGAACGTCGAGGGGACGCTCAACCTCCTGGAGTTCGCGCAGAACGAGAGGCAGTCGCACGGCCGGCCCGTCACGTTCCTGTACCCGTCGTCGATCGCCGCGTACGGCCTGCCCGACCCCGCGACAAAGGCGCTCGCGGGGCGCGTCAAGGAGGACGAGTACAACACCCCGACGACGATGTACGGCTGCAACAAGCTGTACGCCGAGCACCTCGGGCGCTACTACGCGCGGCACTACAAGCAGCTCTCCTCCGAGACGCAGGCCGGGCGCGTGGACTTCCGGTGCCTGCGCTTCCCGGGCCTCATCTCGGCCGTCACGGTCCCGTCGGGCGGCACGTCCGACTACGCGCCCGAGATGATCCACGCCGCGGCAGGGGGAAACGCCTACGCGTGCTTCGTCCGCGAGGACACGCGCATCCCGTTCATGGCGATGCCGGACGGCGTCGAGGCGCTCCTCACGCTCGCGGCCGCGCCGGCGGCCTCGCTGACGCGACAGGTCTACAACGTGGGCGCCTTCGCCCCGTCGGCGGGCGAAATTCGCAGTCTCGTGCTGAAGTCGTTCCCCAAGGCGCAGGTCACGTTCCAGCCGGACGTGAAGCGACAGCGCATCGTGGACACGTGGCCCGCCGACGTGGACGACGCGGCCGCGCGGCGCGACTGGGGCTTCGTGCCGCGCTACGGTCTCGAGTCGGCGTTCTCCGAGTACCTCATCCCGACGATCCGCGAGCGCTACCGGAAGGGCTGAATCAGCCCGAGAGGAACGCCAGCACGTGGGCGAAGTCCTTCTCGCCGAGGCCGGCCTTCCGCGCGCGCTCGTAGTCGCCGCGCGCCGCGTCGACGATGGCCGCCGCGGCGGGGCCGCCGCCGGCCTCGACGGCGAGGCGGAGGTCCTTCTCCATGAGGGAGAGCTGGAACGCGGCGGGTTCGCCGCCCTGGGCGAGAAAATCCATCTTGGCCTTGAGATAAGGCGAGACAGCCGGGATCGAGAGGAGCCACTCGGTCGTCTCCTTCTCCGGCAGCCCGAGCTGCTTCGCGAGGGCGAGCGCCTCGCCGAACGCCGCGAGCGTGACGCCGTACATGAGGTTGTTGACGAGCTTCATCGCCGAGCCCTGCCCGACCTCTCCGAAGTGGAGCGTCTCCGCACTCACGGCACCGAGGACGGGCTTCGCTTTCGCGAGGACGGCTTCGTCACCGCCCGCGAGGAGCTTGAGCGTGCCGTCGGTCGCGGGCTTGACGCTCCCGGCGACCGGAACGTCGCAGAAGTCCGCGCCCTTTTCGCGTGCTTTCTCCGCCGCACGGCGTGACGCCTCGGGCGTCACGGTTGAGAAGTCGAGCCAGATCTTCCCGGGTGAGAGGCCGGCGACCAGGCCGTCGGGCCCGTCCGCCACGGCCTGAAGCGCCGCGGGATCCGAGAGCATCGTGCAGACGACGTCCGCGGCGGCCGCGGCCTCGCGCGGGCTCGACGCGATCGTCGCGCCGGCGATCGCCCGCGCGCGATCCGGGCGGCGGTTCCAGACGGTGAGGGGGAAGCCCGCCGCGAGGATCCGGCGGGCCATGGGGGCGCCCATCGCGCCAAGGCCGAGAAAGGCGACGCGTGTCATGCGGACATCTTAAGATCTCCCGCCATGGAACGCCGGAACCTTTCCGCCTCCGAGCTTGCGGATCTCGCCGCGATCGTGGGGGCGCCGCACGTCCTGGCTGCGAAGGACGATCTGCAGCCGTACGCGCACGACTGGACGGAGGACTTCATTCATTACCCCGCGGCGGCCGCGAAGCCGAGGACGACCGAAGAGGTCTCGCGCCTCCTCGCGTTCTGCAACGAGCGCCGCATTCCGGTCACCCCGCAAGGCGGACGCACCGGCCTGTCGGGCGGGGCGCTGCCGCTCGCCGGCGGGCTCGCGCTCTCGCTCGAGCGCATGAACGCCATCCTCGAGATCGACATGGACAACTTCGTGGCCGTGGTCGAGGCGGGCGTCGTGACGCAGACGCTCCACGAGGCCGTCGAGGAGAAGGGCCTCTATTACCCGCCCGATCCGGCGTCCCGCGGCTCCTGCATGATCGGCGGCAACGTCGCCGAGAACGCGGGCGGACCGCATGCGGCCAAGTACGGCGTCACGGGCCGCTGGGTGATGGGAGTCGAGGTCGTGTTCGCGGACGGAGGCGTCGCCGTCACGGGCGGCAAGACGCGCAAGGACGTGGCGGGCTACGACCTCACGTCGCTCGTCCTCGGGAGCGAGGGCACGCTCGGCGTCGTCACGAAGGCGTGGCTGCGCCTCATCCCGAAGCCGCCCCACTGGGCGACGCTCGTCGCGCCGTTCCCGACGCTGGAGGACGCGGCGCGCTGCGTGCTCGAGCTGCACCGCCGCGGACTCGTCCTCTCGGCGTGCGAGTTCGTCGACAAGCCGTCCATCGACCTTTCCTCGAAAAAGAAGGGCGTCGGGGTGCCGTTTCCCGAGGCCGAGGCGCGCCTCCTCCTCGAGTTCGACGGCTCGTCCGAGGCGGAAGTCGAGCGCGACGTGACGCTCGCGGGCGAGATCGCCCTCGAGTGCGCCGCGCTGGATGTCGTCCTCGCCACGGACGAGGCGAAGCGGCGCGTCCTCTGGGAGGTGCGCCGGGGGATTGCCGAGGCGGTCCACGAGATGGGCGTCTCGGCCGAGCTCGACCTCGCCGTGCCGCGCACCCAGCTCGTCCCGCTCGTCACGGCGATCCGCCGGATCTCCGGGGCGGCCGGGCTGAAATCCGTGGCGTTCGGGCACGCGGCCGACGGCAACCTGCACGTCCACCTCTGGCGCGACGGGAAGGACCCGACCGCGCGGACGCTGTTCGGCAAGACGGCGGCGGAGATCTACGCCGAGACCGTCCGCCTCGGCGGCACCGTGACGGGGGAGCACGGCGTCGGCATCACGTCGAAAGACGTCCTCTCCCTCTACCGTTCGCCGGCATTTCTCGCTGCCATGCGCGCCATCAAGCGGGCCCTCGACCCGAACGGCATCCTGAATCCGGGGAAGGTGATCCCCGCGCCGGGATGAGCGCGCCCGCGGAGCGTGCCGCACACGAGCCCCCCGGGCGTTTCCGGGTTCTCGCGCTTCTGTCTCTCGCCGAGCTCTTCGGGATGTCGCTCTGGTTCTCGGCGTCGGCGGTCGCGCCGCTCCTCAAGGCCGAGTGGGGCTTGTCCGACGCCACCGCGACGTGGCTCACGCTCTCCGTCCAGCTCGGCTTCGTCGCCGGGACGCTCGCGAGCGCCGTCCTGAACCTGCCGGACGTCTGGGCGCCGCGACAGCTCGTGATCGGGACGAGCCTTCTCGGAGCCGCCGCGAACGCGTCGCTCGCGCTCTTTTCGCACGGCCCCGCCTCCGCGCTCGTCCTGCGCTTCCTGACGGGTTTCTGCCTCGCGGGCGTCTACCCGCCGGGGATGAAGATCCTCGCCTCGTGGTTCCGCGCGCGGCGCGGCTTCGCGCTGGGCGTCCTCGTCGGCGCCCTCACGCTTGGCAAGGCGGTCCCATACCTCGTGAACGCGGTCTTCGGCTCCGCGTGGCGCCGGAGCCTTCTCTCGGCGTCGGGCCTCGCCGTGCTCGGGGCGGTGCTCGTCGCGCTTTTCGTCCGCGAAGGGCCGTTCGCGCTCGCGGCCGCGCCCTTCGACCTTATGCAGGTGACGAAGGTCTTCGCGAACCGGGGCGTGCGGCTTGCGAGCTTCGGCTACTTCGGCCACATGTGGGAGCTCTACGCGATGTGGACGTGGGTTCCTGTGATGCTCCGCTCGGGCTTCGCGCTCCGCGGGCTCCCGTCGGCGGTCGCCGAGGCGGCCTCGTTTTTCGTGATCGGATGCGGCGCGGCAGGGTGCGTCCTCGCGGGCCTCGCGGCCGACCGGAAGGGCCGGACGCTCGTGACGTCGGCGGCGATGGCGGTCAGCGGCGCGTGCTGCGTCGTGATCGGGTTCTGTTACGGCGGCCCGCCCCTCGTCCTCCTCGCGGTCGCGGCGGTCTGGGGCGTCGTGGTCGTCGCGGACTCGGCGCAGTTCTCGGCGGCCGTCACGGAGCTCGGCGACCCGATTTACATGGGCACGGCGCTCACGCTCCAGACCTCGCTCGGCTTCCTCCTGACGACCCTTTCGATCGACCTCGTGCCGGCGTTCCTCCCCGTGCTCGGCTGGCGATGGGTCTTCGCCCTCCTCGCGCCCGGGCCCGCTCTCGGCGTCCTCGCGATGCTGCGCCTGAGAGCGCTGCCCGAGGCCGCGAAGATCGCGCAGGGCCGGCGCTGACCGCCGCGCCCCTCCGCTACACTCCCGGGATGCCGACGTCCGATTTCGAGCCCGTGATCGGGCTCGAAATGCACTGCCAGCTCAAGACGAAGAGCAAGGCGTTCTGTGCCTGCCCCGTCGTTTTCGGCGCTCCTCCGAACACCGCCGTATGCCCCGTGTGCCTCGGCTATCCGGGCGTCCTCCCGGTCGCGAATCGCGAGATGGTGACGCTTGCGATGCGCGTCGCGCTCGCGACGGGCTGCACGATCGAAGAGACGTCCGTTTTCGCGCGCAAGAACTACTTCTACCCGGACCTGCCGAAGGGCTACCAGATCTCTCAATACGACAAACCGCTCGCCGTGGGTGGCGCCGTGACCGTCCGCGCGGGCGGCTCTGTGAAGCAGGTGCGGCTGAACCGCATCCACCTCGAGGAGGACGCGGGCAAGTCGATGCACGAGTTTCCCTGGGAGGACGTGCTCACGGGGGCGTCGCTCGTGGACCTGAATCGCTCCGGCACGCCCCTCATCGAGATCGTGACCGAGCCCGACCTCTCCTCGGCCGAGGAGGCGCACGAGTACCTCGTGCTTCTGCGCCGCCTCGTGCGCTGGGTGGACGCGTCCGACGGCAACATGGAGGAAGGCTCGCTCCGGTGCGACGCGAACGTCTCCGTGCGGCCGAAGGGTGGGACAGTGCTCGGAACGAAGGTCGAGATCAAGAACCTGAACTCCTTCGCGCACGTGAAGAAGGCGATCGAGCACGAGATCGAGCGGCAAGTCGCGGCCCTCGAGGCCGGCAAGGCGCTCGTGCAGGAGACGCGCCTCTTCGAGCCCGCGAGCGGCGCGACGAAGACGATGCGGAGCAAGGAAGAAGCGATGGACTATCGCTACTTTCCCGACCCCGACCTCGGTGCCCTCGTCGTCGACGAGGCCTGGAAGAGGGAGGTCGCCGCCGCGATGCCGGAGCTTCCGGAGGCACGGGCCGCGCGCTTCACGAGCGCTTTCGGTCTCCCGGCCGCCGACGCGGATCTCGTGTGCCTATCGCGCCCCCTCGCGGACTATTACGAGGCCGCCGTCGCCGCGCACCCGAAGAACCCGAAGGCGCTCGCAAACTGGCTCCTCTCGGAGCTCCTCGCGAAGATGTCGGACGCGGACCGTCATGCCGGACGCATGCCGGTCGCGCCAGCGGTCCTCGCGGCGCTCGTCCGGCGCATCGACGACGGGACGATTTCGGGGAAGATCGCGAAGGAGCTTCTCGTGGACCTCATCGCGACCGGCCGGCCGGTGGACGACCTCGTGAAGGAGAAGGGACTCGTCCAGATCAGCGACGAGGGCCCGATCCGGGACGCGGTCGCGAAGGTCCTCGCGGACAATCCCGCGCAGGTCGCCACGTACCGCGGTGGCAAGGCGGCCGCCTTCGGATGGTTCGTCGGCCAGGTCATGAAGGCGCTCGCCGGCAGGGGCAACCCAGGCGTCGTGAACCGGCTCCTCAGGGACGCCCTCGAGAAGGACTGAGCCCCTGATCGAGTTCTACCACGTCGCGAAGGAGTATCAGGGCCGCCGGGTCCTCCGCGACGTAACCTTCAAGACGAAGAAAGGCGAGTTTCTCTTTCTGACGGGGCCGTCCGGCGCGGGGAAGTCGACGCTTCTGAAGCTCATCTTCCAGGCTGAGAAGCCCACGGAGGGCCAGATCATCGTGAACGGGATGAACGTGAGCGGCATGCCCGCGTCGCGCGTCCCGGCTCTCCGCCGTTCGATGGGGATCGTCTTCCAGGACTACAAGCTTCTGCCGGCGCGAACGGTGCTCGACAACGTGACGTACGTCCAAAAATTCCTGGGCGTACCCGCGGCCGAGCGCCGCCGCAGGGCGTACCAGACGCTCCGCCTCGTGGAGCTTCACCACCGCATGTCCGCGCTTCCCGAAGAGCTTTCCGGAGGCGAGCAGCAGCGCGTCGCCCTTGCGCGCGCGCTCGTGAACGAGCCCGCGCTCCTCATCGCGGACGAGCCCACGGGCAACCTCGACCACCGCCTCGCGGGCGAGGTCATGAAGCTGCTGCAGGACATCAGCGTGCGCGGGACGACGGTCCTCGTCGCGACGCACGACCAGGACCTCGTCCGGGCTGCGGGGCGCCGCTGCCTGACGCTCGACCGCGGGCGCGTCGTGGAAGGCCTCGTCGACGCGGTCCTCCCGCCTCAGGCCGCGACGAAGCGGGCCGACACGGAACGCGAGGAGCCCTCCCTTTGAATCGTCCGGCGGCGTTCGCCGCGCTCGTCTCCGAGGCGTTTGAAGGCCTCATCCGCGCCCGGCGCATGACGAGCCTGTCCGTGGTGCTCATCGCGATCTCGATCAGCCTCGTCGGAGCGTTCTTCCTGGTGGCCGAGAACCTGAGGAGTGTCGTCGAGACGGTGCGCGATGAATCAACCGTGACGGTGTTCCTCAAATCCTCGGCGACGGAGGCCGACCGTGCGGACCTCGAGCGTCTCGCGAAGGAGACCCACCTCGTTGGGCAAATGCGCCGCGTCTCGCCGGAGGACGCGCGGGCGCGCTTCTCGACCTGGTGGAAATCCCTCGGGCCGGCCGCACGCTCCCTGCCGGGGAATCCGTTCCCGGCGTCGATCGAGATGGAGCTCGACCCTGCGTCGGTGTCGTCCGAGGCACTCCCGCCTTTTCTCAGGCTGCTCGCCGCGCACCGCGCCACCGAGGAGGTCCAGTTCGACGTCGAGTGGATCCGCCGCTTGCGCGGGGCCGTGTCCCTCGCACGGCTGACGGGCGTCGTCCTCGCGCTTCTCCTCACGCTCGGGGCGGCGTTCACGATCGCGAACGTCGTGCGGCTCACGATCCTGCTTCACCGCGACGAGATCGAGATCCTGCGTCTCGTGGGCGCGCCGGAATTCCTGATCCGCGGCCCGTATCTCCTCGGAGGCCTCGTGCAGGGCCTTCTCGGCGCGGTCGTCGCGCTCGCGCTTCTGTGGGCCGTCACCCGCGCGATCCTTGCGTGGGTCGCCGCGACGAAGAACGCGCTTCTCGGCGTCTTCGCCGTGCGCTTCCTCCCTGCATCGGCATGCCTGCTTCTCGTCGCGTTCGGTCTTGCGGCGGGGCTTCTCGGGGGATTGCTCGCTGTGCGGCGGCGAAACCTCCCCGGGTAGCGCGTAAGATTCTCTGGATGGGCGCGGGACGAGCGGTGCGGCCTGACTCCGTGGAAGAGGCGCTGAGGATCGGCGCCGCGCTCGACGTGCGTTTTCACGATCTGAAGGGAGACGCCGTGGTCACGAGCAAGGATCGGGCCTTTCGTGACCTCTTTCGAATCCTCGAGGTGAGCGGACTTGAATACGCGTTGATCGGCGGCGTCGCGGTGCAGCTGTGGCACAGCGAGCCACGGACGACTCTCGACATCGACGTCGCCGTGAAGAGCTACGAGAGCGTTCCACGGGCCGCGCTCGAAGCGGCGGGGTTTCGGATGCTCGCGAGGCATTCACACTCGGAGAACTGGATGGGACCCGAAGAGACTCCGGTGCAGTTCAGCGACGACCCNNGCGTCGAGGGTGCCGCCGAGATCGATCCCTACGCCCCGCGATGGCCGGCGAGAAGCGCCTCGGGCTCCTCCGGCGGCGCGGGATCGGGCGTCCGCTCTCCGAGGAGCGCGGCCCACGGCGCGAAGCGATCGAAGCGCTCGCTCACGACCTTGATGGTGGCGGTGAGCGGGACCGCGAGGATCGCGCCCGGCACGCCCCACAGGATGCCCCAGAAGAGGAACGCGAAGAGGACGGCGAGCGGGTGCAGCCGCACGCGGCCGCCCACGATGAAGGGCGTCAGGATGTTGCCCTCGAGGAACTGCACGACCGCATAGAAGATGAGAACCTTCACGGGCAGCGTTGCGTCGTTCGAGGCGAGAAGCGAGATGAGGAAGGCGGGCATCGTCGAGATGATGACGCCGACGTAGGGCACGAGGACGCACACGCCCGCGAGCGGGCCGAGAACGTATCCGTAAGGCACCCTGAGGACGAGAAGGCCGGCCGTGGTGATGCAGGCCGTGATGAGGACGACGAAAAGCTCTCCCAAAACATAGCCGGAGAGGACGCGCGCGACCCCGACGGCGAAGTCTTGGGCGGCGCGGCCGCCCTTGATGCGCAGGATTTTCGCGATGGCCCCGCCGTACTTCTCACGGTCCTTGAGCATGAAGAACGAGAGCATCGGGACGGCGGCCGTATAGAGGAGGAGGGAGACGATGGTCTTGACCTGGAGCGCGACCTTGGAGAGCGAGTCGAACGCATCCGACTCGAGCCGCACGGAGCGCGTGGAACGATCACCCTCGGGCAGGAGCGAGCGCGTGCGCTCCTCGAGCTGCGTGAACACGCCCTGCGCCTTCGCCGTGAGAACCCGGATCCGCGCTTCGTAGGCGGGCAGATCGCGCGTGAAGGCCTCGATCTGGGACATCGCGTTGACGACGAAGAAGACGACGAGCGCAGAGAGGAACACGATGACGGTGAGGACGGCGAGGGTGCGCGGGAAGCGGATCCTCTCGAGGAGGGTGACGAAAGGCTGAAGCGCGAACGAGAGGAAGAGGGCGAAGAAGAACATGACGAACAGGACCTTGCCCGCCCAGAGAAGGCCGACCACGGCGGCGGTCGCGAGCACGACGAGCGCACGCGAGCGGAACACACCACCTCCCACGGGGTTCGTTCCCGTGGAAAAGGTTCCGGTGGAGAAGAGCCCGCTCGCGTTCGATTCCACGGCGGCGTCAGTCTAACGCCGCCGTGGAAAGACCGAGGAATCAGGGGAACGTGACGGTCACGACGGCGCGGCGGTTGCGCGTCGTGTCGGCCGAATTGGTGTCTCCCTTGACCTCGCTCGCGATCCGCGATCCGTCGATGCCGTGCCGCTTCATGAGGTAGTCGCGGGCCGCTTCGGCGCGCGCTTTTCCGAGCGCGGCGTGGTCTCCGCCCCTCTCCTTCGAGTCGGTCGAGGCGGAAATCATGCAGGTGGCTGCGAGGTTGTTCTTCAGGCGGAGGGCGACGCCGTCGAGGATGGCCTTCGCGATGTTCGTGAGGCGGCTCTTGGCGACGTCGAAGAGAACTTCGTCGGTCGTCGAGGTGGACGGCCGGGCCACCGGCGCGGTGACGACGGCCGGCTCGGTCGCCGAGGTGGGGGCCGTGGCAGGGGTCCCGACCGGAGCCGGAGCGGGCGGAACGGGCTCGGTTGCCGGTGGCGGCGCGGCGGGCTCGGCCTCGCGGGGCAGGACGGCGCGGGGCCGCTCTTTTACGGGAGCGGGCGGCAGGTAGGCGACCTGAACGAGGCCGCCGATGCTCGAGGGGCTGTTGCCGTATTTCGCCCAGCGGTCGATGTTCACGCGCACGGCTCCGGAGGCGGTGAGGCCGGAGTCGCCGAACGCGAACCGGCCTCCGAGCGTCACTTCGGAGAAGTCCGGCGGCTGCGTGTCGCCGCCGTCGTAATGGACGCGGTTGATCTCGCCGATCACCTTGAAGAACTTCGGAATGATGGGCACGGCGATCCCGAGGGCCGACGTCCACGTGTTCGAGATGTCGTAGCCGGTGTCCCCGACGTTCGAGAACGCGGTGGGCGTGCCGAGCTTTCCGTTGAGCTGGTAGGCCGTCTGAAACGTGACCCACCCGTAGGTGAACGAAAGGCCGAAATCGTAGTCCGCGCGATAGGTGCCGATCGCGTTGATGTCGTTCTCGGATTGCGTCGGAATCGCGATGCCTCCGAAGAGCGCGCCCTTGACCGGATCCGTCGGGTTGAGGAGGATCTTCGTTCCGATGCGGACCTTGTCCGTCTCGGTGTGCGTGAAGGCGCCGAAGCGGTAGTGTCCGTTCACGAGTCCCTGCCAGTTCATGGACGTCGCGCTGTAGCGGTTCGAGCCCGTGCTCAGGGACGCCTCCCAGTTCGGGAGGAGGCCGTAGCCGACCGAGAACCCAAACTTCTGCAGATCGTAGCGGAGGGGGTCATCCGAGAGCGTGGCCGCGTAGGGAACGGGCGCCGCGGTCCGGTTCCACAGTCCCCAGGCCAGCCCGAGAGAAAAGCGCCCCTCGGGAAGCATGTCGGCGTTCATCACCTGGAAGAGCCCCGTCTCGCCCGAGACCGTGGGAGCCATCTGTGCCGCGAGGGGAGCCGCGAGGACCAGGCACGCGATCGCGCCGAGGAGGAGTCGGGTCCGCATCCGTCGCATCGAATCTCCTTTGGTCCGCCAGGCCACGGGGCTCGTTCCGGCCTCAGCGGGGAAAGTGCCTCGAATCGTTGTCCAAAAAGACGAAAATCGCTGTCAGATTCTAGCGCGTCCCGCGCCGGGAGGCAAACGAAGTCAAGGAGTTACGTTCAGAGGAGAGGGTTCATCTTCTCGCGGAAGCCATGCGCGGCCGCGCTGCCCCGGAGCTTCTCGACAGTCACCTCGAGCGTCCGGATCAAGTCGCGCACCACGTCGAGTCCGCGCCCGCGGTCGAGCTCCAAGAGAGCCGTGCGATAGGGACGGTCGATGGCCACGTCTCCCGGGGCGCCCGCTGCGGCCTCGGCCTCCTGCTTCACCTTGGTACAGAGGATCTGAAGACTGCGCTTCTCGTCGCCCTTCGAGAGCGCCGAGAAGGCTGCGCTGTGGGTCGAGACGTTCGGGATCGACGCGGGCGAAGAGGTCGGCGCCGGGGACGGGCCCGCGGGCCGCGCGGCCGCGCGCGCCTTGCCGATCTCGACGAGCTCGGCGGTGACGAGGCCGTAGAGCGTCTTGGCGATGTCGAACGTGGAGGTCTTGAGAGCCCGCGCGATCTCGTCGATCGAGCGGAGGCCGTCCGTCTTCGTGACGACCTTCCATTCGATGGGCGTCAGCATCACCTGTCCGTTCGCTCCCTCCTGGGCCACGAGGACCGGAACCGAGTCGGTCGCGGGGATTTTCTTCGAGAGGATCTTCCACTCGTCGCTTCGGCGGGCCGCCTCGAGCAGGAGATTCGTGTTCGAGCGGCTGATCGTACGGGCGTCGCTCTCGACGCCCGGCGAAAACTGAAACGTGCCCTGGCTCCACAGCGCGAGCGCATAAATCGCGTCCTCACCCTCGATCTCGCCGACCCTCGCGTGGGTGATCTGGCCGTTCTGGATGTAGACGTAGCCCTTCTCGGCGGCGCACGTCATCGAGAACATGCCCGTCTTCCCGGAGACGGCCACGAGCTGGACGATATCGGCGAGCGGGAGCTCGTTGAGGGAGCCTTGAAACGACATCGGACGCTTTCACGATAACAGTCCCCGCCGGATCGGCTCAACTCGTGCGTCAACCGGCCGGGCGTCTCCTCACGGGGGGACGCGGGGACGTCTGTGGGCGGGGGGCCGCCGCGAAGCTCGCACCGCGCCTCGCGGCGATGAAACCATAGGTGAGAGCGGCAGCCGCGGCATCGGCGGCATCGAGGGCGAGGCGCCGCCCGAGGAGGGCGGCGACCATGCGACGTACCTGCTCCTTCTCGGCGCCGCCGGAGCCGGCCACGGCGCGCTTGATCTCGGCGGGAGTCACCTCGGCGGTCGCGATTCCCGCATGCGCGAGCGCGAGCAGCAGAACACCGCGCGCCTCTCCGAGGGCGATGAGGCTCTGCGGATTCACGCCGGAGAAGACGCGCTCGACAGCGGCGGCGTCGGGCCGCTCGGCGGCGAGGACCTTACCGAGCGCGGCGTGAAGGAACGCGAGGCGCTCCGCGAAGGTGCCGATCAGGGGCGGGCGCAGGACGCCCGCGGCGACGAGGACGGGCTTCCCCGCGAAGTCCACGACGGCCCAGCCCGCCGCCCGGCTTCCAGGGTCGACCCCGAGGATTTTCATCTACTCGGTCAGGTACTTCTCGTCGATGTCGCCGTTCGACCAGACCTTCTGGACGTCGTCATTGTCCTCGACCATGTCGAGGAGCTTCAGGAGCGCCGGGGCTTTGTCCGCGACGTCGATCGTGTTCTGCGGAACCATCTGGATTTCCGCCGTCTGGATCGCGATGTTCCTCGCTTCGACGGCGGCCTTCACGGCGTCGAACGAGGACGGATCCGTGTAGATCTCGAACACGTCCGCGTCCTCGGTCTTGAAGTCCTCGGCGCCCGACTCGAGCGCGAGCTCCATGAGGGCGTCTTCCTTCGCGGCGCTCTTCTCGATGGCGACGTAGCCCTTCTTCGAGAACTGAAACGCCACCGCGCCGGCCGCGGCCATGTTGCCGCCGTACTTCGTGAGGAGATGACGGATCTCGGACGTCGTGCGGTTCTTGTTGTCCGTCATCGCCTCGATGAGGATCGCGGCGCCGCCGGGCCCGTAGCCCTCGTAGACGACCTCCTCGTACGTCACGCCCTCGAGCTCGCCCGTCCCACGCTTGATCGCCTTGTCGATGTTGTCCGAAGGCATCGAGGCTCTCTTCGCGGCGAGGACCGCCGAGCGCAGGCGAGGGTTCGAATCCACGGCCCCACCGCCCACCTTGGCGGACATCGTGATCTCCTTGATCAGCTTCGTGAAGAGGCGCCCGCGCTTGGCGTCGGCGGCGCCCTTCTTGTGCTTGATCGTGCTCCACTTACTGTGACCGGACATGGACTCACCTCAGGCGTTTTCGGGGGCGCGCAGTCTAGCAGGGATGCGCCTCGAGCGGCATCCCGGTGCCCGTTGCGAGGAGACGCGCCTGGAGGCGCCGGCCCGGCACGCTGTCTTCGGGCGGCAACCTCAGCACGACCTCGAGGTAGTGATCCGTGAGTCCCCGGTTTCCGCGCAGCGCGACGATCTCGGCCGTCGTCCCCGACGCGCGCGCTCGGAACGCCCGGGCTTTCTTCTCGCCGAGGCGGCGCAGCTCGCGTGTCCGGTTCGTCACGACACAGGACGGCAGGGGCCTCGCGTGATGCCAGGCCGCGGCGTCGGTGTGAGAGCGCGGGGAGAACGGAAACACGTGGAGCGAGGCGAAGGGCAGCTCCTCCACGAAACGCCTCGTCTCCTCGAACTCGGCGTCCGTCTCACCGGGGAAGCCGGCGATGAGGTCCGTGGCGAGGTGGAGGCGCGGGTTCGTGCGGGCCGCCCGCGCGGCGAGGGCGCGGTAGCGCTCCGGCACGATGCCGCGGCGCATGCGCTTGAGGACGCCGAATGAGCCCGACTGGAGCGGGAGATGCAGATGCGGGACGACGACGCGCGAAATGGCCACGAGATCGACGAGGTCCTCGCCGGCTTCCATGGGCTCGAGCGACGAGAGCCGAACGCGGCAGGCGGGCGGATCGTCCTCGAGCTGCGCGAGGAGGTCGACGAGGCGCGTTCCACGGTCGTGGCCGAATGCCGCGAGGTGCACACCCGCGAGGACGACCTCGGGCACGCCGGCGTCCCCGAGACGGCGGATGGCGTCGACGACGTCCTCGAGGCGGGCGCTCTTTTCGGCACCGCGCAGCGAGGGAACGACACAGAACGCGCACCGGCGCGCGCAGCCATCCTGGATCTTCAGGAACGCGCGCGTCCGGTCCGGGTCGATGAGCGCCTCGAGCGTCCGGTCCGCGCCGGGCATCGCGAAAAGAGAGGCGCGTGCCGCCGTCGGTGTGGAGACGACCCGTTCGGAGAGAAGACCGGCCGCGTGCGCCTCGAGGATCTCGGGCAGCGCGTCGCGCGCGGCAAGCTTGACGACGAGGTCCACCTCCGGCATACGGGCGATCGATTCGCCGTCGCGTTCGGCGAGGCATCCGGAGACGACGAGCGTCGCGCGCGGGTTTTCACGCCGCAGACGTCGCACGAGGCGCCGGCCGTCGCGCTCGGCGCGATCCGTGACCGCGCAGCCGTGCACGAGGAGGACCTCCGCGTCGCCGGGCGCGGTCGCCGGCGCCTTGCCTCCGACGCGGTGCGCGAGCGCCGCGGCGTCGATCCGGCTGACCTTGCACCCGATCGGCACGCTGAAAACGCGCCGCGCGATGGGGCGCGCGGTCCCGTTCGTTGACACGGCGGTCACCACGTTGATAATAGGTTCTCCTGGAAGGAGTTGTGCACGCGGCGGAGGCGATCCCCCCGTCCCCAATTCTCGGCATGAAGCTCTTGCTGGTCGAATACGAGCCCCGCTATATCGAGCGGATACGCCAGTATCTCGCGAGTCAATCTCCGTCCGTCGAGCTCGTCATGGCGCGCGACGGCGAGGAAGGGCTCGAGCTGTACCGCAAGTCGCGCCCGGATCTCGTGCTCATTTCGTCCGTGCTTCCCAGACTTCGCACGCCCGACGTGATCAAGGGCATGCAGGCGATGGGCCCGATGCCGCCGATTCTCCTCATGATGTCCGGGTACAAGGGCCACAACAGGCGTGCGGACGCGCAGCGCGTGGGCGCGACGAGTATTCTCGAGAAGCCGTTCACCGAGGACGTGTTTCGGGCGGAGATCGCGATGGCGCTGGGTCAGATGCCCGCGATCGATATGCCGCCGCCCCATGGGCCGCCGATCGATCCGGGCGTCGCGCTTCTCTCGTCCGACGACATCTTCTCGGACGTTCTGACCGGGCTCGACGACGCCGCGCCGCCCACGAAGCCCGTTTCGCGGGAGATGCCGGCGTCGGCCCCGTCCGTCGACAAGCTTCTCCATGACACGCTTTCGGGGCTCATGCCGTCGAAGAAGCCGGTGAGCGGGTCGTCCGCCTCATTTCCCTCGGCCGAGTTTCCACGGCCCGTCGAGCGCTCCGCGCGCCTGAACGTCGCCGAGACCATGGCGGCCCTCGCCGCGCGCCCGCAGCAGACGCCGCGCTCCGGCGAGTCCCAAGCCCGGAGCATTTCCTCCGTCGACAAGCTCCTTCACGACACGCTCTCGGGGCTCAAGACACCGGCGAAAACCTCCGAGCCCGCGCCGACGACGGCGCCGGACCGGCCGAAGGACATCGCGCGCGAGCTCTCCGGCGAGATTCCGCGCGCGAAGGCGTCTCCGCCCCCGCCGCCCGTCCCGCCCGCGCCGCCCCCGATGCCGCGGCCGGTCGACGTGACGCGTCAGGTGCCCACCGTCCAGCCCGCTTCGACACCGGGCGCGTTCGGGCGCTACGAGCTCCTGGAGAAGATCGGCGCGGGCGGCATGGCCGAGGTCTACAAGGCGCGCATGAGCGGCGAGCAGGGTTTCGAAAAGATCGTCGCGATCAAGCGCATCGTGCCGCACATGGCAACGAACGCCGAATTCGTCACGATGTTCGTCGACGAGGCGAAGCTCGCGGCCCAGCTCAATCACAACAACATCACGCACATCTACGACCTCGGGAAGGTCGACGCCTGGCACTACATCGCCATGGAGTACGTGGAAGGCAAGGACCTTCGCACGCTCCTGAAGCTCGCAAAGGAGAGGGACTTTCCGCTGCCCGCCGAGCTCGCGCTCTTCATCGCCTCGAAGATCGCGAACGCGCTCGATTACGCGCACCGGCGACCGGCGCCGGACGGCAGCGAGCTCAACCTCGTGCATCGCGACGTCTCGACGCACAACATCCTCATCAGCGACGAGGGCGACATCAAGCTTTGCGACTTTGGCATCGCGAAGGCCGCGAGCAAAGTGTCGACGACGATCTCGGGCGCGCTCAAGGGGAAGCTTCAGTACATGTCGCCCGAGCAGGCTTGGGGCAAGAGGCTCGACCGGCGGAGCGACATCTTTTCCCTCGGCTCCGTGCTCTACGAGATGCT
>PLZI01000009.1 GCA_003152095.1 Acidobacteriota bacterium | reverse complement strand
TTATCATTCAGAAAAGCGTGACGACCATGGCCCCCGACCCTGAACCCGCCTCAGAGACCTATTCGCGGCTCTCCGCGAAGTTCAAGGTCCTGTGGACGTTTCACCAGTTCCTTCAGGGAGTCCACCGCACGGGCCTTCGCGGGGTCTCGGGGCCGGCCGTCTCCTTCGCTCCCCTTTACGAGCAGGTCAAGCGTCTCAAGGAGACGAAGGGCGTCGAGCCCGCAGCTGACTCGCGTGCGACGGTCGCGCTTCTCGATGAGCAGCTCGACGCGTTGCATGCGACGCTGGCCGAGGACGACCGTCAGATCGCTCCGAGCACGATGCGCCAGTTCTTCGAGCGTGTGAAGGCGGGCGACGAGGAGCTTCTTCTCTCGATTCTGAAGTTCTACTACTACGCGAACGTGCTGTCGTCCGACGAGATGGACAAGGTGGACTTCCTCCTGACGCGCCTCGGCACCACGTCGCCGACGGGGGGCGAGGCGGAGCTGAAGCCGGCCGTCGAGCTGCAGAAGCTGAGCGAGGCGCTCCTCTCCCTCATGGCGCGGTCGCGGGTCGACGCCGCCGAGGTGAAGTCCGTCGTCTCCCTGCTCGACATGCTCCGGCGCGACATCGAGGCCTGTGATCGGTTCGAGGATCTTTCGAAGCGCCAGACGCTCGAGAACATCCGCACGCTGAAGCACCGCATGGGCTCGGTGTTTTTCGACGCCGAAGTCATGAAGGCGATTCTCTCGTCGAACATCGCCGTGAAGAAGAAGTTCCAGCTCCTCTACAAAGAAGAAGAGAAGCGCATCCTGTCGGCGTCCCGCGAGGTCTTCGAGAAAGAGAAGGTTCTCGACGGGGACGTGCGCTTCATGGGTTCCGAGTTCCGCGCGGACCTCGAGCGTTTCCGCAAGGAGAAGGACGAGTTCGAGACAGCGAGCCGTCGCCGCGGCGTGCGCCCGCGCGACGTCGAACGTCTCAAGGGCTCGCTTCACAAGCTCCTCGTGCGATTCGACCCGGCGGCCGCCGAGGAGTTCAACGTGGGCTCGGACTCCGCGGCCAGCAGCGGTATCCGAAAAAAGGGCGCTGGGCCGAAGGCCGACAAGCCCCTGCCGATCCGCCGGGAAATCGGCTCCGGAATCGCCTGGCACGCCGAGACGGACCGAGCGACGTCCGAGACGGCCCGCCAGCTTTTCGCGAGCGTGGATCTCGTCCAGTCGGACGGGCCAACCGGAACGCCCGACAGGGTACGGCTCGAGCCGTGGGAGGTGCGGTCGACGCTCCGGATCCTACGGAAAGGAAAGGGCACGGAACCCGTGATCGAACGTGACCGTCTTTTATTCAACGCCGCGGTCCTCCGGCAAAAGATGGACGAGGAGGCGCAGAAGCTGCGCGATCTCGTGGGCGAAGTCGGGGACTCGTCCGCGTCCGACAGCACGCTCGCGCCCAGCGGCGCGTGCCTCGCGCGCGCCCGGGAGATCGACGGCCTCTTCCAGCAGGCCCTCGCCGCCGCCGAGTCCGAAGGTGCCGAAGTCTGGAGCCAACTGACGCGCTCGCGCTTTCGGCACCTCAGGGTATTCGCCGGCCTCTGGCTGCTCTACGACGCCCTTGGAGGGACGTGACGGCGCGGCGGCGCGCGACGATGGTTTAATCGACCCGATGGCCGAATCCCCGAAGGACACTGCCCCACAGGAACCCCCGAAGGCGCTCGATCTCCCCGAGCAGATCGCGAACCGGCGCACGGCGCGCGCGCGCATCGCCGCCCTCGGACGCGCGCCCTACCCGAATCGCTGGAATCCCACGCACCTCGTGTCGGAAGTCGTCGCGAAATGGTCCTCCGCGGACGCCGCCGCCCTCGACGGCGTGAGAGAAGCCGATCGGCTCGTGCGGGTGCCGGGCCGCATCCTGGCGATCCGCAAGATGGGGAAGGCGGTTTTCCTCGACCTTTCCGACGGCGCGCATCGCGTGCAGGCCTATGTGAAGAAGGACGCGCTCCGGCCCGGCGATTGGGAGGTTCTCGAGCAGCTGGACCTCGGCGACCATGTGGGTGTCGCCGGCTCCGTCTTTAGGACGCGCACGGGTGAGCTCTCGGTGAGGGTGGGGTCCCTCGACTTCCTCGCGAAGTCGCTCCGGCCGCTGCCCGACAAGTGGCACGGCCTCACGGACGTCGAGCGGAAGTACCGGCAGCGCTACGTCGACCTCATCGTCTCGCCCGAGACACGCCGCACGTTCGAGATCCGGGCGAAGATCGTCGCATTCACCCGTCGCTTTTTCGACACGCGCGGCTTCGTCGAGGTGGAGACGCCGATGATGCAGACGCTCGCGGGCGGCGCGGCCGCGCGCCCCTTCGTGACGCATCACAATGCGCTCGACCTCGACCTCTTCCTACGCATCGCGCCGGAGCTCTACTTGAAGCGCCTCGTCGTGGGCGGCTTTCCAAAGGTCTACGAGATCAACCGCAACTTCCGGAACGAGGGGATCTCGACGCAGCACAACCCCGAGTTCACGATGCTCGAGTTCTACACGGCGTACGCGGACGCGCGCGACCAGATGGCGCTCACGGAGGAGCTGTTCGCGAGTGCCGCAGAGGAGATTCTCGGGACAACCGACCTGCCGTGGGGCGAGGAGACGATCTCGCTGAAGGCCCCCTTCCGCCGCGTCACGATGGTCGATGCGATTCTCGAGCATGCCCACGCGCCTGTCACGAGGGAGGCCCTCGGCGATCTTCACCTTCTAAGAAAAATCGCCCAGGAGGTTGGTGTGGAATCTGTCGAGCGCTTCGGCGATTCCAGGGGCAAGCTTCTCGCCGAGATCTTCGGCGCCGTCGCCGAAAAGAAGCTTCTTCAGCCGACGTTCGTCGTCGACTATCCCGCCGAGATCTCGCCGCTTTCGAAGACGAAACCGGACGACCCGGACACGGCCGACCGCTTCGAGCTGTTCATCGGGCGGATGGAGGTCGCGAACGGGTTCTGCGAGCTGAACGACCCCGACGAGCAGGCGGAGAAGTTCCGGGCACAGGTCGCCGAGCGTGGCCGAGGCGACGACGAGGCGATGCTCTTCGACGAGGACTACGTCGAGGCGCTCTCGTACGGGATGCCGCCGACGGCAGGCGAAGGCATCGGTATCGACCGCCTCGCCATGCTCTTCACGAACTCCCACTCGATCCGCGACGTGATTTTCTTTCCGTTGATGAGACCGAAGAAAGACAAAGATGCTTAGAAAGGTCAGCAGGCAGCCGTCGCCCTCTTCCCCTTCTAAGAAAATCTTCTTCCCTTGATTTCCTTCTTTCTTGCCAAGAGATATCTTCTCGCGTCGCGGCGCGACGCGCAGGTGGGAGTCGTCGCGCTCGCGGCGTTCCTCGGACTCGCGCTCGGCGTCGCGGCGCTCGTCGTGTCGCTCGCGCTCCTCGCGGGGTTCCAGACGCACGTGAGGAGCCGGCTCCTCGCCGAGACGCCGCATCTCCTCGTGACGCCCGCCGGCCGCGACGCGTTCCACGACGTGGACCGCATCGGGACGAAGCTCGCGGCCGTCCCCGGCGTCGTGTCCGTCTCGCCCATCGTACGGGGCCGCGTGTGGGTGTCGATGGGGCGTGACGCGGCCCCGGCCGAGATCGTGGGCCGCGAGAAGACGAAGGGCCTCGTGCTCGACGTCTTGCAGGCACGACCACTTGGCATCGTGCCGGGCGAGACCGTGACGCTCGTCTCGTCGCGCTCGCGGCTCTCGCCGCTCGGCCCGGTGCCGATCGTCTCGACGTTGAAGGTCACCGGACTCGCGCCCTCGGCCACGGGACGGCGCGCGGCCGAAGCGAGCCTGCCGCTCGACGAGGCGCGGCGCCTCTTCGCGCTCGGACCCGACGGAGCGACAGGCTACGAGGTCTTTCTGAAGGACCCGTCGCGCGCGGAGGCCGGCGCCGCGGCGGTGATCGCCGCGCTCGGGCCTTCCGTCACCTTGACGACGTGGGAGGAACAGAACCGCGCTCTCGTTCTCGCACTCCGGCTCGAGCGTTTCGTCCTCTTCGCGGCCGTGTTCCTGATCGTGATCGTGGCGGGACTGAATCTCGCCGCGACGTCGGCCGTTCTCGCCGCGACGCGCGCGCGCGACGCGGCCGTCCTCTCGGTGCTCGGCGCTTCTCCGAAGACGGTGGAGAAGGTCTTTCGTACCGCGGGCGGTTGCGTGGGGATGGCCGGCACGCTCGCGGGCGTCATCCTCGGCGCGGCGGTCGCCGTACTCCTGGAGAAATTCGGCCTCGTTCCGCTCCCCGCACAGCTCTATGGAATGAGCCACGCGCCGTTCCACGTCGACCCCCTGGACGTGTGCGCCGTCGCGACGCTTTCGATCCTTTGGGCGTTCGTCGTGGCGTCCGTGCCTGCCCGCACGGCCGCAAGGCAGCCCGCCGTGGAGGCCCTGCGTGGCGCCTGAAGCGGCACCGCTGCTCGTCGCCGAGAGTCTCGCGAAGGGGTTCGGCTCGGGTGACGCGCGTGTCGAAGTCTTCCGCGGCGTTTCACTCACCGTCGCGGGAGGCGACCTCCTCGCCATTACCGGCCCGTCAGGCTCTGGGAAGTCGACGCTGCTTCACCTCTTCGCGGGGCTCGAAACGCCCGACGCGGGTCGCGTGGTGCTCGACGGCGTGGACTGGGCCGTGCTCGCACCGGCCCCGCGCGCGGCCGTGCGCGGGGCGAGCGTGGGATTCGTTTTCCAGTTCCATCACCTCCTGCCTGAGCTGACGGCCGAGGAAAACGTCGCGCTACCCCTCTTCCTCGCGGGCCGCAAGGAAGAGGACGGGCGCCGCGAGGCGCGCGAGGTCCTCGATCGCGTGGGGCTCCTCGGCCGTGCGACCGCGTTCCCGCGGACGCTGTCCGGCGGCGAACGCCAGCGCGTCGCCATCGCGCGCGCGGTCGTGAGGCGGCCCCGGCTCCTCCTCTGCGACGAGCCCACGGGCAGCCTCGACGCGACCCACGCCGCGCGCGTCTTCGAGCTGCTTGCCGAGGTCGCGAAAGAGCGCGCCGGGGCCGCGATCGTCGTGACGCACGACCCGGAATGGGCGCGGCGCTGTGCTACGATCAAATTGCTGGGAGAAGAGGGGTTGAGCGATGTCATCTAGGCCGCCATCCGGCTCTTTTCGAGGGGTCAAAACGGTCATCTGACGATGTTCGAGAAGTACAACGAGAAGGCGCGCCGGGCGCTGTTTTTCGCCCGGTACGAGTCCTCGAAGCTGGGTTCCAAGGTCATCGAGTCCGAGCACATCCTGCTCGGCGTGCTTCGCGAGGGCGAGGAGATCATCAAGGAGATCTTCGGCCGCTTCAACGTGAAGCCCGACGACATCCGCCGCGAGATCGAGGGGGACCGCGTGTTCGTCGAGCGCGTGTCCTCCACGCAGGAGCTGCCGCTGTCGGAGGAATCCAAGAAGATCCTCGCCTACGCCTCGCACGAGGCGGAGTCGATGATGCATCCCTACGTCGGTACGGAGCACCTCCTCATCGGCATCCTCCGCGTGGACCCGTGCGTCGCGGGACGCATCCTCATGTCGCGCGGGTTCAACCTATACGGCGTGCGCGAGGAGACGATCGCGCTCATCAAGGAACGCGAGGCTTCCAAGCAGAAAAAGGAGCTGCCGTTCCTGGCCGAATACGCGCGCGACCTGACCGCCCTGGCGCAGCAGGGTGCGTTCGATCCGCTCATCGGGCGCGACGTGGAGGTCGAGCGGATCATTCAGATTCTCTCGCGCCGCACGAAGAACAACCCGATCCTCCTCGGCGAGCCGGGCGTCGGCAAGACGGCAATCGTCGAGGGCCTCGCGCAACGCATCGTCGAGGGAGGCGTTCCGCTTTTCCTCGCGCAGAGGAAGATCCTCGCTTTGGACCTCTCGCTCATCGTCGCGGGCACGAAGTACCGGGGCCAGTTCGAGGAGCGCCTCAAGGGAATTCTCAAGGAGCTGAAGGAGAATCAGGATCTCATCGTCTTCATCGACGAGATCCACTCTCTCATCGGCGCGGGTTCGGCAGAGGGCTCGCTCGATGCCGCGAACATCCTCAAGCCCGCGCTTTCGCGGGGGGAGATCTCCTGCATCGGCGCGACGACGTTGAAGGAATACCGCAAGTACATCGAGAAGGACCGTTCTCTGCTCCGCCGCTTCCAGGCCATCATGGTGGCCCCGCCGGACGAGGAGGAGACGCTCCGGATCCTCGAGGGCGTGCGCGAACGCTACGAGACGTTCCACCGCGTGCGCTACACGCCCGACGCGATCAAGACGGCCGTCTATCAGGCGAGCCGCTATATCCCGGACCGCTTCTTTCCCGACAAGGCCATCGACATCCTCGACGAAGCCGGCGCGAAGGTGAAGCTGCGCAAGACTGCCGACACCCAGAACCTGAGGCGCCTCGAGAACGAGATCAAACAGATCGTCAAGGAGATGAAGAAGGCGATCTCGGAGAAGGACTTCGAGCGGGCCGTCTTTCTGCGCGAGCGCGAGATCGAAATCAAGGAGGAGATCGAGCGCACGAAAACCTCCGCTCTCGACGACGGAATGCCGGTCGAGGTGACGCGCGCGGACGTCGAAGAGATCATCTCGAGCTGGACCGGCATTCCGGTGACGTCGCTCCAGATGGAGGAGGCCGAGAAGCTGCTCCACATGGAGGATTCCCTGAAGAAGCGCGTCATCGGCCAGGATCGCGCGCTCGAGGCGATCAGCCGCGCGATCCGCCGCTCGCGCCTCGGGGTCAAGAACCCGAACCGGCCGATGGGCTCGTTCATCTTTCTCGGACCTTCCGGGGTCGGCAAGACCGAGGCCGCGCGCCAGCTCGCCGAGTTCCTTTTCAACAACCAGAAGGCTCTCGTGCGCTTCGACATGTCCGAATACATGGAGAAGCACGCGGTCTCGAAGCTCATCGGCTCGCCCCCCGGCTACGTGGGACACGAGGAGGGCGGCCAGCTCACGGAACGCATCCGGCGCCAGCCCTACTCCGTGATCCTGCTCGACGAGATCGAGAAGGCCCATCCGGACATCGCGAACCTCCTCCTCCAGATTCTCGAGGACGGCCAGCTCACGGATGCATACGGAAACATCGTCGACTTCAAGAACACGCTCATCATCATGACCTCGAACGTGGGGACGAAGTTCCTCGTCACGGGCAGCCGCATGGGCTTCGGCGACTTGAAGAATGCGCCCGAGAAGCGCGAGATCGAGGAGATGGTGCTCAAGGAGCTCCGGCGCGAGTTCTCGCCGGAGTTCATCAACCGGATCGACGAAATCATCGTCTTCAATTCTCTGGGGCTCCGGGAGCTTCGGGCCATCGGGAGGCTCCTCCTCGACGATGTGAGTGCGACGCTGAAGCACCGCGGCCTGACGCTCGTCGTGGACGAGGCGGCCGTCGACTGGCTCCTCAAGGCCTCGGGGCACGACGTGCACTCGGGGGCGCGGCCGCTCCGCCGGACGATCCAGCGGCACGTCGAGGACGCGGTATCGGAATTGCTCATCGGCTCTCGAGAGCCAGTCGAGTGTGTCGAAGTGACCGTGTCAGGAGACGAACTGAGGGTTCAGGTTCGGGCTCCCGAGCCAATCGGTACGGGCCGGTAGGCGGAGTGCTGCCGAGACGCTCGTTCGGCGGTCCCGCCGGGTTCGGCTTCGGTCGTTCCGCGCGCGTCGTCCCGGTGGGGGTCCTCGCGGCGGCGCTGGTGGCCTGTTTTTGCTGCAGGACGGCGTTCGCCCAGGCGCCAGCGCCCGCTGCCGCTCCAGCCCCGACTCCCGCGCCCACGCCCGCCAGCGACTCCGTGTTCGGCGCGGCACGGCCGGACTCGCCGCTCACGGGCATCGTGCCGAAGCCGGCCGTGTCCCTCACTCCAGGGGCTCTTGCGCCCGCCGACAAACCGAAGATCGCGCAGATCCTCGTGCGCGGCGGAAAAACAACCGCCCCCGAGACCGTCGGGTTCTACCTTGGCGTCAAGGCGGGAGATCCGTACGACGACGATCAGATCAAGCGAAACTTCAGCAAGCTCTGGGACTCCGGGCTTTTCGAGGACGTGACGCTCGAGAAGGAGATGTCCCCCGCGGGCGTCGTGCTCGTCGCGATCGTGGTCGAGCGGCCGACCGTCTCGGACCTCGAGTTCCGGGGTAACAAGAAGCTCACGACCTCCCAGCTCAAGGACAAGCTCAAGGAGGGCAAGGCCGAGATCCGCGTCGGCGCGCCCGTCGCGCTGCGCGACGTCGCGAAGGCCAAGACGGTTCTTCTCGAGGCGTACAAGGCCGAGGGATTCCGCTCGGTTGCGATCGAGGCGACGACCGAGATCGTCTCCGAGCTGCAGCGCCGGATCGTCTTCCTCGTGGACGAAGGCGACAAGATCAAGATCGAGTCGATCGTCTTCACGGGCAACACGGTCTTCGGCCAGACGAAGCTCCGCTATGCGATCTCCAAGACGAAGCAGGCCCACTGGTGGCGCTTTTTCGACAGCAAGTCCACGTACAACCAGGCGGGCTACGAGGAAGACGTCGAGAGCCTCCGCAAGCTCTATCAGGACGTCGGCTACAAGGACGTCGTCATCAAGGATCCGATTCTGCAGGTCTTCGTGGCGAATCCCTCGGAGAAGCGCCCCGAGAAGATCATTCGCCGGGTGAACATCACGGTTCCGATCGTGGAGGGCGAGAAGTTCTACTTCGGCAAGGTTACCGTCGAGGGCTCCACGTTGTTCCGGCCGGAGCTGCTCGAACGGTTCTTCGGCTACAAGGCCGGAAAGCCGATGAGCCGCGCCGTGATCGCGGACGGCATGAAGGCGATCGACGCGACCTACCGCAGCCGGGGCTACATCTACGTGTTCATGAACCCGGAGAACACCGAGAAACCGAATCATGTCGTCGACATCGTCGTGAAGATCACCGAGGGCGATCAGTACCGGCTCGGCCGGATCGAGTTCACGGGCAACAAGACGACGCGCGACAAGGTGCTGAGGCGCGAGCTGCAGCTCTTCGAGGGCGACATCATGGACATGGAGACGTTCAAGAAGAGCCTGTTCAAGGTGACGCAGCTCGGCTATTACAAGATCGAGGAAGACCCGGACTTCCGCGTCAACGCGGAAAAGAAGATCGTCGACGTCTCGATCAAGGGGACGGACACGAATCGCAACGAGGTCCAGTTCGGAGCCGGCTATTCGCAGCTCGACGGCCTCTTCGGGCAGTTCCAGTTCAACACGCGCAACTTCCTCGGCCGGGGCGACACGCTGGGCCTGCAGTTCCAGCGCGGCAACCGCTCGAATTTTTTCGACATCTCGTTCTCCGAGCCGTGGTTCCTCGACAAGCGGATGTCGTTGGGCGGGTCGATTTTCGACCGCTCGCTCGACTACACCGACGTCGCCGGCGGCCTCAACGAATCAAGCAAGGGCGTCAACGCCTCCTTAGGTTACGGGCTCGGCCTCTTCGACNNTCGCCTACGCGACGTATGCGGGCACGATCTCGGCGGTCACACCCGGCTACCGGTACGACAGCCGAAACGACCCATTCGACCCGACCCGTGGCATGAAGTTCGGAGTCTCTCTTTCGATGGCGGGAGGCCCTTTCGGCGGCGACTTCTCGTACTTCAAGCTGAGCGCGAACGCCACGCGGTACATCCCCGTGGGGAAGAAGTCGAACTTCGCCTTCAACCTCGACATGGGCCTGCTTCGAGCCTACAGCGGCGAGCAGATAGCCGGCGAGGTCGGCTACGACAGCCGGCTCCCTCTGTTCGATCGCTACCGCATCGGCGGAGACCGGTCGGTGCGCGGCTTCAAGTTCGGCTCGATCTACCCGATCGACAGCCGGAACCGGGCGTTCTTCACGAGCGCCGGGGCGCTCCTCGGGGGCGACCGGTTCCTCGTCTTCAACTCCGAGTACGTCTACGCCGTGGCCGGCCCTCTCAAGCTCGCGATCTTTTTCGACGCGGGAAACACGTGGCTCGAGGGCCAATCCCCGGCCCTGGGATCGATGCGCAAGTCGACCGGACTCGAAATGCGGGTTCTCCTGCCGATTTTCCAGGCGCCCCTGCGGTTCATCTACGGCATCAACCTCGCGCCGAAGGACATCAAGGACCAGGCGGGCACCGTGATCCAGAGCGAGTCCCGGACGGATTTCGAGTTCTCCATCGGGACGACGTTCTAGCTGTTTCCGGTATGATATTTTCCCCCCGCGCAGACGCTGTCTCCGCGGAGACCAAATCCAACGAAGGAGTTCCATCCATGAATCGCACCGTCACTCTCGCGGCCGGAGCCCTCGCCCTCGGCGTTCTCGCCGGCGGCGCCTCCGCCCAGACCGCCCCCGTGACCGCGACCGGCGGAAAGATCGGGGTGATCGAGGTCCAAAAGATCGTCCAGGAATCCGCCATCGGCAAGGAGAGCCTCGCCCGCGTCCAGAAAATGCAGCAGGCGAAGCAGGAAGACCTGGCGAAGCGTCAGAAAGAGCTCCGGGACATGGAGCAGAAGATCCAGGACCAGGGCAAGTCCCTGTCCGAGGACGCCATGGAGAAGCTCCAGAAGGACTACCAGGCGAAGGCGCTCGACCTGAAGCGCTTCCAGGACGACGCGCAGCGCGAGCTGGAAGAGTCGCAGCGCAAGGAGCTCGGGGAGCTCGAGAAGCGGATCATGCCCGTGATCAACGAGGTCGCGCGCGAGCAGGGCTACGCCCTCGTCTTCAACAAGTTCAATTCGGGGCTGCTCTTCGCCGATGACAAGTCCGTCGACCTGACCGAAGCCGTCATCACGAAGTTCAACTCGATGATCGCGGCTCCGGCTGCACCGGCCGCGGCGAAGCCCGCCGCGCCTGCCGCCGCCAAGCCCGCAGCGCCCGCCGCTCCCAAGAAGTAACGTAAGACGTGGGGCCGTTCTCCGTCGCCGAGGTGGCCGCCGCCTGCGGTGGGCGCGTCGTCGGCGACGGAGACCTTCGGCTCGTCGGCGTCCGCGCCCTGGAGGGCGCGGGTGCCGACGCCCTCTCGTTCGTGAACGAGGAGCGGGCACTTTTGCGCGCGGCCGCTTCCGCGGCTGGCGCCCTTCTCGCGCGGTCGGCCACCGCCCTCCCGGGCCGGACCGTGATCGAGGTTTCCGATCCGTCGACCGCGCTCATCAAGGTCCTTCGCCTCTTTCATCCCGCGCGGGCCCCGCGGCCCGGCATCCATCCGACGGCCGTCGTCGACGCGGGCGCCTTCGTCGACCCGTCGTCCGAAATCGGGCCCTACGCCGTCGTGGGAGATCTCTCGAGGATCGAGGCGAACGCGATCGTCGGCGCGCACGCCGTGGTCGGAGCCCGGTGCCGGGTGGGCGCGGGTTCGTGGCTGCATCCCCACGTCGTCCTTTACGACGACGTCGCCCTGGGCGAGAGGGTCGAGGTCCATAGCGGCGCCGTCCTCGGAGCGGACGGATTCGGCTATGCGACGACGGACAAGGGCCTCGTCAAGATTCCGCAGGTTGGAAGCGTTACGATCGGCGACGACGTCGAGATCGGTGCGAACTCCTGCGTCGACCGGGCCGCGCTCGAGATGACGCGGGTCGGCGCGGGCACGAAGATCGACAATCTCGCCCAGATCGGCCACAACGTCACGCTCGGCCGGCACGACGTCATCTGCGCGCAGTCCGGGATCGCGGGCTCGGCGGTCCTCGGAGACGGCGTCGTCCTCGGCGGGCAGGTGGGCGTCGCGGGTCACATTACGGTCGGCAACGGCGTCAAGGTGCAGGCGCAGAGCGGCATCGGGGCGGACGTGCCGGACGGCGAGGCGCTCTACGGGACGCCCGCAATCGGCTACCGCGCTTACCAGAAGTCGCACATCGAGTTTCGCCGGCTGCCGGAAACGGCGCGCCTCGTGCGCCGCCTGGCCGAGAAAGCGGGCCTCCTCAAGGGAGCACCTAAATGACCGAACAGAGCACGGCCCGCAACATCCTGGAGATCCTGCGGCTCCTGCCGCACCGATATCCCTTTCTGCTCGTGGATCGCATTCTCTCGATGTCCGAGGGACCGATGGCCGCGGGCTCGAAGGTCACCGGCCTCAAGAACGTCTCCGTCAACGAGCCGTTCTTCCAGGGACATTTCCCGGAGAACCCTGTCATGCCGGGCGTTCTTCTGCTCGAGTGCATGGCCCAGGTGGCGGGCTGCCTCTTCTTTGCGGGCGAGGCCGAACCGGAGAAGAAGCTGATGTACCTGTCGGGAGTCGACAAGGCGCGTTTCCGGCGTCCCGTGTTTCCGGGCGACCAGATCGTGGTCGTCGCCGAAATCCTTCAGGTTCGCTCGAATCTCGTGCGCGTGAAGGCCGAGGCGCGGGTGGACGGCGCCCTCTGCGCGGAGGGTGAGTTCATTTCCAGCCTCGTCAAGCGCTCCCCGGCGGCGCGCTGATGGCCGTCCACCCCACCGCCATCGTCGATCCGGCGGCCGTCGTTCACCCCACGGCGGAGATCGGTCCCTATGCGATCGTCGGCGCGCGGGTCACGATCGGCGCGCGCACGGTGGTGGGCGCCCACGCCGTGATCGAAGGGCCCACGACGCTTGGCGAGGACAATCGCGTCTCGGCTCTAGCCGCGCTCGGCGGGCCTCCTCAGGACCTCAAGTACAAGGGCGAGCCGACGACGCTCGTGATCGGGAATCGGAACACGTTCCGGGAGTTCTGCACGATCCACCGCGGAACCGTCACCGGCCACGGCACCACGATCATCGGCGACGACAACCTCTTCATGGCGTATTCGCACGTGGCTCACGACTGCGTCGTCGGAAACCGCACGGTCTTCGCGAACGGCGCCTCGCTCGCCGGCCACTGCGTCGTCGGCGACGACGTCGTCCTCGGGGCTTTCGCCGCCATGCAGCAGTTTCTCCGGGTCGGCCCATATGCCTTCGTCGGAGCGTTCGCCGGCATGAATCATGACGTCCTGCCGTTCCTGTGGAGCTCCTCGGAACGCGACGTGCGGGCGTGGAAAGTGAACAGCGTGGGACTTCAGCGCAAGGGCTTCTCGGCCGAGCGGGTGGCGGCTCTCCAGAAGGCTTACCGCATTCTCCACCGCCACCGCCACGACCGCGCCGCCATGATGGCGGCGCTCGAACCGGTCGCGAGCCTGTCCGCGGACGTGAAGGCGCTCCGCGACTTCATCGCGAGCTCGAAGCAAGGGATCCACGGGGCGTAAGAGAGCGGGAAGAGAATCGGGGATTTCCTAGAAGGGTGAGTGAGGCCGCGGCCGCGACGGCCGCCGAGGCTCATCGGAGAGGCGGGCCGCCCACTCCACCTTCTAAGAACTCTTTATTTTTGTCTTTCTTTCAATCACCTTCGAGAGGCGCTTGATCCCTTCCTCGATGACGTCGGGGGCCGCGTAGGAGAAATTCAGCCGCATCGTCCGCTCGCCGCCGCCGCACGGATAGAACGCGGCGCCGGGCACGAACGCGACCTTTTCGCGGATCGCCTCGTCGAGGAGCTTCCGCGTGTCGAAGCCTTCCGGGAGCGTCGCCCAGAGGAAGAGGCCTCCGCTGGGCCGTGTCCAGCGCACGCCCGGAGGAGCGTGTCGGTCGAGGGCGCGGAGCATCGCGTCGCGCCGCTCACCGTAGACGTTCCGGATGCGGCGAACGTGCCTGTCGAGGAAGCCGCCCCGGGCGACCTCATAGGCGACGTACTGGCAGAACGTCGAGGAGTGGAGGTCGGCGCCCTGCTTGATCTGGACGAGCTTCGAGATGACGGCCTCGGGCGCGACGACCCACGCGATGCGCAGGCCGGGCGCGAGCGTCTTCGAGAGCGTCGAGAGGTAGAGGACGTTGCCGGTGAAGGCGCGCTCGCCGCTCGCGCACCCGTGCGTCTCGGCGTCGAGCTTCACGAGCGACGGGAGGTGCTCGCCCTCGTACCGCAGCTGTCCGTATGGGTCGTCCTCGACGATCGGGATTCCGTAGGCCGCCGCGCACTCGACGAGGCGCCGCCGGCGCGCGACGCTCAAGGTGACGCCCGCGGGGTTCTGGAAGTTCGGGAGC
>PLZI01000137.1 GCA_003152095.1 Acidobacteriota bacterium | reverse complement strand
CCTCCGTCGTGCATCAGGTTTTCTTTCCTTTCTGGACTTCTTTCGCGGCAGGGGCCGCATACCGTCCAGGCTCCTTGTCGAACTTCGTCTTGCAGGCAGGGCTGCAGAACACGTGGGTCTGCCCCATATGCGTGCTTCTGTGGGCGGATTTGTCGTCGACACTCATCCCACAAACAGGGTCTTTGACCATTTCAAGTATCTCCTTTCACTGACCGGTGATTTCAGGCACCACCTGGGAACGACGCGGGCGGCGGGGCCTCCGTTCGAGACACCTCATCCTTCTGTCGGCTTACATCTGGGAAGCAATTCCCCTGCCGCCGTCAGCAGGCTGTTTCAAGCGCGTTTGCCCAGAGGAGGGGCGTCCACACGCCCGCGGCGTGGAAATACTTCCATCACCTTTGAAAGAGGTGCTGCCGGCGCTCGCTAGTGTTTCGTTCTCGATATAGGTGCAACGGATCGGTGGTGAGGTTCGTATGAGAAGGCATGAGAGAAGGCCGACCGATTACGTTGAGTTCGAGCGAGCGAGCCGAGCTGGAGTCTCTCGTGTCACGGCGGAGCGCCGCGACGGGACACGTGCGCCGGGGACGGGTGATCTTGCTTTCGAGTGAAGGGACCAGGGGCGTGGAGATTGCGCAACGCCTCTCACTATCTGTGCCGCAGGTGAGCCGGATCAGGCGGCGGTTTTTCGAGAGCGGGGTCGCGGGTTTGGCCGACCAGCCCAAGCCGGGGCGTGGCAACAACGTGGCCGAGGCCAAGGTACGTCAGGTTGTGGCAACGGTGATGGGCCCGCCGCCCGCTGGTCATTCCCACTGGTCCACGCGCGTGTTGGCCCGGCGTGTCGGATTGGGAGCGACGGTGGTCCACAAGATTCTCCGCGCCAACGACCTCAAGCCGCACCTTTCGCGGACCTTCAAGGTGAGCCGCGACCCCGAGTTTTCCGAGAAGGTGCGCGACATCGTGGGCCTGTACCTCAACCCGCCCGAGAAGGCCGTGGTCATCTCGATGGACGAGAAGACCCAGGTGCAGGCGCTCGAGAGGACGCAGCCGATGCTGCCCCTAAGGCCCGGCCAGGTGGAGAGGCGCACGCACGACTACCGCAGGAACGGAGTCCTCGATCTTTACGCCGCCCTTGAGATCGCCTCGGACCGTGTCGTGGGCGCGTGTCGCCCGACGCATACGGGCCGTGACTTTCTGGCCTTTCTCAAGAAGCTCGAGAGGGAGTTTCCGGACGACCAACTGCACGTCATCCTCGACAACTCCTCGACGCACAAGACGCCCGACGTGAGGGGCTGGCTTGCCGCGCATCCTCGCGTCATCTTCCACGTCACGCCCAAGAGCGCCTCGTGGATGAATCAGATCGAGGGCTTCTTCAGCATCCTCACGCGCCGCTCGCTTCGTCGCACCAGCTTCCCGTCGACGAAGGCCCTGCGCCGCCACATCGAGGCCTTCCTCGGAAACTGGAACCAGAATCCCACGCCCTTCGTCTGGACCAAGTCAGCACACCGGATCGTCCGCGATCACCGCAAACTCGTTGCGCGAATCTCGCGGACGGGACACTACTGAGCGCTTAGGGACGCCAGCCATGGGAGTGTCGAGCCTCTAAGCAAACCTGCGCTGCGGGCGGTGCCTCGAAATGCTGAGATACTCCTTGCGAGAGGAAGAGCCTCACCAGTGGCACTCGCTCCCGGCACGCGTCTGGGTCCTTACGAGATTCTCGCGCCGCTCGGCGCCGGCGGGATGGGAGAGGTCTACCGGGCGAAGGACCCTCGCATCGACCGAACGGTCGCGTTGAAGGTCTTGCCGGAACAGTTCTTCGAAGACAGTGAGAGGCGTGGGCGGTTCGAGCGCGAGGCGAAACTGCTCGCGAGCCTGAACCATCCGGGGATCGCCGTTCTCTATTCCTTCGAAGAAATCCCCGGGTCTTCTCTCTCTCCGGCTTCTCAGTCCACGCTCCACATCCTCGTGATGGAGCTTCTCGAAGGCGAGACGCTGCGGTCGGCGCTGGCGGGAGCGAAAGTCTCGACGAAGAAGGCGCTGGAGTGGGCGCGTCAGATGGCGCAGGGGCTCGCGGCCGCGCACGAGAAGGGAATCGTCCACCGGGACCTCAAGCCCGAGAACGTGTTCGTGACGAAGGACGGGCGGATCAAGATCCTGGACTTCGGGCTCGCGAAGCTCACGCAGGCCGAAGAGAGCCCGAACGTCACGAACCTGCCGACCGCCACGCGGGGGACCGAGCCTGGAATGGTCATGGGGACGCTGGGATACATGTCGCCCGAGCAGGTGAAGGGCAAACCGGCGGATGCGCGCAGCGACATCTTCTCGTTCGGGGCGATCCTGTACGAGATGCTCTCGGGGCAGAGGGCGTTCCACCGCGAGACGGCGGCCGAGACGATCTCAGCGATCCTGAAGGAGGATCCGCCGGATCTTTCGGTCACGAACCAGAACGTGCCGCCGGGGCTCGAGCGCCTCGTCGCCCACTGTCTCGAGAAGAACCCCGAGCAGCGCTTCCACTCGGCCCATGACCTTGCGTTCGACCTCGATTCGCTTTCGGGCTCGTCGGCCGCGGTCACCGGCGCGTCGGAAGCTGCGATTCGCAATGTAGGGAGCCGATTCGGGCGGCGAGTGGCTGCCCTGCTCGTTCTGCTTCTCGCTCTCTCCGCCGCCTTTTTCTGGGGCACGCGCGCGCGCCGCGATGAGCCATTGAACTTCCGCGCCTTCACGTTTCGCCGCGGCACGATTCGCTCTGCTCGATTCGCGCCCGACGGCCACACGATCGTTTACGGCGCGTCGTGGCAGGGTGCACCGATCCGGCTCTTCTCGGCGAGCGCGGAGCACCTCGAGTCGGTTCCGATCGCGCTGCCCGATGCCGACATCTTCTCACTCAACGCCGGCGGCGAGCTTTTGATTTCCTTGGGCCGCCACTACCTGACGACCCATCACAGCGTCGGGACCCTCGCGCTCGCTCCCCTTTCGGGTGGCGCCGCGCACGAGATTCTCGAAAACGTCCAGGCAGCGGATTTCGGACCGGACGGAAAGAGCCTCGCCGTCATCCGCGAAGTGGAGGGAAAGAACCGCCTCGAGTACCCGCTCGGAACGGTTTTGTGCGAGACCGTCGGGTGGATGAGCCACCTTCGCGTCTCACCGCGAGGCGATCAGATCGCCTTCTTCGATCACAACGACCGGTGGGACAACCGGGGAGCGGTCGCGGTCGTGGACCGGCAGGGACACAGGAAGACGCTGACGCAGATCTACAACAGCGAAGAAGGCCTCAGCTGGTCGCCCTCTGGAGACGAGATCTGGTATACGGCCGGACATGGTCTCGGGGGAGATTCAGTCTTGGCCGTGACGTCAGCCGGCAAGACGCGCGTTGTCTACCGCGGTCTCGGTGACATGGCCATCTTCGATTGCGCACGGGACGGCAAGGTTCTGCTGAGCCGGGCCGTCAATCAGCGAGAGATGATGTTCGGCCGGGCCGGAGAAGCCCGGGAGCGCGACCTCTCCTGGTTCGACTGGTCCTATCCAATCGACATGCTCGCCAGCGGCGATACTGTCCTCTTCTCCGAGAGCGGTTTGGGCGTCGCCCCGACTATCGGCGTCTTCATCCGCCGGACGGACGGCTCCCCGGCGGTTCGCATCGGGGATGGAACCCCCCTGTCCCTGTCGCCGGACGGCAGGTTTGCCATCGCGAAGGCATACACGAGCCCACCCCAGATCGTTCTCCTGCCGACGGGCGCCGGCGAGCCGAAGACGCTGCCTTTCGGAGCCATCGAGGGCGATCAGGCCAGCTGGTTTCCCGATGGTCGCCGGATTCTCCTGGAAGGACACGAGGCGGGCCATGGCGCGAGGCTCTTCGTGGCCGGAGCGGATGGAGGATCCGTCCGGCCGATCAGCGGAGAGGGCGTCCGGATCAATGGCTCGAACCCGGTCTCGCCCGACGGCATGTTCGTCACGGCGACAGGCCGCGACGGAAGGTCGTACGTCTATCCCGTCGATGAGGGTGAGCCGCGCCTGATACCCGGCCTTTCCGAAGACGACGAGATCAGCCGCTGGACATCCGACGGAATGTCGCTCTACGTCTTCCGCCACGGCGTGCTTCCGGCGAGAGTCGTGCGCCTGAATCTCGCGACGGGAAAACGCGAGCCGTGGAAGGAGGTGCTGCCCAGCGACCCTTCCGGAGTCGTCACCATCACGCCGATCCTGCTGACGCCGGATGGAAAAAGCTATGCGTACAGCTATCCTAGGATCCTTTCACAGCTCTTCCTCGGCACAGGTTTGAAATGACCTGTAGGGGCTCAACGGGAATTGCCGGGGGCAGTGGCGCGTAGAAACTAGCGTCACGCCCCTCGCCTGCGCTTGCCGCTGAGCGAGATATCTTTACGTGCACTCACGGGGTTACCGAAAGGAAAATCACTCATGAAGCGGTTCGCCGGTCTCGCCCTCCCCTTGCTGATGGCTGTTCCATGCCTCGCACAGTGGCAGTACCCTCCGACCAGGACCGTCGACGCCGCGGATGCGTACTTCGGGAAGACCTACAAGGACCCCTACCGCTGGCTGGAGAACCTCAAGGACAAGGAGGTCGAGGCCTGGTTCAAGGCGCAGGCGGAGCTCACGGACGGCCTCCTGGCGAAGATCCCGGCACGGGATGCCCTCGCCAAGGAGTGGATGGAGCTGGACAAGCTGAAGCCTGCCAGCTACTCCTCCATCACCTACGAGAACGGGCGGGTCTTCTACAAGAAAACCCTCGGTGGCGAGAACGTGGGCAAGCTCTTTTTCCGCCAGGGTTGGAACGGAACGGAGAAGCTGCTCTTCGACGCCTCCACCTACAAGCCGGGCGTCACGACCACCATTGAAAGCCTGCTGCCCTCTGTCGACGGTCATTACGTCGCCCTGGGCTTCTCGGCGAACGGGGCCGAATTCTCCGAGATCCGGATTCTGGACGTCGACCGGGGGGCCCTGCTCCCCGAGAGCATCTACCCTTCGTACGGCCCGTACGGCTGGACGCTGGACAGCAAGTTTCTCTTCTACGACGCGGGGAAGGTCACCGACATCAAGAGCCTGGACATCGAGCAGAACCGCAAGACCAGGCTGCACAAGCTCGGTACGGACTTCGCCGCCGACCGCGACCTCTTCAGCAACGAGAGCAACCCCGAGCTGGGGATCACTCCGAAGGAGTTCCCGTCGGCCTTCATCGACGAGTCGTACCCCGACACCATCTTCGGAGCGGTCGGCACGGTGCAGAACGAGATGCGTGTTTTCTACGCTCCCGCCTCCGAGGTGAAGTCTCCGAAGATCAAGTGGAAGGTCCTCTGCATCCCTTCCGACAACCTCGTCCGCGGCATGGCCTTCCACAAGGGTTTCGTCTATGCCGTCACCCACGCGAACGCCCCCCGCTACAAGGTGGTCCGGACGAGCCTCAAGCATCCCGACTGGGCCCACGCGGAGACCGTCCTTCCGGAAGCGAAGGACTCCATCCAGTCCATCACCAAAACCAAGGACTTCCTTTTCGTCGTGTACTCCAACGGGATCCTCGGCCGCATCGTCAAGCATGAATTCGCGACCGGGAAGGCGACCGAGGTCAAGCTTCCCGGTTCGGGCACGGTCTTTGTCGTCTGTCCCGACTGGCGCACAAACCGGTGCATTGTCTACATAACCTCGTGGACCAGCCCCACGACCCTCTACGATTTCGACGGCGACCAGAACACTTTCGCGAAGAGCGTATTCAACACGGACGTCTCGTATCCAGGTTTCGACACCCTGGTCACGGAAGAGGTGGAGGTCCCGGGACACGACGGCGCCCTGATCCCCCTCTCCATCATCCACAAGAAGGGGATCCCGCTGGACGGGAGCAGCAGCTGCATCCTGGAGGGCTATGGCGCCTACGGTCTCAACCCTTACGTGCCTCACTTCGACGTGAAACACTCGATCGCTTTGCGGGGCGTGGTGCTGGCCTATGCTCATACGAGGGGGGGAAGCGAGAAGGGCGAGGCCTGGTACAAGGCGGGCTACAAGACGACCAAGCCGAACACCTGGAAGGACTTCATCTCCTGCGCGGAGTTCCTGATAAAGAAGGGTTACACCAGCCCCGAGCATCTCGCGGGCACCGGCACCAGTGCCGGGGGGATCCTGATCAGCCGGGCCGTCACCTCGCGCCCGGACCTCTTCGGTGCCGCCGTCTGCAACGTCGGATGCGCCAACGCCATGCGCATGGAGTTCTCCCCGAACGGCCCCGTCAACGCCCCTGAGTTCGGCACGGTGAAGGATCCCGTCGAATGCGAGGCCTTGTACGAGATGGACGGAGTCCAGCACGTCCAGCAAGGCGTGAAGTACCCGGCGGTTCTCTGCGTCGGTGGATGGAACGACCCGCGCGTCGCCCCATGGGAGCCTGGGAAGTTCGCGGCCGCCCTCCAGAACGCGAGCACCTCGGGAAAGCCCGTCCTGATGAAGGTCAATTACGACAACGGCCACTTCACCGAGGAGAAGATCGTCACCTTCAAGAATTTCGCGGGCCAGTTCGCGTTTCTGCTCTGGCAGACCGGCCACAAGGAGTTCCAGCCGGTGAAGTAGGGGTCTTGTCCCCCTCGATGAGGATTCTCTGAAATCGGCTGCCCTCGGTATCGCGCGGATCAATGGCTCCAGCTGTAGGGGCGCAATGGGAATTGCCGGGGGGTGTGGCGTGTAGGAGACCAGGGTCGCGCCCTCAGTTTCCTTCTCAATCCCGGCGCGTGGACGGGCATTCTGTCCGAGCGCGATTTAGGTTCGAGTAATCGGCCTTTTTCCGCGAAGGCTCCCCGGAGTAATGGCTCA
>PLZI01000097.1 GCA_003152095.1 Acidobacteriota bacterium | reverse complement strand
ATTTTCGACCTCCTTAGAAAAAAGGCAAGGAAACTCCGACTTCCTTAGGAAGAAGCTTGAGCAAGATCCATACCGGCAGCACGCGATCCTAAGTATTGTCGTGATCTCGCGGGTCCCCTCGAGTGCAGGGCACCTGCGTTGTGCTCCCAGACGCCTTCACGCGGAGGTGATAGCCCGATCCAGCCGGGCGGCACGAACGTGTGACGGCCCGCGAGCAAATGCCCCTCCGTAGGGTGTGGGCCGGACCGCCCCCATTTCGCAGTCCGCTGAAATCCTTACCGCACCGACGATGGCCGCGACGACGGGCGCCGCCTGGCAGCCGTTTCCGCCTGTTTAGTACAGTCGCTCGACTGGCACGGCTCGTGCTCTATGTCTCTCGAGAAGGGCGGGAAGCGATTATGGACACTATCCTCATAATCGTCGTATTGCTCTTCCTATTCGGAGGCGGCGGCTATTACTGGAACAGCAGGCGCGGGTAAAGACGGAGGCGGCCCGAGGGTTCGCACGCCGTTGCAGAAAGGAACACCCACATGAAAAAGCAGGAAGTTCACGGAAAAGTGAAGAAGGTCAAGGGGAAGGCTAAAGAGACCGTCGGGATCCTCACCGGCAACAAGAAGATGGAACGCGAGGGGTCTCTTCAGCGCGCTGCGGGCGCGGTCCAGGAGGGGTTCGGTAAGGCTGGCCGGAAGGTCGGCGAGGCCGTGACGAATCTCGGCAACGCCATCAAAAGGTAGCGTACGAAAGACTCAGGGCGCGATCGCCTTGCGCCAATCAAACAGGGAGGCACGTCTTGGGTCGATTCCAAAGATGCAGCTCGAGACGCCTGGGATCGCCGTAATACCTGCAAGGAAGAGTAAGGAGATCGAAATGTTCCTCGTTCTCGCCATCATTCTTGCGGCCGCGTGGCTCTTCGGGTTCCTAATATTTCACGCCGCCGGGTTTGCGATCCACCTTCTCTTAATCGTTGCGATCATCTCGGTGATCGTTCATTTCGTGAAGGGTGGAAGCACCCGGAGTGTCTAGGCAACCACCAGGCTAGCTGGCGATTAGAGCTAACCGGGGTTTAGATGCCCGGGCTGAGATGAAAGCCCGGGCATTCCCTTTCCTGGAGGGACGCTCGAAAGAGTCAGGCGACATCTAAACTGCCCCCCCTACGGCGTTGTTAGGCCACCGTAACTGCGCCGATGAGCACCCGCTACTGCTAGCCGGAAAAGACGGTGCCTTCCCTTACTGCGATGAATGATGAAAGTGCCGTGGCATGACGCTCGGCTTCGTGAAGACGCCGTTTCAATTCTTCCTTTGGTGGCCTAGCGATATCAAGCTCAGCGGCGAGCGCAAGCGAGCCCGCTGCAACGCGGGGTTAGGCCGCAGTGACAAGAAACCGTCCCTCGAGCGAGACAGTCACCGCGATCGCTGAGAGGATGAGTTCCTCCTTGCCGAGAGGCGATCGTATGCTCGGAGCAGGCGTAACAGTCGTACCTTTTCCAGAACCAGCCGCTTGCTTAGACCCCAAGGATTTCGACCCCTTTGGTACTTGAAGTCAATCCAAGCCGTAAGAGGGCTCGAATGCCGAAAAACCTCCCAGAGCATTGGAAGATACTCACCTTCTGGCCCAAGCCCAACTATTCGCTTGATACTGATCCTCTCAGGATCGCCCCGCCGAAAGTGGTATGTGATGCGCAGAGAATGGCGCTTGCACTTGCACCTGCGAAGCAAGAGGCGCTGATCCCAGCCGCTCGGCGCCAACTCATCCCAGATGAAGGCCGCGATGCTTCGTGAGCGACAGACTGTCAACCACGCAGGCCTGTCGCCGCATGAGATGCACTGCCACCAATATCTAGCCATTCTCGCTGCGGCCTAACGATATCAAGTGTAGGGCGGCAATGGAAATTGCGGCGTTGGTGTGGCGCGTAGAGACCAGAGCCACGCCCTCGGTTTCTTTCTCAATCCCGGCCCGTAGACGGGCATTCTGTCGGGACGGGAGTCCTTCATGCGCTCCTTTCTGCCATTTCGCGTCGACTATCTCGATGCGGAGCGGATGCTGCCAGTTCTGGTTCGAAAAGCAGCCTGAAGGACGGCCACCCCGGGGAAAACGTCGGTCGACGTGTGCGCCCACGAAGGCATCGCGACCGCCGAGGCGCAGGTCCATGCGCGCCAACAGGCACCACAATTCCCATTGCGCCCCTGCACCTACACGGAGAAGCGGTAGGTGCCCAGCCGAGCATCGGGCGACTAGTTTAGCCCGGTCAGCTCGCCCGGCTCACCGTCGCGTCTCGTAACCTAATACTGCGCGCACCTTGCAGGGCACGCGAACGAAAGCGGAGTTACTGGTCTGAGCGCGCCAGCGGGCCTCGCGTTTCCGATCGCGCCCCTACAGGCAACGCCGTTTCCGCAGTCCTCTTGCCAGCGGGCCGGTCGCCATCCGAAGCCGGCGCTCAGCCGTTCCCGGACGGAACGCTCGGAGCGTGCCGCGCGCCTGGAGGCGTCTTCCGGTCCCCTTGTAAAGCGTACTCCGCCGGATTCAGGGCCCGAGGGCCCGCGGATCAGCCCGCCTGGCGGAAGGCCAGGTAGACCAGGAAGATCGCGACGACCCCCAGGACGAATCGGGCCATCCACATCATGCGGGTGTGGGCCACGGGCCTCGTTTCCTTGGGCTTGATGCCCGTGACGGCCGCGACGGCGGCGACGAGGGCGGCGGGGCCGAGGAGCAAGAGCCAGCTCATGAGCCGGTGACAGCAAACGCGATGCCCGAGCAAACGGGATGTCGGGTTCTCTCGAAATTCGCAGCCGTATAGGCGCGCAATGGGAATTGCCGTGGGGCTGTGGCGGGTAGAGACCAGTCACGCCCTCGGTTTCCTTCTCGATCCCGCCCCGTAAACGGGCATTCTGGCCGGACGGAAGTCTTCATGCGCTCTTTTCGCCCGCCGCGAGGCGGCAGTCCTATCCAGGCTGTAGGCGGCGTCGACTGCCTCGACGCGGAGCGGCTCTTGCCGGTACTCGTTCGAAAAGCAGCCTGAAGGGCGGTCACGGATCTCGGCGAAGGGCGTTCGAGCGAGCCGATGTGTGCCTGCCGAGACCGAAAGCCCGCGCAAAGCGCTGGTCTCTGCGCGCTCATGGGCATCGCAATTCCCATTGCGCCCTTACACCCGGAGGCATCGTAGTGGCCGAGGCGCTGGACTGTGTGGACTCGGTATTGTCAGGTCGTCACGCCGAAGAGCGCGCCGACAGCCGCGGTCACAGCCATCGCGAGCGCTCCCCAGAAGGTCACCCGGAGGGCACCGGCAGAAATGGGGGCGCCGCCGGCCTTGGCCGCGGTCGCGCCGAGAGCCGCCAGGAAGACAAGCGATACGCCAGCAACGTATGGAATCAGATGCTTCTCGGGAACGAGAGCGACCGCCACAACGGGCACGGCGGCGCCAAGCGCGAATGTGATGGCAGACGTGAAGGCTGCCTGGAGTGGCCTCGCCTTCAAGTGTGGGGAGATGCCAAGTCGTCGCGGACATGCGCGCCGAGTGCGTCCTTCTCCATGAGCTGCCGAGCGACCTCCTTCGCGAGAGCTGCGCCCAGACCACGTCGGCGATAAATGGCCGCAAGCTCTGCACGCTCGCCTACCTCGTCTTCCGCGAGTTCGCGGCGTTCGACATCGGTGTCCGCTTTCTCCGTGTCGCTTTGAGAGCTTACGGAGACATACTCGCCCGCGGCCATCGACATGGAACCTGCGACGAGACCTGCGACACCAGAGACGAGGATTGCGCCATGGGTCATATTCGAGGCGGCGATACCGATCACGAGGCTCGACGTGAACAGGACTCCGTCGTTCGCACCAAGTACAGCCGCACGGAGCCAGCCGATTCGATGGGTGTTATGTCGCTCAGTGTGATGCGAAGGGCTCTTCAAGGTGCGTTACGATAGCGGATTCTCGTTGATGGAACGAGGAGATGGCGCTCGGCTGGGTTGTGGACGTCATCGGCCCTCTCTTGACGAAGACGTACATTGCCGGGGACTGTGGCGCGTGGGGACCAGCGTCGCCCCCTCGCTTTCCTTCTGAATCCCCGCCCCGTCGACGAGCACCCTGGCCGGACGGCGGTTTAGGTTCGAGTAATCGGCCTTTTCCCTGAAGGCTCCCCGGGCTGATGTCTCAGAGCGCGGTGGTCCGGGACTACCTGGCGCTGGAGATCGGACGGCGACGAGCGAACCGGCCCGAAGTAATCGTCAGCCCGTGATCAGCTTAGGGCGCCAGGTTGCCCGCGAAATAGACCGGGTCGTTCGTCCCGTTGTCGATCACGGTCGCGTAGGCGGCAATCGTTCCGCTGGACGGCGAGACTCTGATGAGCGCGGCCCCCGGTCCGTCGCCGAGTCCCCGGAGGCGGAAGAGGTCGTTTATCTGGACTCCGTTTCCCGGCGCAACCACCTGATCGAAGGAATCGAGAATGTTCCCTCGGGCGTCGAGAATTTGCACGTGGACGTTCGCGGATTCGTAAGAGACCAGGTTCACGAGCGCAAGGTTCGTGCGGGACGTGTGCGCGCCAATCGGGCCGAGGATCTCCAGCGTCTCCCCCGCGGCTGCGGACTGGGTTGCCCCGAGGGGCGGCAGAAGCGTGCCGTAGGTCGAGCCGTCGTCGAGCAGCGTGTAGGCCCGCGACGTAACGAGAACTCTGCCTGTCGGGAACGCGCTCCAGAAGTACAGCTGCGCCACGCCGCTCAGGCCGAAGAGCGTGAAGAGCGCGTCCGGAACTCGCCGCGACTCGCCGGAAGCCAGCGAGACCGCGGCGGGCTGCCCGCCGGATGACCCGTCCCAGGGGATGACGCCGAGAGAAATGGCGTGGGAGACGGCATCGGGGTTGTAAAGAAAGAGGTCCGTCCGGTACTGGGCGCCGTTGGCTCCTCCGGCGTGGACGATTGCAGGAATCGTGAGCTGCCCGGGAGGAGCGTCCGGACCGAACCACGTGGGGTCGTTCGTGGCGTTGTCGATTGCGATGAGGCCCGGCACGACGTTCCCGGCGCTGGTCGCTGAACGGAATGCAGCCGTCTGCGAGGCGGGCGTCCCCGTCAGGGCCGCGAGGTCGTCGATCTGGGCCTGGCCCGCGGGTGGAGCGACGACGGAAATCGGCGCCCCGATGACGCCGCCAGCGGACTGCGGGAAGACTTGCAACTGAGATCCCTGCCCTGAGAGGTCGCTCGCGACGAGGTTCGTCCGAAAGCCTGTGCCGAGAAGTCCTGCCGCGAACGTCTGCTCGAAGCCAGGCCGGGCGCCCAGAATGACGTCCTCGGCATCGGCCGCCATCCCATAGGTGCCGTTCGGCGATACGGTGTACGAACGGCTCATTGCGGTGAGAGAGCCGCTCGCGCCGGGGATCAGAAGAAGCGCTCCCGAACCCTGCTCGAGCTGGAAGAGGCTGTTGAGGACGTCTGGCAGGATGGTAATGGTGCCCGGGCCAAGGGTCAGGCTCGCATCGACCGGCTGGATCGTCGTTGCGGGGTTCGCGAGCAGGTGCGCGGTGACCTGGAGAGAACTCGACCCCGGATTCCGGAGGATCACGTCGGTCCGCCATTCCGAGCCGCCTCGCCCCGCTACTCGCGCCACCGCCGGGATGACGAGTTGCTGCAGAAGGGACGCGCGTACGAGGCTCTGCGTCGGGAAGACGATGGGACTCCCGGGAGAAAACTCCCCCCCCGACGACGGAAAGGGGAGGTCCTGTGGCGATCCGGGGTCGAGGATGATCGGCGCACCGGCCGCCGCGGCATCGACGTCGAGATGCACGACCGTCATGGGGCCCCATGCGGTGACGGCGACGGCGTCGTAGGTGGCTGGCGCCCCCTGACCGACGTTCCAGAGGGCAAGGTCCAGCCGCTGACGGTACGGGACCGTTGGGCCGAGGTGGCTCTTCTGGACGAGAAGGCGCTCACCGGAGGCGCCCGCGAAGAGAGCCACCAACCGCGGGTTGGACGTGTCGCGCCAGGCCTCGACGAGACCGCCGGAAGGAGTGAAGGAGCTCAGGACGGTCGCGCCCGAGTCGGTCGTCACGATCCACGCCTTGGAGAAATCAGCGCTTGGTGCGCCAAGAAGTGCAAATCGGGAGTCCGACGAGACGATTTCCTGGACCGTCCCTTGCCTGCAGAGCGTCACGGAAAACGTCGAGGGTAGAGGTTGCGCGTGGGGCGTGTAGTAGAAGTTGTTTCCGCCCTGACTCCAATCCACGTTCAGGTAGGCGCTGCCGTCGGGCGCGATCCATCCCTCTATCCAAGGAGTTAAATCCGGAGCGAGCTCGAAGAGCTGCTGCAGGTTGCCCGAGAGGTCCAGGATTGCGACCTTCCACGTCGCGGGCATGTAGTACGGAGGCGGCGGCGAGAAGAGGAGGGCTCCCACCAGAAACTTCGAGCCGTCGATGTCGGATCCGAGGAGGGCGCCGCCCCAGGCCGGTGTCAGAAGGTAACCGGAGCCGTCCGCTCGTATGCCCCAGAATCCCACCGGTGTCGACACGACGAACGGCACGGAGGAATTTCCCAGCCGAACTTGAGAAGAAGCGCCTCCGGCTACTGGCCCGCCGAAGTCGGCAACCGCCGAAGAACTGTAGGACTGCAGCCCGGCCAGGGCCGCCACGACGCCCCAGGTGAGGCCGCCATCTGCGCTGTAGAGGAAGTTTCCGCTCTGCGTCGCGTTTCCGGCCGGGTCCACGTTTCCGAAAAGGAGAAGACGGAGAGACCCGTCGGCGCCTTCGAGGGCGGCGGCGTTCGCGATGTAGCCGGGCGTGTTGCCGGGCGTGACGTCCCGGGAGGCCTCGATTCCCTGCGAGTCGTGGACGGCGACGCGCATGAGAGTCGGAACGCAGTACAAACAAGCCGCCCCATAACTTACGAGCTCCAGGGCGACCACGTGCCGCGCCGAGCGCTTCTGGACGGCGGGGATGACCGGCCAGGCATTGACGGGAGCGGTCGGAATGAGCCGCGCGGGCGCGTCGAACGAGAACAGAAGGAGCGCCAGAGCAAACGCGGTTCTCGCGCGAATAAACAGTTTCATCTGACGGCCTTCCTTCAGGTCACCTTGTGAATCTCGTCACAAGGGAGTGCCGGCAGGTCGTTGTGGCTCACGTTCAGCCTGTGGTCAATCTTCGGCTCGCGGCAGAGTGAGGGTGGCCAGAGCGGCAGAAAGCGGTTAACGGCGAGGCCCCGAGGAACTGCGATTTCGGCGCTCTGAATCGACGAATAAATGGGTCTGGCCCTCTGAATCCCGTCCCGCAGTCGTCATTCTGTCCGGATCGTGAGTCTAGGTTCGAGTAACCGGCTCTTCTCCTGAAGGATCCCCCGGGTGGATGGCTCAGAGCGCGGTGGTCCGGGACTACCAGACCCTGGAGGTCGGGCGGCGCCGGGCGAACCGGCTCGTCTTAACCGTCCCGGGGTAAGGAGCTTGCCGCCTCGCGCCAATCCAGCTCGCCTGCCCTTACGGACATTCGAACGCTCCCGCGATCCGCTGGATCGTACGAACTTGATGCAGCCACACCACACTCAAAATCAGGCGCGCAGCGCTATTCTGGCTTTCAGGAGGTCGCCCGATGTCCGATCCATCCGCCCTCGAAGCCAGGGCCTACTCGAAGGTCGACTGGCGCCTCATTCCGTTCCTGTTCCTGTGCTACATCCTGGCTTACCTCGACAGGGTAAACGTGGGCTTCGCGAAGCTGCAGATGGTCAAGGACCTCTCCCTCAGCGACGCCGCGTTCGCCACGGGGGCCGGAATCTTCTTCATCGGCTACTTCTTCTTCGAGGTGCCGAGCAACATCCTCCTCAAGAAGTTCGGCGCGCGGGTCTGGATCGCCCGGATCATGATCTCGTGGGGCGTCATCTCGTCGCTGATGATGTTCGTCCACAGCGAGCGGGCGTTCTACGCGATGCGCTTTCTCCTCGGCATCGCCGAGGCGGGCTTCTTCCCCGGAATCATCTTTTACCTCACCCTCTGGTATCCCTCGCGGCTCCGCTCGACGCGGACCGCGCTCTTCGTCTCCGCGATCGCCGTCTCCGGCGTTCTCGGAAATCCGATTTCGGGCGCCATCATGGACTCGCTGAGCGGGACCGCGGGCCTCGCGGGTTGGCAGTGGCTGTTCCTGTTCGAGGGCATCCCGTCGTTCCTCGTGGGGATCTGGGTCTTCTTCTATCTCGACAGCAGCATCCTGGACGCGAAGTGGCTGACGGCCGAGGAGAAGGACCTCCTCGCGAGAAACCTCGACGCGGAGGAGAAGCACAAGAGCGAGGTGCACCTCGGCGACGCGTTCAAGAGCGGCAAGGTCTGGGCGCTCTGCGCGATCTACTTCACGCTCATGATCGGCCTGTACGGCATCTCGTTCTGGCTGCCGACGATCGTCAAGGCGTTCGGCGTGAAGGGTTACCTCCAGGTCGGCCTGATCACAGCCATCCCTTACTTCGTCGCGGTCGTCGGCATGCTGCTCATCAGCCGCAGCTCCGACCGCACGGGAGAGCGGCGGCTCCACTACGTGGTCAACGTGTCGGCCGGCGCGATCGGGCTGATCCTCAGCGGCGTCTACGCCTCGAACCCGTACCTGTCGATCATCTTCCTGTCGGTCGGTACGCTCGGCGTCATTGGGTCGATGCCCGTCTTCTGGCCGATCCCCTCGGCGTTCCTCGCGGGCACGGCCTCGGCCGCTGGCATCGGCCTCGTCAACTCCATCGGCAACCTGGGCGGCTATGTCGGGCCGAACGTGCCGATCTGGGCGAAGGCCTTCTCCACGAATCCGTCGGCCGCGCTCTACATCATCGCGGCGGACCTACTCGTCGGCGCGGTGCTCACGTTCTTCCTCATCCCGAAGAGCCTCACTGTGAGGGTCGGCCAGGCCCCCGCGCGGACCTGAGGACTTAGGGGCGCAGCGTGGTATAGGGGCGCAATGGAAATTGCCAGGGCCAGCAAACCGAGATCCACCGGGAGGGATCTGATGCGCGCTCTCTTGTTCTTCACATTCGTGAGCGCCGTCGCGCTCGTTTCGAGCTCGCCCGAGGCGAGTGCCTGCACGTGTCGCGTTCCTCCGATCGCGGAGGCATTCGCTCAGGCGGAAGATGCGTTCGTCGGCACCGTTAACGCCAACGGTCTCGACCGGCAGAAAGAGAACCGCATCGTCACGTTTACAGTACAGCGCGTCTTCAAAGGGTCCGTGCCTGTCCAAGTGCAGGTCGTCACGCCGCTTTCTGCGGGCACCTGCGGCTACATCTTCGCGCGCGGTTCGGTCTACCTCGTCTTCACGCGAACCCTCCACGGCAAGCGTCTCACGCATCAGTGTTCCGGCAACACCTCCGCTCGCCTCAAAGGCCCTTGGCCCCCCGAGATCTTCACGGGCTGGTCCCCGGCCGAAGCCGAAACGAACAAATAGGGTGTAGGGGTGCAATGGAAATTGACGGGGCTATCGCGTACAGACCAGGCCTTGCCCCCTTCTGGACCCCGGTTTAGGTTCGAGAAACCGGCCCTTTTCCTCTCTGATCCCCGAGTGGATGGCTCAGAGCGCGGCCAAGAGGACGGTACGGACGTTCACCGGTTCCGTATCAGCCGTGCACCGAATGAGGTGGGCGCGCCCCACCTAGTTCGCATTTCTCAGTGCCCGATCGCCTACTAACCCTCTCTAACGAAAGCTACTTATGGCGTTGACACGATGTCCGTCGCCTTCGTGGCAGCGGAGTTGCGCCGATCAGCTTGTCGGTAGGCCCCGAACCGGCCACAGAAATAGGGGATTGGAGAATAATATGAAGAAAACCATTTCCGCTCTTGTTGCTGTCGCTCTCTTGTCGTTAGGGGTCGCATTCGCACAGACGACCACGACGCAGACGGGTCCGAAGACCGCGACGAACCCCGTAACGGGCGCCACGACTGAGAAGTCTGAGCAGAGCTCCACGGCCAAGACTGCCACCGGCGCGAAGACCACGAAGAAGACGAAGAAGAAGGTCACCAAGAAGAGCGGCGCCACCAAGACCGAGACGACGAAGACCCAGGCGGCCACTGCCTCGTCTCCCGCTCCCTCCACGAAATAAGCATCCCACAGCTTCGAGCTTCAGGAAGGCCCCGGATTTCCGGGGCTTTTTCTTGCTCGGGCCTTCTCACGCCATCAGGTGTAGGGGCGTGTAAGCGGCGGTGGAAAACTGTCCCAGTGTAGGGGCGCAATGGGAATTGCCGGGGGTCTGGGGCTCGTAGAAACAAAGTCACGCCCTCGGTTTCTCCCTCGACCCGGCCCCATAGGCAGGCATTCTGTCCGGACGGCCGTTTAGGTTCGAGTAATCGACCTTTTCCTAGAAGGCGTCCCCGGAGTAATGGCTCAGCGCGCGAGCCTCCGAGACCACACCTCGCTGGCTGTCGAGAAGAGGCGCTCTAACCGCACCGTGTACATCCTCCGGGGTGGCAGTCGAGCAGCCTAGCCATCGACTCCCGATTTTCACGGGTGGATGGCTTAGAGCACGGTGGCCCGGGACTGCTGGGCACTGGAGATCGGTTTCGTTTTCACGAGGCCTTGATGAATGCCAGCAGGTCAGCGTTGATCTGGTCTTTATGAGTCGAACACATGCCGTGCGGGAGAGCCGGATAGACCTTCAGCGTCGAGCCCTTCACGAGCTTGGATGACGGGAGGGCCGAGGCGCCGATAGGAACGATCTGGTCGTCGTCGCCGTGCATGATTAGCGTCGGTATGTCGAATTTCTTGAGGTCTTCGGTGTGGTCCGTCTCGGAGAACGCCTTGATGCAGAAGTACGACGCGGGGAAGCCCGCCATCATCCCCTGGAGCCAGAATGACTCGCGCAGGCCTTCCGAAATCTTCGCGCCCGGTCGGTTGTAGCCGTAGAACGGCATCGTGAGTTCCTTGAAGAACTGCGAGCGATCGGACAGAACACCGGCGCGAATCTTGTCGAACGCATCGATTGGCAGGCCGCTCGGATTGGCGGCCGTCTTAAGCATCAGCGGTGTGACCGAGCCAATCAACACGGCCTTGGCCACACACTTCGTGCCGTGGTGGCCTATATAGCGGGCGACTTCGCCGCCGCCCGTCGAGTGGCCCACGAGGATCGCATTCTTCAGGTCCAGAGCCTCGACGAGCGCGGCGAGGTCGTCGGCATAGGTGTCCATGTCGTTGCCGTTCCAGGGCTGGCTCGAGCGGCCGTGGCCACGGCGGTCAGGAGCGATGCACCGATATCCGCGGGAAGCCAGAAAGAACATCTGGTCTTCGAAGGCGTCCCCGGAGAGCGGCCAGCCATGGCTGAAGACCACGGGCTGCCCCTTGCCCCAGTCCTTGTAGTAGATCTGAGTGCTATCTTTGGTCGTGATGGTGGGCATGGAATGTTCTCCTTTCCTGCGAGTGGGGGATGTGGAAGTAGCATCCTGCGTGCCGAAGACGATTCAGATCGGCGCTGGAGTCCCGAGGAACGTCGCCGTCCGCAAGGTAGCGTAAGTTCTCGAGTTCCCCAGGGAGAACAGAGGCGGCGAAAGCCGCCTCTTCGTTTCCTTGTTCCTTTGAGGGCCGCGGTGGGAATTGCGCTGCCCGTTTGCGTGCGCATGGCGAAACGCTGGTCTCTACGTGTCGCAGCGCCCCGGCAATTCCCATTGCGCCCCTACAACCGACCGGAGAGGGCGTGGTCTGTCGCTCCTTCGACCCGTCCCCGGCCTATTCCTTCTCGAAGACGAGGACGGTGCTTGACGGTTCCCCTTGCGGGTTCATCTTGAACGTGAGGGTAAACGACTTTCGATCCGCGGACAGCGTGTACGTCCCGGTGTAGGCGACCTTCCCGTCCGACTTCACAGTGAACTCGAAGTCACCACCTGCGCCTGCCCGCTTGAGCGCGATCGTGTTGGCCGTCTGGGAGCCTCTGATCACGTAGGGATAGAACCGGCCGTCCCACCGTGCGACAAACTCGCCGAATGTGGGCTTATCCTGGGAATCCGTGCCTTCTAAGGTGACGTGCAGAAGGTCGCGTCCCCAGTCCTCGTAGGTTCGCACCTGGCTTTTGGGAGACCATGATTCGACCTTGGATTTCGCGACGTTCAGCTTCCACTTGCCCAAGTGGGGGCCGGCGCCGGCGGCGTTACCGGACATGAGAATGGCTATTGAAGCAGTGAGGATGCCGGACAGTTTGCGCATGGAGTTCCCCTTTCTTTTTCAAGAATCTTTATTTATATCCCTCGTGCTGTAGGGGTGCAATGGAAATTGCGACCCGTCCTGGCGCGCTGAGACCAGTATTCCGCCTTTGCTCGTCCGCTCGACGGGCGCGGGTGTCCCGCTCCAGCGCCTTTCGATGATCTTCGTGAAGGCCTCTTCGGGCTGCTTTTCGAACCTGGCGCTCATGTAGCGCCTTTGTTCCCGCATTGCAGCGCGATGCTTGGCGCTGAACGGGCCTAGTGGCGCCGAGGCGGGCTTTCTGGTCTCGGCCACGACCGCGCTCGCCGGTGTAAGCGGCGGTGGAAAACTGTCCCAGTGAAGCGGCCGGGTGAATCGACCGTGGCGGTCGAAAAGTGTACCGGCTGAAGGCCTTCGGATCGGGCGGAGAGCTGATGGAAGGCTGGGGGGATGTACACCGTGGAGCTGTATCAGCGGATTCGTCGGGCCTGTCATGTCGAGAGGATGAGCGTGCGGGAAGCGGCTCGGGTGTTCGGGGTTCGCCGCGACATCTACCGAGCCATCGTCCACGTGCCGCCCGGGGAAATCGAGCATCTGCGAAATACCCTTTCGCGCCGCCGCCACTTCGTGCGGCTCGGGACGGCCGAGATCAACGCGGCCAAGAAGATGCTTCGAAGTGCGGGACTCTCGGAGCTGAGCGGCCAGCACATGGGGACCCTTCGTGCCTGGCGGCACCTGCTGCAGGCCCTGGCTCCACACCCGCAGGTCCGGAGCTTCGTTGAGCTTCATCACCGTGCCTGGCAGAGCGCCGTGGAGCAGAAAGCGGCCTGCGAGAGGAGCCTCCAAGAGCAGCATGCCCTCTTCGGCGAAAACCTCGAGAGGCTCAAGGCCGTTCCGGGGGTCGGAGAGATCGTAGCCCTGACGGCGATCGGGGTCTTCTCTGATGCCACACGCTCTTTGAGCGCAAACCATGCCGCAAGCTACGTCGGGCTCGTCCCGCAGACCTACCAGTCGGGCGACACGAGCCGCCAGGGCCACATCACCAGGACGGGCTCGCCCGAGCTGCGCGCCATGCTCGTGCAGGCGGCCCACAGGGCGCGAAGGCAAAGCAGTCCACTGAATCCGTTTCTGAGAAATCTCACGCTGCGCCTGGGGACTCGCCGCGCGGTCACGGCCGTGGCTCATCGGCTCTGCGGGTTCTTTACGCGATGCTGCGCGACAAGACGGCGTTCGATGCCTCGAAGCTGAAGCCACACGAGCCTCGCACGCCCATCGAAGGCGCACGGCTTTATCGGCTGAAACCTCTAGCGGCAAAGAGCCGCTGAAGAGCTGAGAAAGGAAAAGCACGCCGCAAATCTTGCCGAGAATCGGGTGGATGACCCTGCTGCTGAACTCTGGGCCGAGAGCCCGGGATATCGTTTGGGGCGCCATCCGCTGAAGTGATACGTGGGGCACTGACCCCGAATGGACGAGTGGCCGGCAGCTTCGTGCGGCGAGAGAAAGATCTTTTCAGGCGAGGGGCTTAACAAGAATCTTCCTGGGCGAGTTCAGCGGCGAGCGCAAGCGAGTCCGCCGCAACGCCCGGTTAGCCTACGGTTCTCCCGGGGCCCAAGCGGGCTGCCCGTGACGAGGCTACGACGTACCACATCGCAAACTCATGACACGGCCGAATCCCATGGGAGTTTGAGTTCGAGTCGGCATCTGGCGTGCAGACTATACACGGTGCGGTCCGGTCGGCGTTTGAGCAGCAGATACGAACCTGAAGAGCATGATGCCGAGAAGAAGCATGGCGTACGGAAGAATAAAGAGAACGGACCCGCCGTGGGATCTCGGAATAAGTAGGAGCGAGACGAGAGTGATGATTGGAAGGCCCCAAAACGCTACCCGGTCGAAGAGGCGCCGCACGACAGACTTTAGCCAATGCGTGGCGACGGCTAGGAGGACGCCTCCGAAGAAAGGGCCGNNGACGTATTTAACCGTGGCCTAACGATATCGACTTCAGCGGCGAGCGCAAGCGTGAGGGCGAGCACACCGACTCGATCTTCTTCGAGAAGAGCCTGGCGTGACTGTGAGAGCCACGGGCAATGATCAGAGGCGGCGCCCGCGGGCCGATTCGGCGATGAGCTTCTTCAGCCTATTGAGTCGCGTCTCTTCCTTCTTCGCGCTGAGAATCCACCAGGACACCAGCTTTCGATATCCCGGGGGCTGGGCCTCGAAGAACCTCCACGGGCCACAGCCGCCCGGCAAACGTCGTTCTGGTGCTCGTGGGCACTCCAGCGGTGGAAGGTGGCGGCTCGGTGCGATCAGCAAGAGAGGCGACATGTACCTGCGGACGCTTCTGATCGGCGGTGCACGGTCTGTGCTCTTGGCCGCTCACCGCNNTGGGCCGTCTCGACGCGAGGCGTGCCCTTCCATCCGATCCCGCTCGCACCACAGAACGTTCCAGCCTGAGACTCACAAACGAAGAAATCCGTCAGAGTTTTCCCGCCCAAGAACGCGAAAGATGCGACAGATGAGCTCGGTCCGACCGACACGGGGACAAGCCGATAACCTCGCTGGCCCTAAAAGGCCGTTGTTCAACGATTGGCTCCCCGTGTGCGGATTTCATCCTGGCCCTGAGCCCACGTTGGCTCCAACGAAAGAGGCCGTAGATACGTGTGCCGTCGCGACCCCCTCCGCTCATCACTATCGAGGCCGTTCCGATGCGGCAAGCACCTCGACGACCGAGAACTTCTGTTTTCTTAGAAGGAGAAAACCAGAGACCGCCCGCACTTGATCCACAGGAGGAGTCCAGATACGAGCTGTTAGACGGCGGTGCATGCCGCGCTCTCGCCAGCGGCGCCCAGTTAGTGGGGCCTGGTCGCTCCTCCGGAGCGATTCAAGATTAGGTCCAAAATCACACGTTGCCTCTCACCGATAGCGCTGATGAACTGCTTCTCGGAGGCGAAATAACCAACGCCGCTCACCTCGACTCTGACGGCGCCGTCAGGCGAAATGTAAACGAGCACAAGCGTCCTAGCGAGAGGGTCGTTCTCAAAATCCTCGCGACGTTTCGCGCTGATGAAGGAGGCCGCTTCGTTCAGCACTTGTGGAACGTAGCCCTGATCGAGAAGGACTCCGATGGCGCGTCGCCAAAGGGCAGCCCGCTCCTCTGGAGCGATTTGCGCTCTGCTCGGCTCAAGCGCGCCCGGATGAACATGGTAGTAGGAGCAACCAGAAAGCAGGACCGCTAAGACAAGCAGGAAAGAGCTGAGCGACCTGCTGAGCCAACGACGAGTCATCGTGTCTCCTTTTCACCGTGTGGTTGCGGTTATGGCCATCCATTATCACTATACGATGTAGGGGTGCAATGGGAATTGCGGGGCGCTGTGGCGCGTGGAGACCGCGGTCGGACTTCCTCGCATCTCTCCGCGATCCCGCCTCTCCGCGGCAGGCCGGGCCAAGGCCCGATGGATTCACGTTTCGGCCCGCGCCTATCTTGAAGGAGAACGCCCCGGGCCGCGACCACGACCAGCGTCC
>PLZI01000029.1 GCA_003152095.1 Acidobacteriota bacterium | reverse complement strand
CGTGGGAGGCCGCGCCGCAGGGTCCTTCGCAAGGGCCCGCGAAAGCACCGCGTCGAGGCCGTCCGGCAGCCCGGCCACACGCGCGGAGAGGAGCGTCGCCGGGCTCGCGGGATGCCCCTGCGCCTGCTCGGGCGCCATGCCGGTAACAGCCCAGCGTCCGGCCCGTCGCCGGCGTCATGGAGCACCCGGAATCGTCGCGCGAAAGGGCACGCTCACGGTCTTCTCCCGCTCAGTCCGTAGAGACGGGGACGAGACGCCGCACGCATCAGTTTACCGCTGCGTAAAGGATGCGCGACCGGGATCACGTTCCGCTGCCGTCGAACGCGCCGCGGATCCACGCGAGCTCCGGAGGCTCCTCCCGGATCGCCACGACGTCGAACCGAACCTCTCTCGCTCCGGCACGCCCGGGGTTTTCGACGAGCCACCTGCGCGCGGCGCGAATCACGCGGAGCCTCTTCCGCGACGTGACGGCTTCGGCGGGCGTTCCACGCGCGTCGTTTCGCCGCCACTTCACCTCCACGAAGACAAGCGTCGGGCCGTCGAGCGCGACGAGGTCGATCTCCCCGTCGCGGTACCTCACATTGCGTCCGAGAAGAACGAGGCCGTTTTCTTCGAGATGTCTGGCGGCGGCGTCTTCTCCCCCGCGTCCCGCCTCCACTCTGCGCCGATCCTTCGGAGCGGCCTTCGGCCGCCTCCGGCGGGCGATACCCAGCCGTTTCAGCCGCGCCTTCCAGTCTTCCCCTTCGGAGGAATTCACGACGAGAGGATAATTCCTGGAGAAGACCATGAGCGACCATCTTCTCGTCCTCTGCCCCGACTGCGGCTCCACGCTGAAGGTCGACCCGGACACCGGCGCCGTGCTGTCGCACGAGTCCGCGTCCTCGAAGAACAAGCTCGGCTCGCTCGAGGAGGCGGCGCGCGAGAACCAGCGGCGCAAGGACCGCGCCGAGGACCTCTTCGCGGCCACGGTCGAGCGCGAGAAGCACAAGAGCGAGATTCTCGACAAGACGTTCCGGCAGGCGCTCGAAAAGGCGCAAAAGGACACGGGAAAACCGAAGGGAATCTTCGACGACGACTGAAGTCGCCCCCGGGATCATCCGGAGTAGTCGAGGTACCAGATCAGCCAGGTCACGGCCACGCCGAGCATCACGGTGAGGAAGATCCACACGGCGAGCATCGGCCACCTGTCGCCGTACATCGACTGCATCTTCAGGTAGACGCCGCACGCGATGAGGACGCCCACGAGACGGAGGACCCACGCCCGGCCGCGCCCCCAGCGCTCTTCCGCCTCTTCCTCCTCGACTTGCCTCAGCGACGCCCCGACGCGGCGCTTCTTCTCGATGTCGCGCTGCCGGGCCTTCATGCCCTCCGTCACGAGCGGCCCGGCCCCCTGAGAGACGATACGGGTCGCGCCGGGCTTGGCGCCCGCGGTGTAGACCGGAGGCGCCACGGGCCCGATGATGCGCGGCGCCGGCCGCACGCCGCTTGCCGGAACCGCCTTGGCCGCCGGGGGCTTCGTCACCTCGCCCATATGCGGAAAGATTACACCTAAGAGCGCCGGTTTCGGGATCAGCCCGGGTGGACGGGCAGCGCCTGCGCGGCCAGCTCGAGGACGTCGAACGCCTCGGTCTTGCCCGACAGCTCCGTCTTCGCGTTGCCGAGCATGACCATGCAGAACGGGCAGGAGACGCCGACGGCGTCGGTCCCGTTCGCCTCGATCTCGGCGAACCGCGCCTGGTTCACGCGTGCGCCGATCGTCTCGTCCAGCCACATCCGTCCGCCGCCCGCGCCGCAGCACATGCCGTTCTCGCGGCTCCGCGGCAGCTCCTTCAGCGCGATCCCCGGGATCGCGTTCAAAAGCTCGCGCGGCGCGTCGTAGACACCGTTGTGGCGCCCGAGATAGCAGGGATCGTGGAACGACAGCGAGCGCGACGCGCCGTTCACGAGGTGGATCCGCCCCTCGTGAACGAGACGCGCCACGAGCTCGGTCCCGTGCATGACCTCGAACGTGCCGCCGAAGTCGGGATACTCGTTCCGGAGCGTGTTGAAGCAGTGCGGGCAGTTCGTGACGATCTTCGTCACGCCGTAGCCTTTCATCGTCTCGACGTTCTGCTGGGCGAGGGTCTGGAAAAGGTACTCGTTCCCGAGCCGGCGCGCCGCGTCGCCCGTGCACGTCTCTTCCGAGCCCAGGATCGCGAACGTCACGCCCGCCTCGTGCAGCAGCCGCGCGAGCGCCTGCGACACGCGCTTGCCGCGCTCTTCGTACGAGCCCGCGCAGCCCACCCAGAACAGGACCTCCACGTTCGCCCGGCCGGCCTCGGCCATCGTCAGGACGGGGAACGGCAGGTCCTTCGTCCACGCGCCCCGGTCGGAGGCGGCGAGGTTCCACGGGTTGCCCTGGCGCTCCATGCCGTTGAAGGCCGTCTGCGCTTCCTTCGGAAACGCACTCTTCTCGAGCACGAGGTGGCGGCGCAGGTCGGTGATCTTGTCGACGAACGTGATGCCCACGGGGCACGCGTGCTCGCAGTAGCGGCACGTCGTGCAAGCCCAGATCGTCTCCTCGTCGATCCAGCCGCCGATGAGCGGCCTCCTCGCCGCCAGCTTCGCCTCGGCCGAGCCGTCGCCGCGGCCCGCGTCCGCGTCGATGAGCGCGTCCGCGTCCGCGTAGAGCGCGTTGCGCAGGTCCACCATGAAGCCCTTCGGCGAGAGCGGCTTGCCGGTGAGATGCGTCGGGCACACCTCGCGGCACCGCCCGCACTCCGTGCACGTGAACATGTCCAACTTCTGCTTCCAGGTGAAGCCCTCGACCTTCGACACGCCGAACTTCTCGACCTCGGCGGCCTTCTCGATGTCGAACGTCGCCATCTTCCCGGCGGGCTCGAGCTTCGCGAAGAACAAATTCGGCAGAGCGGTGATCACGTGGAAGTGCTTCGCGAACGGCAGGTAGTTCGCGAACACGAAGATCGCGGCGAGATGGGCCCACCAGCACCCAAAATAGATTGACTGAAGAGAAGAAGGCGAAAGAGAAAAAAGATTCTTAGAAAGGGAATAGGTCAGGGGTTCCCAGAGAGCGGATCCGGTGAGGGCGGCGCCTTTCGTCGCGTCCAGCGCCATCTTCGCCGCGCCGGCGCCGAGGTCCGTCACCATCAGGAAGCCTATGAGCAGGAGGATGAGGTCCGCGTCGAAGGAAGGGTCGAGGCGCTCTTTCTTCGCGACGTGGCGGCGCGCGAGCGCGAGGACGACGCCGGCGAGAGTCGTCACGAGGACGAGGTCCTTGACGAGGAGGTAGCCCTCCCAGAAGCCCGCCGGTAGGAACGGCAAGCCGGCCCCGGGGAAAAGGCCTTCGAAGACGAGCATCAGCGTGCGCAGCGAGAGGACGAGAAAGCCGCCGAAGATGAGCGCGTGATAGAGACCCGCGTACGGGTCGCGGAACATCTTCCGCTGCAGGAGGCCGTACTCCACCATGTGCCAGAGCCGCGCGAGTGGATGGTCGAGGCGGTTCTCGGGGGCGCCGCCGAGCGTGAGGAGCTGGATCCGGCGCGACGCGGTGTACGTGAAAAAGACAAGGGCGGCGAGCAAAAGGAGCGCGAACACGAGGGTCCCGGAGAACCCAAAGTAGGTGGCCTGGGCCGGCGTGATCGTCATTGCGACACAGGATAACGCAGTATGTTGTAAGATAAGTCGTGGTAGATCTGCCCTTTCAATGCCCCTCCGCCACGGGAGAAGCCCGATGACGCACCTCCGAAAGTCCCTCGGAGCCGCCTCGATCGCGTTCGCGCTGGCAGCCGCCGGCGCCCTTCAGGCCGCCGCCCCCGCGGGCACGGACTTGTGGGGCGGCCCGGCCGCGAAGGGCCTGGGCCTGAACGCCCTGTTCGACACGAACATCTACGTTTCGAGCGTCACCGCGGCAACGGGCTCGATCGACTTTCTCGTGGGCGGCTCCACCGCCGCGAGCGTGCCGTTCGTGCTTTCCACGCGCGGCGTCGCCGTCGTCGCGGCGCCCGCGGCCGTCGATGGCATGGGTGCCTTCCTGTACCACGTGCGCAGCGACGCCCCCGTGAACGCCTGGTCCGAGACGTACAACGACACGCCGGGCGGCCGATTCGGCACCGTCAACACGGCCTTTCCCGTTTCCGATTTCCTCGCCGCGGGCGATGAGGCGTGGGGCGGCGGCGCCGACGCGTCGTCCTCCACCGTGGTCGGCCGCGCGCGCACGAACGTGGGCATCCTGTGTAGCCCGCTCTCCGCGCAGAGCTGCACGGTCGAGATCGCGGCCTTCGACGGCAGCGGCGGCGCGCCCTTGGGCATCGGCCAGATCGTCACCGTTCCCGGCTCGGCCGCGCAACAGGCGCTCTCCACGCTGCTCCCCGCCACGGTCGAGATGTCGAAGCTCTCCCTGCGCTTCCGCGTGCTCACCGGCGCGGGGCTTCCCTATGCCATCAAGGACGACAACCTCACGAGCGACGGCAACAGCATCTCGCTCTCCGTCACGCGCGGCGCCTTCTCGACGGCGCCGGTCATCAATACGTTCACGCTCACGCCGTCCAGCGGCTGCCCACCGCTCGTCGTGACGGCCACGTGGACGACGACGGGGGCGGACCACGTCATCATCTCGGGCGCCGCCGGAAGCCTCCCGGCGAACGGCTCGACGACCTTCAACGTCTTCTCGGCGGGGGACGTCATCCTCACGGCCATCGGCGCGTCGGGCGCGACCGCGACGGCGCCGCAGCGCGTCACGCTTCAGCTTCCCACGGAGACGCCCACGCTCTCGCCGTCCGCGGCCACGCTCTCGACGAGCAACAACCTGACGCTCGCGACCGCCCAGGGCGTCATCCCGTTCACGACGAACACGGTGACGGTGAGCTTCGACCAGCAGCAGTCCACGGGGTCGACGTTCGTCCTGAACGGCTCGGCGTGGACGTATACCGCGGGGACGGCAGCCGGGGTCGACATCGTTCGGCTCACGTCGACGGGGCCCTGCGGAACTGCGACCGCGACGTTCACGGCCACCGTCCTCGTGCCTGGCGCGCCCGTCATCACGTCCTTCACGGCCCAGCCGACACGCGGCTGTACGCCCGCGAACGTCGTTCTGGCGTGGACGACGCAAAACGCGCGTTCCGTGACCATCGACCTGGTTCCCGCGAATTTCCCGTACCCTGCGAATGGCTCCATCGGCGCCTCAGGATTCCTGACCACGACCACGTTCAAGCTGACGGCGCAAGCGCTCGTGGGTACGAAGACGGCCACCAAGACCCTGACGGTTCCCGTCGACCCACAGGCCTACACGCCCATCCTGACTCCGAGCAACGTCACCATGGTCGCTGGTTCAAGCCTCGTATTCGTCACCGCCACGCTTCCCCTCGGCGCGGATGTCTCGCTGCTCGCGGTGGTCTACATTCGAAACGACAGCGGCAGCCAGTTCAGGGAGTCATCGCCGGGCGTCTTCTATTACAGCCCGGGAATCAACCCCGGCACCGACATCGTCCGGGTGTTCTACACGAACGGTTGCGGCCCGCAGTACGCCGTCTTCACGGCGACGCTCACCGAGAACTGACCTACGCCTTGAGCTTCTTGGCGGCCTCGGTCATCGCGGGCACGATCTGGAAGAGATCGCCCACGATGCCGTACGTCGCCACCTTGAAGATCGGCGCCTCGGGGTCCTTGTTGATGGCGACGATGACCTTCGACGAGCCCATGCCCGCGAGGTGCTGGATCGCGCCGGAGACGCCGCACGCGATGTAGAGCGACGGCGACACGACCTTGCCGGTCTGCCCCACCTGGTGCTCGTGCCCGATCCAGCCCGCGTCCACCGCGGCGCGCGAGGCGCCGAGCGCGGCGCCCAGCTCGTGGCACAGCGCGCGCAGCACGGACCAGCTCTCGGGCCCCTTGATGCCGCGCCCGCCCGTGACGATCTTGTCGGCCTCGGCCACGTCGATCTCGCCGGCCTGGGCCGCCTCCACCTTCACGACCTTCGCGCGGATCCTCAACGTCCCGAGATCGAGGGGGACGACCTCGCCGGCGGCCGCCACGTCAGCCTTGGACGCCGGAAACACGTTCGGGCGTGGCGTGGCAACCTGGATCTCGGCGCTCGGCGCGGCCGTGACGAGAACGCGGGCTTTGCCCGAATACACCGGACGCTCGCCTGTGAGGCGGCCGGCAGCGACGTCGAGCGTCATCACGTCCGACAGCACCGACACGCCGCGGCGCGCCGCGAACCGCGGCGCCACGTCGCGCCCCATGACCGTGGCCGAGGCCAGGACGATCGACGGCTTGAAAGCCGTGGCAGCGGCGTCGAGCGCCGCCGTGTAGCCCTCGCATGAGAAGAGCTGAAGCTCGGGCTTGTCGGCCACGAACACCTTCGCGGCACCGTACCCCGCGAGCTCGGCGGCGAGGCCGCTGATTCCGGAGCCCGCCACAACGGCGGCAAGGGCACCGCCCGTCTTAGCCGAGAGATTCCTTCCGAGAGTCAGCGCCTCGAGCGAGGACTTCCTCACCTTGCCGTCTCTCTGCTCGATGAAGACCAGAACGTTCGACATGGCTGTCTTTCCCTCTTCCTATTCGAAGAAAATCTTCAGAGAACCTTCGCTTCGTCGCGCAGCAGCCGCAGCAGCTCCGTCGCGGCCTTCGCCGGGTCGTCGGCGGGGATGAGCTTCACGGCCTGCCGCGCGGGCGGCAGCTCGAGCTTCGTCCAGCGCACGTGCACCGCCTCTCCCGCCACCGTGGCCGGGTCCACGCCGGCGTCGGCGGGCGTCTTCACGGCGATCGTCTTCTTCTTGGCCCCCATGATTCCCTTCAGCGACGCATAGCGCGGCTCGTTCAGGCCCTTCGTGGCGCCGATGACGCCGGGAAGCGGCATCTCGACGATCTCCTGCGCACCCTCGATCTCGCGGCGGGCGAGGACCCCGCCGTCCTTCCACTCGAGCTTCGTCACGAGGTTCACGTGCGGCAGGTCGAGCAGCTCGGCCAGCATCGGCACGAGCACCTGCGCGTCCGTGCCGACGCCCTTGTTGCCCATCCACACGACGTCGTGCGGCAGCGTCTTGATCACGCCCGCGAGGAGGCGCGCCACGCCGAGCGAGTCCACCTCGCCGAGACCCTCGGACGCGATGCGAATCGCGTCGTCGGCGCCACGGGCGAGGCACTCGCGGAGGCCCGTGTCGGCCCGCGCGGGACCGAACGTGATCGCGGTGACCGTGCCGCCCTTCGCTTCCTTCGTCTTGAGGGCTTCCTCGAGCGCGTACTCGTCGTAGGGCGACACGATCCACTTGACGTCGGCCTCGTCGATCGAGACCCCGCCGGCGGCGATGCGGATTTTCGTTTCGGTGTCGGGAACGTGGGCGATGCAGACGATGTGGTTCATGGCGGCGGGGACCCTAACATGGATTCTGCTCCGCGTCATGAGCAAACTGAATCACGGCTCATTCCGGACAAAAACTTACGCTTGACTTTCGCTCGCCACGGCCCTGCGTTCAAGCGCAGGGACACATCCAGGAGTTCCTCGGCCACCGCGATGTCGCGACGACGATGATCTACACACACGTCCTGAAGCGGAGCGGCCTCGGCGTCACCAGCCCTCTGGACCGGATGTGAAATGAAGGGTGCTCTGCCCCCCAAATTTCTAGACACATGAAATCTGAGGGTTGAGGGCACGAAACTCCTTTGGGGAACGCATTCCGAGGGAAGAGTGGGGAGCGATTCTGTTGTAGTCGTCGATCCATCTGGGAAGCTGCCGGATGACCGTTTCCCCGTCGGAGAGATCGGCGCCGTGGACGTAGTCGCGCTTGACGGTGTTCACGAAGGCCTCAGCCATGCCGTTGGACTCGGGGCTGTAGGCCGGGGTCGTCACCGGGCGGAAACCGAGAGTCTGGGCGTAGAGGACCGTGTCCGTCGAAGTGTAGGGGCCGCCGTTGTCCGAGAGCCACTGGATCTCGACGGGAGCCGTGAGAGTGCGTTCGCCGAACCGGGACCAGAGGGCCTCGTCGAGCAGAAGCCTGATGTCCTCGCCGCGAAAGATCCCGGGCGCGGGCCACGTGCCCGAGAGCCTCGCGGTCGTGGCAGTCGAGGGCGAAGGCGACGCTACGTCGTCGCAGTGAAGGTAATCGACATTTTCGGCAACGACACCATGACGCTGCTGCATGTGTCGGCGGGCTGACCGAGACAGGATTCGCAGTTTATGGACTTCTCGCCGGAATCGTGGACCTGCTGAAAGCCCGCGACTGTTCGCGCAGGTCCGGTCGAATGAAGGGTTAGCGATCATGAGCTGGGGACAGTGGTGGCAAGACTTCATAAACAAACTGAACGGTGTCATCAATCTTCCCGAAGAGCATATCAACTACGGCGTGAAACTCTCTCTTACTCCGAATCGCAATTTGAATCAAAAGGGCGTGTTTCACATGACTAGAATCAAGAACGATTGAAAAGTCACCGCTCTCTTTCCATTCGTAGGTGAAAGGACTGGATACCGCTGCCACCGCAAACTCAAGAGCTTCGCCAAGCGGATCGGTCGCAGAAACGGAACACTCGATAAGATCGCCCGGTCGAAGGCGGCGCCCGGTTACCAGAAGCGTTTGATCTCCCAGCGTCCATGAGTTTCCATAATTGTCCTGAACGCACTCGATTCTCGGATAGTAGGACTCACCAGTTTCCATTCGTGAAAAGTACTCCGCTATCGTTGTTCTTATCCTTCCGCTGATACCAATCGCCAGATTTTTCTGATGCGGCAATAACTCTCTGCGATGAGTGTCAGGGTTTCTAATTTCCTCTAGGATATCCAACAAGACTTCAATCTCTCTCTGCTTTCCGAAAACTTCACTAAGGCCGTTATTCCAATTCTTCTTAATCAGGGTTTGAAGGTCGTAAAAGTCAGAATAGTAAATTATTCGTGGGTCGGTGCGGCCTAGTTGCTTTTCCTCAGCGCTCCGCTTCTCTTGCCATTGCGCAAGTCGTTGTTCTGATATCCCTGAATGGGACGGCCAGTCCGCACCATATTTTTTTGTCAAGACGAAACTAATCGTGTCTCTGATCGAGTTCTCAGCGGCCTTCAATGACTCGGAAATGTCCAACAGGGCTCCTTTGATCGCTAACGATATCAGGTTCAGCCGCGATTGAAGCAAAGTCAGATGCAACGCCGCTCGGATCGTAGAAGAGGCCGCCCGCAGGCTCGCATCCGGTCGGCGTCGCGATTGAAACCTCGAAGCCCTTCTCCGTCTGGATCATAACGACCGCCTCTCGTTCGGGGTCATAACGCTCGACGGCATCGCTGATCGCCGTAAGCAGCATGAGCATGTCCTCTTCGGGGCCGAGGCGGCGCGACCACTTCACTTCGTCATGTCTTCGGCTCCGCAAGTTTCTCGCGTCGAAGAAGTAGGAGTACCGATTGCGCGTTCCACTGTTCCCATCTGTTCGAAAAAGGGCGCGAGCCGCGCAACCTCCGAAGATTCGAAGTTGCCCGACGTGATGGCAGCGGCCACGAGATCGTTGATGGGGTTAGTAAGCCAGTGATGTTTCGGCGTGATGTCGATGGACCAGACCGGGTTCGCACCTTGGTTTCGTCTCACCTTTTTCGGTATTGCAATGCCATACGGATAGTCTCCCGCCTCAGCCATTTCACCCCGACCTATTCCTCGTGGCTCAACCAGAGCGAAATCTGGTTTGGCAAGATCGAGCGGGACGTCATCGCTCGCGGCGTCTTCACCTCGACGGCGGACCTGCGCCGAAAACTCATGCGGTACATCCGACGTTACAGCCGCAACGCCCGCCCGATCCGGTGGTCCTACTCCGATCCATCCCGAAGAATCCAACCCGCTTCCGCTTCTTCACGAACGAGCCACTAGTCAGGTCCGTGCCGTTACCCGGAAAGAGCCTCCCACGACTCCCAGAATCCCGGCCACGACTTCGCGACGGCGCCCGGGTCGTCCAGCGTCGAGCCTGCGGGCAGCGCGAGCGCAAGAACGGCAGCGGACATCGCGACGCGGTGATCGCCATGCGCGGCAAAAGCCGCGGGGCGGGGTGCCCCCGCCAGACCGTCCACGACGAGGACGGGGCCGTGTCCATCCCTCTCCTCCCGCACGACCGCGCCCGCACGTTCCAGGAGGTCGAGCGCAGCCGCGAGCCGGTCGGATTCCTTCTCGCGCAGGCGGGCGACTCCCGAGAGGCGCGATGTGCCGCCGGCGAAAGCGACGAGCGCCGCGAGCGGGAGGGCGGCATCGGGCGCGGCGTCGACGTCGGCGTCAACGGGAAGAAGCGCCCGCGCGCCGCCGGGAGGCCCGGAGAACGTGAGCGACGCCTCGCCGTCCGGCACGGACTCCCACGCGAGCGTCCCACCCGCGGAAACCGCCCATGCGCGGAAGGCCGCGTCCGGCTGCTCCGAGTCGCGCGCGAGGCCGCTCAGCGTCACCCGTCCTCCCGACACGAGTGCGCCCGCGATCGGAAAACAGGCGGCCGAGTCGTCGCCGCTCACGCAAAAGCGCGCGGGCCGGTAGCCGCCGCCTGGAGAAGCTCCGAAACCGTCGAGGATGCGGCGCGTCAGGGCGAGGTAGGACGCCGAGGCCGGCGGTCCTTCGACGTCGAGGTCGATGCCGCCCGGCACGAGAGGCGAAACGAGCATGAGCGCCGAGAGAAACTGCGACGAGACGTCGCCGCGGATTTTCACGCGCCCGCCGCGCAGCGAGCCGCCGCGGATCGCCACGGGCAGAAAGCCTTCGCGCATGAGACACGTCACCTCTCCACCCAGGCTTCGGATTGCTTCGAACAAGGGGGACATGGGCCGTTCCCGCATCCGGGCGCTGCCGTCGAGCACGAATCGTCCGGGCACTGCTGCGAGGAGGGCGGCGAGAAAGCGTGCCGCCGTTCCGGCGTCTCCCACGTCGATCGTCAGCTCCGGCGCCGCATTGCCGCGGGGACGCAGCGGTCCGCGCACCCGCCACCTCACACCTTCTAAGAAAATCTCCGCTTCCAAGAGCCGAAGCGCCGCCGCGAGCGCTCGGGTGTCCGTCGCATCCAGCGGATTGAGCAGCGTGCTCTCGCCTTCCGCGAGCGCCGCCGCGACGAGCGCGCGGTTCGTGAGGCTCTTGCTGCCAGGGATTCGGAGACATCCGACAAGACGGCCTCGCGGAAGCGCGCGCGGAGCGCTCAAGAGCCCACTCGAGTCGCCGAGGCCGCGCCGCCCGTTTCGAGCGCTCCAAAACCGCGGCGCTTCGCGCGCTCGGCGGTCTCCTCTTCGACGATCGTGAGCATGCCGTCCGGCGCGATCTCGGCGTGCTTTCTCTCCTCGAGCCACGCGGGCAGAACGTGCGTGACGGCGCCGTCGCCCGTCAACGTCCGCCCGACATGGAAGTGGCCGACGAGAAGAGCGTCGTATCCCGCGCGGCGCGCGGCGCGGCCTTCCGCGAGGAGCGCCGCCTCGGGGAGCCTCGCCTTGTGCCTGAAGTTCGAGCGGTAGAGCCGCGCCTCGGTTCGCGCGACGATCGCGCGCGCGAGCGGCCCGGGAATCAGCTTCAGCAAGGCGTGCGCCACGGAGTTCTTCGAGACCAAGCGCCAGAACCGGTACGGCAGGTCGGCCGTGTTCACGCGATCTCCGTGGACGAACGCGTAGCGCCTTTCCCCGACGCGAAGCCCGTCCGCCAGCGCCCAGGAGGCGAAGGGCGCCGCGTAAGGCGAGCCGGCGACGAAAAAATCACGGTTCCCTTCCACGTATCGGAGCGAGAGTCCGCGTGCAGATACTTCCCGCAAGCCTTGAAGAGTCCGCCTGAGAAGGGGCGTCTCCAGCTTCGGGTCGCCGATGAAGACATGAAAAATGTCTCCGAGGAGGACCGCCGTGGCAAAACCGCGCTTCCGGACCCCCTCGAGAGCCTCCAGGAAATCCTCCGCATCCCGTTCCACCTGCCCGAGATGCGCGTCGGCAAAGACCGTCACGCCGCCCGCGACCGAAAGGGGTTGAGGGAAACGCGCCACAGTGAGATCTTACCGGCTGCGCTCACTTCGGGCACACCGATTGCCCTGAACCGTCCGACCGCGTTTTTCCCCATGAACGTTCAAACGCTTTTCCGATCTGCGGCGGCCGCCGCGCTCGCCCTTGCGCCTCTCGCGGCGCGGGCGGCGGAGGTGTCGCCGGAGATCGCGGCGCACGTGAGGGCCGGAGACGCGCGCATTCCCGTCGTCGTCTCGCTCCGGACGGGAGCCGAGCATACCGGCTTCTCGGTCACGCGCCGCCTCGTGAACGCTCCCGTCGTCGCGGGCTGGGCGACGGCAGCCGACATCACCGCTCTTGCGGCGCGCTCGGACGTCATTCACGTCGGATTCGACCGCCTCGTGCAGCCTGCGGGGCAGATTGGAACGGCGCAGATCGGCGCGGACAGGCTGCTCGGGCTGGGGGTGACAGGTCAGGGCCGGAGCGTCGCGATCGTGGACAGCGGAATCGACCTCGCGCATCCCGATCTGAAACCGCCGACCGGCTCGGCCTGGCCGGGGTGGAACTTCGCCGACAACGACGCGAACCTCGCCGATTGCAGCGGCCATGGAACCGAAGTGGCCGGGATCCTGGCGGGGCCGCAGGGCATCTCTCCCGACGCCGGACTCGTCGTCCTAAAGGTCTTCAGCCTCCGCGACGGGTGCCTCAACGCGCGCGCGTCCGACGTGCTGGCCGCCGTGGATTGGGCCGTGACGAACCGCAACGCGTGGAACATCGAGGCCGTCAACCTCAGCGTCGCCGACGATTCCTCGCACAGCGCCTTTTGCGACACCGAGGATCCCGCCGGCGCCGCGATCTTCGGCGCCGCGCGCGCGGCCGGCCTCGCCGCCGTGGCCGCGGCGGGAAACGACGGCAAGACGTCGGGTCTGCCCTGGCCCGCGTGCTTCTCGAACGTCGCTGCGGTCGGGATGGTGTATTCGGCTTCTTCCGGGCCCGTCACCTGGGGCGGCCCGGCGGCTTGCAACGACGCCGTGTCGGGGCCCGACATCGTGCCGTGCGCGAGCACCTCGGGTGCTGGGCTGTCCGTTCTGGCGCCGGGCTTCGGTTGGACGACGACGGTCGAGGGTGGAGGTCGAGCCGATAATTTCTCAGGCACCTCGGCCTCGGCGCCCGCCGCGACTGGAGCCGTCCTGCTCTTGCGACAGGCGCGGCCGCTCGCCGACCCCGCGCTCGCCTTCGACCTCTTGCGCGCCACCGGCGTCCCGGTTCTCGACAACCGCGCGGCCCGGATCACGCCGCGTCTCGACCTTTCCGCGGCCCTCGACGCCACGACTCCGATCGGCTCCTGCGGCGGCGCCGCGATCCCGGACGGAACAGGAGACGCGCTTCTCTGCGACGCGAACGTATCCGCGCTCACGGGCAACGTGTCCTCCTTGACCGTCGCCGTCTCCATCGACCATCCCGATCCGAGGCAGCTCGTCGTGTCGCTCACCGGACCGGATGGGACGAACGTGATCCTGACGACTCGAAGCGGCCGTTCCGGCGAGGCGCTCCGCGAAGTCTTCGGACGGACGCGCGACTCGTTCGAACCCTTGTCGACTTTCTCGGGCCTGCCGGCCGCGGGCCTGTGGCAGCTTCGCGTGTTCGACGCCGTTCCCGGCTCCGCTGGACACCTGGTCTCGTGGGCGCTCGTCATCGAGCCGGACGCGCCTCCTTCCGACGCCCCCTTTCCGGCCGCGACCGCGGTCATCCCGACGTCGGCTCGCCTGCTCGGCAAGCTCGGCTCCTACTTCACGACCGATGTCCGGCTCTTCAATACCGACCCTCTGAACCCCCAGACCGTCTCCTTGAAGTTTCAACCCGCGGACGCCGGACCTGCCCGCACGGTGTCGCTGACGCTGCCTCCGCTCGGTACGCGCGCGCTCGACGACGTCCTCGGCAACACGTTCCGAACGGAGGGGTACGGCCCGCTGTTTCTTTCCGCGCCCGCCTCGATCGTCGCCGCGTCCCACACGGCCACGACCGCCGTGCGGGGTGGCACATTCGGCCTCTCGATCCCCGCCGCTTCTCCCGCCGCGGCCGCCGGCGTCGGCACCACGCTCACGCTCGTGCCCGTGTTCCGGAACACGGGCTTCCGCGTCAACGTCGGGCTCACGGAGGTCACGGGGTACGATGTCGCGGCCGAGATCGTCGTCAAGGACGCGCGCGGCGCCGTGAGGGCGGTTCTCCCGGAGAAGGTGCCGGCGGGCGGCCTCTTGCAGGTGAACGACCTCTACCAGGCCGCCGCCATCGCCCCCGACGCCGCCGACCGTTTCGAAGTGCGCGTCGTGTCGGGCGCGGGGCGCGTCCTCGTCTTCGCGACACCCATCGACGACTCCTCGAATGACGGGGCCTTCGCGGGCGCCGCTGTCGCGGGCACCGATCTGCTGCTTCCCACGGTCGCGCGAGCGGATGGCCGATTCGGCGCGCGCTACATCACCGACCTCAAGATCGCGAATGTGGGAGCTTCGCCGGCGCGTGTGAAGGTCGCTTTTTCCCCCACCTCGGGCGCCGCCTTCCTCCCCGTCCTCGTCACGCTGGCGGGCGGCGAAACGCGGTTTTTCGACGATGCCCTCGGCCAGCTTTTCACGCCCACCTCCGACGTCTCGGGCGCGCTGCGCCTCACCGCACTCGACGGCGCCGCCATTTTCGCCTCGAGCCGCACGTACACGCTCGACGGAACGCGTAGCTACGGAGTCGCGATCGATCCGGCATCCGGCTCGGACGACGCCCAGCCCGGTCGCACGCTCGCCCTCACGTTCCTCTCCGGCTCTGCGCTCCAACGCATCAACGTCGGCCTCGTCGAGACCGGCGGCGTGACCACGCATCTCCGCGTTTCGCTCATCTCTGTGTCGGGCAGCACGGTCGCGACCCGCACGCTCACCCTGAATCCGAACCAGGCGCTCCAGTGGAACGACGTCTTCGCCGAGATGCAGACAACACCCCTCGAGCAGGCCTCTCTGCTCGTGGCCGTCCTGGACGGCGGATCCGCGACCGCATGGGCCACGCTCATCGACAACCGGACGAACGACGGCAGCTACTTCCGGGCGACGCTCGTGCCCTGATCGGGCTTTGCCGCCGCCACGAAGGCGCTCACGCCGAACGGCAAACGCATGCGCGCGACGATGCGGGCCTCGAGGGAAAGAAGAGAGAAGAGGATTCCTTCGAATGGGGCGGGAGCGAGGCCGAAGTCCGACGAAACGTCCCCGCTCGGCCGCCGCCGCGAGAGCGTTCCTGTGGCCTTTCGCAGGACCCAGATCGGACCCGCCAGGAAGAAGTTTGCGTACGTCGAGCGGGTGATCCGCAGCCCGGCTCCTTTAAAGAGAAACTCGAGTCCCGGAGCGGTGTAACGCCTCAGACCTCCGACCGCGCGATCGTGCGCGCCCGCGAGCGCGCGAAAGGCGGGCGACGACAGCACGATGGTTCCGCCCGGAGCGAGCACCCGCGCGATCTCCCGCACGGCGCTCTTCTCGTCGGGCACCATGTAGAGGACGTCGCGGGAGAGAACCCCTTCGAAGACATCGTGGCGAAACGGAAGCGCCTCGACAGAGCCGCAGACGAGACAGGCGATGCTTCTCGCGCGTGCGAATCCCAGGGCACGTAGCGAGACGTCGACGCCCACGGCGCGCCCTCCCCCGACCATCAGCTCCACGAGGTTGCGGCCGGTACCGCAGCCCGCGTCGAGGGCCCACGATCCCACGGCGCGCGAGAACAGGCCCGGCGCGAAGGCGTGCGTGATGAGCCGCATCCCGCGGTACCACCAGTAGGCGTCCTCGCGGGCGAACATGATCTCGTACTCGCGCGGGTTCATAGGGTCGTCCCTATAATCCGCCCCACGGTGACGACACGCCAACGGGTGCTCGGCCTGGGCCTCCTGTGGCTCGCTTGCATCTGGATCGTCGCGGGGGTTTCCGGGTCGATCCTGCCCGGAATCGCGGCCGCGCGCCCGTGGACCTACGACATCGTCAGGCGCGTGACGCCTCTGGCCCGCTGGGACTCTGGCTGGTATATCAACCTGGCCGAAGCGGGCTATTGGGAACCGCCCACGCGCGTGGGGCAGGAGACGAATCACGCCTTCTTTCCGCTCTACCCCGGGCTCATGCGGCTCATCGTGCGCACCACGGGAATCGAGACTTCGCTCGCCGGGAACCTCGTCTCGGCCGCGGCCCTCCTCGTCGCGCTTCTCCTCTTCGCCGCGTGGACGGAGCGCAACTTCGGCGAGTCGCGCGTCGTGCCGGCCGTCCTCGTCCTTCTCCTTTTCCCGACGTCCTTCTTCTTCGCGGCCGTTTATACGGAAGCTCTCCTCCTAGCGCTCTCTCTCGCGGCCGTGGAAGCCTTTGCGCGGCGCCGCCCGGTGATCGGGGTGATCGCAGGCGTGCTCGCCGGCCTCACGCGCATCTCGGGCCTCGTTCTCGCACCCTACCTTGCGCTCGTGGCTTTTCGGGCGCGCCGCGACGCGGGCGATTCTCCCGGCCGTGCCATCAAGTGGGCGACCCTCGCCGCGGCTTCGCCGCTGGCGGGCTTCGGCCTCTTCTGCCTCTACTTCTGGCGGCGCTTCTCGGATCCGCTTCTCTTCGTGACGGCGCAGCACAACTGGAGCGGGCAAGCGAAATCGATCCTGGATGGGCCTTCCCTCATCTGGAGAGGCGTCGTCGAGGATTTCCAGCGGGGCCGGCTCCTCGGAGGCTCGCCCGCCCGGACGTTCGAGGGACTCTACCTGCTCGTCTTCCTCGTCCTGGCGGCGGTGCTCCTTCGGCAGCGCCGGCACGCCGAAGCGCTCTTCGTCTTTCTCACGGTCGCGATCGTGCTGTCCTCCGGCACCTTCGAAAGTGCCGGCCGGTACGTCCTGCCTGCGTTCCCGGCCTTCGCACTGCTCGCCGGTCTCTCGTCGCGGCGGGACCTCTTTCGTTCTCTTCTCGTGCTTTCGGCAGCCGCGCAAGCCGTCTACGTCTGGGCGTTCGTCCACTGGTACTGGGCCGGATGAGGAGGGCCTTACCGTTCGTCGCGGCGTTCCTCGCCGCCGCGTGCCATAGGCCGCCCGAGCCGTACGGCCCCGTCTCGGCGTTCGTTCCCGTCGCGTTCCGCTCGAACAACCCCGGCCGGCCGATCTGGGCGCCGAAGGTGACGTTGACGAACACCTCGGGAGCTCCTTCTTCCGTGCGTCTGACGCGCTGGCCTCCCGACGCGCCCGACGCGGAGGAGCGTGTCTTCGACCTCGCGCCCGGCGAGACGTGCTCCGTGCCGCCTCGCATCCCGCACGGTACGGTGTCGTCGCTCTTCTTCGAGAGCCGGGCGCCGTTCCGCGTCTCCGCCGAGATCGTCGACCGGCGCCACCTCACCCCGTCCCTCGTCGTGCCCATCCTCTCATCCGAGGACCTCGCGAGGCCGGGCGACCGCCTGCGTGTGGGACCCCTCGTCGACACCGCGTCGGAGCGCAGCCATTTCTGCTTCACGTTTCCCGGCGTCGAGCGCGACGCCGTGCCCTTCCGCGTGCGGCTGAGGCTCCTCTCTCCCGGCAGCGAGACGCTCGTGCACGAGTCGACGTTCGTCCTCACGGGCCTGCCGCTCGTCATCGACGACCCATGGAAACGGTTCCACGTAGCGTCGGGAACGCCCTTCGACGTCGAGGTCACCTTCCTCGGCAGCGCACGGAGCCGTCCCGTCGCGCGCGGGCTCTGGGTCTACGGCATCACGGCGACGAAGGCGACGGGCGCCTCGCGCTTCCTCGAGACCCGCGTCACGCGCGGCTCAGCGCGCTGACCTCACGGCCTCGATCACCCGCCCCGCTTCGTCGTCCGTCAACTGCGGGTAGAGCGGCAGCGACACGACTTCGCGGGCGGCCCGCTCCGTCTCGGGCAGCGGCCCGCGCGGCAGCGATGCGAAGGCGGCCTGCTCGTGGACGGCGCGCGGATAGTGAACGTCGGTGCCGACACCCGCCGCTGCGAGGCGCTCGCGAAATGATTCGCGGCCACGGATTCGCGCGACGTAAAGGTGGTACGCGGGCGTTTCTCCGGCACGCGCGGGCGGCGGCGTGCGCACGCAGGCCGCGAGGGCCGCGTCGTACCGGGCGGCGATCCGGGCCCGTCGCGCGTTCCCCTCCGCGAGCCGCGAGAGGCGCACGCGCAGCGCGGCCGCCTGAACTTCATCCAGCCGGCTGTTGAAGCCCGCTTCGCCGGCGTCGTTCCGGGTGGAATAGCCGTAGACGCGCAGCCTCCGGACCCGCTCGGCGACCTCCGACCGCCCGGTCGTCACCGCGCCTCCGTCGCCAAGCGCGCCGAGGTTCTTCGTGGGATAGAAGCTCCAGGCGGCGGCGTCGCCGAAGGAGCCGGCCGGCCGCCCGCCGAGCGTCGCCCCGTGCGCCTGCGCGCAGTCCTCCACGAGGAGGAAACCCTTCGACTTCGCGAAGGCGGCGATTCCGGCCATGTCGGCGAGGCGCCCGTACAAATGCACCGGCACGATCGCCTTCGTCCTTCGCGTGACGGCGGCGTCCAGCCGCGACGGATCCATCGTGAGGCGGTCCGAATCGACGTCCACGAAGACAGGCGTCGCGCCGGCGCGCAGGATTCCGACGGCCGTCGGGGCGCACGTCATCGAGACGGTCAGCACCTCGTCACCGCTCCCGACTCCGAGCGCGCGGAGCGCAAGCGTGATCGCGTCGGTGCCGCTCGCGCAGGAGGCGGCGAACGGGGACTCGCAGAAGGCCGCCCACTCGCGTTCGAAGGCGAAGACCTCCTCGCCGAGGACGTAGCGCCCGCGGCGCACGCATGCGAGGAGCGCCGTCTCGAGGATCTCCCGCTGCTCCGCGGCCGCGCGCGCGAGATCGAGAAAAGGCACGGTCACGGCGGTCACGGCCGGGGCGCTCCCAATTGCTCCTTGCCCCGGACCCTCGGGGACAGGTGCGCCACGTCGCGGAGCGTGTCACGCGTGACGTGAATCTCCCACCAGAGCCTCAGGATGTTCACGCCCGTCGAAAAGAGCCGCCGGACATTGAAGAACTGCGACCGTCCCGCGACCCGATGGTAGTGGTGCACCGGGAAGTCCACGAAGCGGAAGCCCGCGAGCTCGAGCTTCTTCACGAGCTCGAGGCAGATGACGCCGCTCGAATGCTTCAACGCGATGGAGCCGAGCGCTTCGCGCCGGATGAGCCGGAAGTCGCAGTCCACGTCGCGCACGTGGAACCGGAACAGGATCCGCATGAGAACGAGATAGATCTTCCCGATCACGACGCGGTGGAACGGATCCGAGCGCGAGATCTTGTAGCCGTTGACGACGTCCACGCCCTCCTGCAGGACGGGAAGGAACTTCTTCAGCTCGAGGACGTCGTACTGGCCGTCGCCGTCCGTATAGAAGACGAGATCCTTCGTGGCGTTCGAGAAGCCCGACCTCAGCGCCGCGCCGTAACCACGATTGCGGCCGTGATACACGACCCGAAGCTCGGGGTACGGCTCCTTGAGCGCCTCGAGGATCGCCGCACTGTTGTCCATCGATCCGTCATCGACGACGAGAATCTCGAAATCGCGCCCGGATTCCCGCCCGACGACGTTCGCTCCCGCCACGAGCGAGCCGATCGTGGCGGCGTCGTTGAAGCAGGGGAAGAAGATCGTGAGGCTCGGGAGAGCGTCCGTCGTCACGGCGGCATTCTATCGGGGCCGACGTAGACTTCCCCATCATGAAGATCGCCATCGGATCCGATCACGCCGGCTACGCCTACAAGGAAAAGATCAAAGCGAAGCTGCTCGCCGAGGGGCACGACGTCAAGGACTGCGGCACGTTCTCCCCCGACATGGTGGACTACCCCGTCTACGTCCGGCCCGCGGCCGAAGCCGTGGCGCGGGGCGAGTGTGAGCGAGGCATCGTCCTCGGCGGCTCGGGAAACGGCGAGGCCATCGTCGCAAACAAGGTGAAGGGCGTGCGCTGCGCGCTGTGCTGGAACGAGGCCACCGCGAGAGCCTGCCGCGAGCACAACGACGCGAACGTCCTGTCGCTCGGCGAGCGGATGGTCACCGGGGAGATGGCGCTCGCGATCGTGAAGATCTTCCTCACGACACCGTTCGACCCGGCGGCCGGCGGCGGCCGCCACGCGCGCCGCATCGCGATGATCGAATAGTCCGCTTCGCCTCGCGCGCTCCTGCTATCGTCCGCCGCCCATGATCGCGCTTTCCGGCGTCTACAAGCAGTACGGCCGGCAGATCCTCTTCGTCGACGCCTCCTTCCAGCTCAACACCGGCGAAAAGATCGGTCTCGTCGGCCCGAACGGTTCCGGCAAGACGACGATTTTCCGCCTCATCACGGGCGAGGAGCACGCCGACGACGGCGACGTGTCCGTGCCGAAGAAGGTCTCGATCGGCTACTTCAGGCAGGAGATCGACGAGATGGCCGGCCGGCCCGTGCTCGACGAGGCGATCGCGGGAAGCGGGCGGCTCGGCGACCTCCACCACGAGCTGATCGACCTCGAGCACGCGCTTGGAGACCCCGAACGCGCCGCGGACGCGGAAAACATCCTGGCACGGTTCGGCGACGTCCAGTCCGAATACCAGCAGCGCGGCGGCTATGAGCTGGAGGCCCGCGCCCGCGAGGTGCTTCATGGCCTCGGTTTCGACGACGCGCGCATCGACGGTGACGTCGGCGCACTGTCCGGCGGCTGGAAGATGCGCGTCGCGATGGCGAAGGTCCTCCTCGGGAGGCCCGACGTCCTCCTCCTGGATGAGCCCACGAACCACCTCGACATCGAGTCGATCATCTGGCTCGAGGAGTACCTCAAGGGCTACGCGGGCTCGCTTCTCATGACGTGCCACGACCGCGACTTCATGAACCGCGTCGTCACGAAGGTCGTCGAGATCGACGCCGGCGAGACCGTTACTTATTCGGGCAACTACGACTTCTACGAGCGCGAAAGCAAGCTGCGCGAGACGCAGCGCGAGGCCGCGTACGCGCGGCAGCAGGCGATGCTCGCGAAAGAGCAGCGCTTCATCGAGCGCTTTCAGACGCACGCGTCAAAGGCCGCGCAGGTGCAGAGCCGCGTCAAGAAGCTCGAGAAGATCGAGACGATCGAGCTGCCGAAAAAACGCGCCGTCGTGCGCTTCGATTTCAAGGCGCCGCCGCGCTCGGGCGACGACGTGGCGATCCTCGAGAAGGTCTCGAAAGCCTATGGAGAGAGACGCCTCTACGACCGATTCGACTTTCTCATCCGCCGCGGAGAGCGCTGGTGCGTCATGGGCGTCAACGGAGCGGGCAAGTCCACGCTCCTCAAGATGGTCGCGGGGGTTCTCGCTCCGGACGCGGGCTCCGTGCGCCTCGGCGCGAGCGTGAAGCTGGGCTATTTCTCGCAGCAAGCGCTCGATCTCCTCGACGCCGAGCTGACGGTGCTCGAGCAGGTCCAGAAGGACTTCCCCGCCGCGGGCATCGGCATCCTGCGCGCGCTCGTCGGGGCGTTCCAGTTCTCGGGCGACGACGTGGACAAGAAGATTCGTTTCCTCTCGGGCGGCGAGAAGTCGCGCCTCGTCATGGCGCGTATGCTGTTCGACCCGCCGAACTTCTTCGTCCTCGACGAGCCCACGAACCACCTCGACCTCGCGACGAAGGAGATGCTCGTCGAAGCCCTTTCGAAGTTCGACGGGGCGATGCTTTTCGTGTCGCACGACCGCGCGTTCCTGCGGGGCCTCAGCAATCGCGTTCTCGAGCTCACGGGCGCGGACGGCACGGCGGCCCCGCGCGTCTACGGCGGTTCGTACGTGGAATGGGTCGCGCGCACCGGCCACGAGGCTCCGGGCATCCACGCATAATCGGCCGATGTCGCGCGCGCGTTTCGCGGCGCCTCTCGCCGCCGTCATCCTCCTCGCCTTCCTCGGCGCCGAAAGCGCGCGCTTTTCGCTCTGGACGACCTTGGACGAGCCCGCGCACCTCGCGACCGCCCGCGAGTGGCGCTACGGGCCCGGCATGGTCTCGAACTTCGAGCACCCCGTCCTCATGAAGGTGCTCGGCGGCGCCTTTCTCCCGCGCGAGACACCCCCGATGGAGATCGACGAGACGCGCGCCGGCCGGGCGCCGATGCCTTTCGTGTTCGCCGGCCTCGTCCTCGTGACCGGGCTCCTCGCGCGCGCTCTCGCGGGAGACGCCGCAGGCCTCGCCGCCGCGGCGCTCGTTGCCGTCGAGCCCACGCTTCGCGGGCACGGTTCCCTCGTCCAGAGCGACGTCCTCGTGACGTTCTTCCTCGTGGCCGCGGCGCTCGCGCTGGAGCTCGCGGCCCGCGGCACGGGAGAGAAGACACCTGACCTCCGCTGGCTCGTCGCGAGCGGCGCGCTCTACGGCTTCGCGATGTCGGCGAAGTACTCCGCTTTCCCCTTCCTCGTGGTCTTCGCCGCGATCGCGGCGCTTCGGCTCGCGTCAGGCTGTTTTTCTTCGAAGGTGAATGAGCGCGGGGCACGGCGGTCCAAACGAGCGGACAACTCGACGCGGACAGGCGGCCGCCGTTACCCTCTTCACTTTCTAAGAAATTCTCTTCGGACCTTTCCTTTCGTGCTGGCATTTCTCGTTGGGCCCGCCCTCGTCACCCTCTTTCTCATCCAATTTCTCGCATTCGCGGGCACGAGCGACGCCGCTTTCCGGGCGGGAATCGCGCATGAGTTCGCCGGGCTGCCGCAGGAGCGTGCCGCCGTCGCGCTGGCGCGCACGTTCCCGAGGCCGATCGCGGCCTACGGCGCGGGACTGCTCTTCGTGCAGGGCGTCGCCGGCCCCGGCGAACGTTTCAATTACTTCTTCGGCGAGATCTCCGGCACGGGTCACCGGCTCTACTTCCCGGTCGCGCTCGGGATCAAGCTCACGACCGCGACCGTCCTCCTCATCCTCGCGGCCCTCGCCGTGGCGGGCGTTCTTCTCGCCCGGGGAGCGCGCCGCCGCCGGCTTCTCGCCGCGCGCGCCTTCTGGCCGGCCGCGCTCGGAGGCGCCTATCTCCTCGCCGCCTGCGCCTCGAACCTGAACATCGGCGTCCGCCACGCGCTGCCCGTCGTGCCCTTCGCCATCGCCGCGGCGGCGGGCGTCATGCGGACGCTTATTCGGCGGCGCCGCTCGTTCGCCATCGCGCTCGCCGTCGTCGTCCTCGCGGCCGGCGCGGAGTCCGTCGCGCGCATGGGCCACGAGATCTCCTTCGGGAACCTCCTCTGCGGCGGCCCCGCCGGCGTCCCCCCCATCCTGTCCGACTCGAACGTCGACTGGGGACAGGAACAAGGCAAGCTCTTCGAGCGCGTGCGCCGCGGAGATCTCGGGCGCGTGGGACTCGCGGCGCTCCTCGTGGACGAGTCTGGCGCGCGTGCCGTCGGCATCCTCGGACAGGTCGTCGATCCGGACGCGCCGGTCGACACGGTCTTCTTCTCGCGCTTTCTCTGGGACGTGGCGGCCGCGGCCGAGAAAAACACCGAGAACTACCCGAAGTTCATTTGGATCCGCAGCTGGCTACCATCGCTTCGCAGAGGCCTCGAGGCGCGCGCCGTCTCGATCGAGCCGTTCGGCGACACCCAGCTCTTGATGCGCCTCCGCCCGGCGATGCCTTCTACGGCTTCCCCGTCCTCGCCGCCCGCTCCCACGCCGTGAGCGTCCAACCCTGTCCGCGCGCGACGTCGAGCCCGCGCGCGAAGCCCTCGCGCTGAGAGTCCGGCAAGCAGGACAGGTCGCCGGGGGGTGCGGCCATCGAGCGGACGAAGAGGATCCAGGGATGGCAGGAAGCCGCCGAAGAGGAAGAGGTAGAAGAAGAGGAAGAGAGAAATTTCTTAGAAAGGAATGAGAGGGCCGCCGCAGCGCCCGAGTCGTGCGCGTCGGTACCGGCGCCTTGCCCGCCGCCAAGACGCATCGATTCGGCGATCAGCGCGACCGTGCGAGGGTCACTCGAAGAATCAGAATCTCGGTCCTTCTTCCCAAGCAGCTCTTCGCCGAGCACCTGCGCCCGCGTGTAATCCTTCATGTCGATCGCCCGGACGGTCTGATCCCGCATGGCGTCCGCCCAGGGGTCCGAATATCCCTTTTCCCCTTCAAAGAAATATTCGCGTCCCCACCCGACGCGTACCGGCCGCAGCGCGAGGAGCATTGCCGGAGCCGGATCTTTCGGCAAGATGGGTCTGAAAGGCGGATCGAGCTGCGCGAGCCCCTCTCTTGCCAGAGTCTCCGCGACGCCTCCTCGCAGCTTCGCCGCGAGAAGGAGCGCATGGACGCGGATTGGCGACCAGGCGGGAGTGAGCGAGAGATGATGCGGAGCCGTCGCACGCACGACGCCGTCCGCTCCTCTTTCCACCTCGTATTCCGTGCCTTCCGCCCGTCCCTCCGGAATCGGCTGCGGCAGCACGAAGGACGAAAGCGCGTAGACGGCGGGAAACGGTACGAGGGCGCCAAGCAGATTCACGCCCGCGCCGAGAGCGAGAGCGAGCGCTCCGGCGAGGCGCGCCGGCCGGCCGGAAAACGCGCACGCGAGACCGGCGAAAACAACCAGCGGTGGCAACGCCGGCAAGAGCAGGCGCGGTCCCCATCCCGCCTGACCGTCCCACGCCCACCATGCCGACGCCGCGAGAAGAAGCGCGACGGAAGAGGCGGCCGAAGCGAGCGCGAGACGCGCGTCGCGGCGGAAGAGCGCGACGCAGCCGAGCGGCGAAAGGAGCACGATCGGCGCGTACCAGAAGAGCCCCTTGTTCGGGAGCACCGTCAGCCTGAGGAGCCCCGTGAAGAACGGGTACGAGAACGTCTCCCCCGCATACCCTCCGAAGAGCTTGCCGAAGCGGGCGAGCTCGAGAAGAGACCAAAGAAAGAGGATTCCCGAGAATGAAAGAACTAAAGGCCACGGCACCCTGAGGCGAGCTGGCGCCGCGCCGCCGCCACGCCGCCTTCCCCTCTTGCCTTCTAAGAAATCTCCCTCTTCTCTTCTTCCGAACAGCGCACAGACGAGGAGCGGCGCCACCGCGAGGACGAGCAGGGTCTTCGTGAGAATCGCGAAACCCGCGGCGGCTCCGAGGACGATCTGCCAGCGGCGAGAAGCCGGAGCCCCGCGCAGCTCCACGACGCCGAGGACGGCGAGCGCGACGCAGAGCGCCTGCAGCGGCTCCCCGTAGTCGCTCGCGGCGTAGCCCCAGAGCGGCGTCGCGAGGACAAGGCCCGCTCCCGAAGCCGCGGCCCAGCCGGGCGTCGCGCCGAGAAGAATCAAGGAGCGCCCCGTCGCCCAGGCGGCGGCGACGAGGCACGCGATCGGCAGGAGAACGAAGACGGGCGCCGACGGGACGGACGGGGCCGCGGCGCGAAGGAGCCGTGTCGCGACCCCGGGAACGGCTTCCGCGAGCGACAGGCCCATCCCGTAACGCGACACGGCGTCTCCACCCGGCCTGCGGGGCGCGTTGATGAAGTCACGGGAGACGCCGATCTCTAGAAAGCGTGCGACGGCAACGGACGCCGAAAGCATCTCCTTCCCGTCGGGGATGAGGCCGAACGAGCGCGTGTCGACGGTCGCGAGCAGGACGACGAGCACCGCGAGAACGACCCCGCGCCCGACGCGCGGCGCGGGCGGCGGTGCGGCGGCGCTCATGCCGCGAGTGTACCGTCGGCCCAGGGACGCGTCCCTCTCCCCGCTTACTTCGTGCGCTCGAGCGTCCCTTCGATTCCGAGGGCGAGCGGCAGCCGGACGTGCACGGACTTGTTTTCCACGACGAGAGTGTAAATCCCGGCCTCGAAACGTCCCTTTGGAGACTCGAAGAAGAGATCGCCCCAGGCGAGCGTGTCACGGTCCACGGTGACCTGGTCGAACACGATCGCCTCTCCCGGCACCGCGAAGAAACCCAGCCGCTCCTCGCGAAAACACGCGGGAAAATAGCCGGCGAGCGGGTCGCGCGTGACGCGCGCCTGCAGGAGCATGCGGCGCAGATCGGGATTGCCTTCGGCCATCCTCCTCTGGCTCGGCATGGGCATCCGCGTGCCGTCGGGCGCGATGAGCGCCACATCCTCGCGAAAGATCTCCACGGCAGGACCGCGCGTGGCCGAGATGCACGTCTCGAGGAGGATCCACCGGCTCTCGAGATGATGCTGCGCGTGCTTATAGCCGATGACGATCTGGAGCACGTCGTCCTTGTAGCGGGAGACGGTACGGCCCAGCTTCTTCACGTTCGGAGATTCGAGGTCGGCCCGGATCCCGGCGACACCGATCCCGGAGAGTGCGGCCACGGCCAGCCAGGCCCGAGCGAGCCGCCGCGGGAAAGGACTCACAATTGCTTCCTCCAGGACCCTCAGAGGAGACCCTTCACGCCTCCCTCTTGCATGGAGCATACCGTCGAGCGGACACCTTTTGCGGACGCCCTTGCCGGCGGCCGTCCGGGAGTAGGATCGCTTTCGACATGCAAGAGAGTTCCCTCGTCGGCGCCTGGAAGCTGCTCGTCTTCGAATTCCGCTCCGAGGGAGACGTCGTGTATCCGATCGGAAAAGACGTCTCGGGCCTGTGTCTTTACGATGCAACGGGCCACATGGCGCTGCAGATCATGCGTGGAGACCGCCCGCGCTTCGCGGCTGGCGACCCGCTCGGCGGCACGCCCGCCGAGATGGAGGCCGCCTTCTCCGAGTATCTCGCCTACGCCGGCACCTACGTGGCGGACGAAACGCACGGCGTCGTCGTGCATCACGTCACCCAGTCCCTCTTCCCGAACTGGGTCGGTACGGATCTGGTCCGCTTCTACCGGATCTCGGGCAACCGCCTGATCGTGAGCGCGCCGACGGTGCAGGTGAGCAGCCATCTCATGGATGCAATGCTCGTCTGGGAGCGGCTCTTTCGGGTCGAAGGAGCCTGACGCGCGTGCAGCGATTCGTCCTTCCCCACCACGTCTCACGGCGGCTGCCGCTCGCGCGCCGGACGGGGCCGTGCCCGCCCGGCGAGGAAATCCGACTGACGGTGCTCCTGCATGCGAAGGATCTGCGTATGCTCCGGGAAGCCGCGTCCGCCGTCGCGGACCCGAAGAGCGCCGTCTACGGGCGCCATCTCTCGCCCGACGAGGTGCGCACGCTCGTCGCCCCCGGCTATCAGGATCTCGACGCCGTGCTGTCGTTCCTGCGCGACGCCGGGCTCGCGGTGGACGGAGTCGCGGGGGCGCGCACGGCGGTCCAGGCTCACGGCCCGGCGGAGAAGGTCGCACGCGCGTTCGACGTCCCTCTCGGCGTCTACGACCTGCCGCGCGCCATGTCGCCCCTGACGCAGCGGGCCGTTGCGGCCGACCGGGACCCGTCGATTCCGGCGTCGCTGGCCGCCGTGATCCGCGGTGTCGCGGGGCTGAACACGCTGCCCGCGGCGCGGCGCTTTCCGCCCCTTCTCGCCCCGCCGCGCTCGAAAGAGCCCCGCCGCGGGCCGGCCACGGCGCGCGGCCCCGACGGGGGTTACACGCCCGAAGAGATTCGCCTGGCCTACGACCTTCCGGACCGGGACACGGCCGGCAGCCGCGGCGAGCGCGTGGCCATCCTCGAGTTCGGGGGCGGCTTCTCGAGCGTCGACTTCGAGGCCTTCTGCGCGCAATACGGCCTCCCCACGGGCGACGTGACCGAGGTCTCCGTGTCGGGCGCGAAAAACGACTACCGGGGCAAGACGGGCGACGCCGACGTCGAGGTCGCGCTCGACATGGACTGGGTGCGCGGCACCGCGCCGCACGCGGACCTCGACCTGTGGTGGGCGCCCAACACGGACACGGGCTGGGTGGATTTTCTGAACGCGATCCTCGACGCGCCCGACTCGCTCCGTCCCTCGATCGTCTCGATCTCGTGGGGCATGCCCGAGGACGGCTTCTCCACGTCGCGGCGCTACGACCAGACTCGACAGCTGTTTCTCTCCTGCGCGCTCCTCGGCATCACCTTTGTCAGCGCCTCCGGCGACGCCGGCGCCGGCGACGTGCTGCCGGACGATCCCGCCTTCGATGGCCAGCGCCACGTGGACTTCCCGAGCGACATCCCAGAGGTCACCGCGGTCGGGGGCACAAAGCTCGTTCCCGAGGGCGGCTCCTTCGTCGAGAGCGTCTGGAACGACGGCCCGGATGGCGGAGCGACGGGAGGCGGCTTTTCGCGGTTCGTCGCCGTTCCCGCGTGGCAAAAGGCAGCGCTCGGCGCGCGTCGCGGCGTGACCGGTCGCGGGATTCCGGACGTCGCAGCCGTCGCCTCGCCCGACCCCGGCCTCTCGATCTTCGTGAGGGACAAATGGACGGCGGCCGGAGGGACCAGCGTGGCGGCGCCGATCTGGTCCGGCATCCTCGCGCACGTGAACGCCGCGCGCACCGCAGCCGGCCGGCCTCGGCTCGGCGCGGCGAACGCAGCCCTCTACGCGGCGGCCCGAGGAACCTCGCCTTACCGCGACATCACGCAGGGCGACAACTCCTATGCCGGCGTCTCGGGCTACGAGGCGACGAAGGGCTGGGACCCGGCGACGGGCCTCGGCTCGGCCAGCGTCGCGTCCCTTGTGAAGAAACTCCTCGCCTGAAGAGAAAGTGCTCGGATGTTCATCGGACACGCTGCCGTCGGGTTCGCTTCGAAAGCGATCGTGCCGCGGGCCTCGCTCGGAGTCCTCCTCGCGGCGCCCTTCTTCCTCGACATCCTCTGGCCGGTCTTCATTCTCACGGGCCTCGAAAGCGCCCGCATCGAGCCCGGGAACACGGCCTTCACGCCACTGGCCTTCGACTCTTTCCCGTGGTCGCACAGCCTCCTCATGGCCATCCTCTGGGGCGCGCTCTTCGGTTTCATCGTCTATGTAGTGTCGCGCAGCGCCGCGATCGGCGGCGTGGTGGCACTCGGCACGGTGAGCCACTGGATTTGCGACGCGGTCGTCCACCGGCCGGATCTTCCCCTCACGCCCGGCGGGATGATCTTCGTCGGGATGGGACTTTGGAACTCGAAAACAGCGACTCTTGCCGTCGAGCTTCCGCTTTTCGCTCTCGGTGTCTGGCTTTACGTGCGCGCGACTCACCCGAAAGACGCACTGGGTCGTTGGGCTCTCGCCGCGCTCGTCGCGTTCTTCCTGCTCGCGTACGCGGGCGCCGCCTTCGGACCGCCGCCGCCGAGCATCACGGCCGTGGCCTGGGGCACCCTCGCGCTCGTCGTCGTGATTCCGTGGGCAGTCTGGGTCGACCGGCACCGGGAGGTCGAGGCCGAATTGTCCTAGTCGTCGCGTGGCGCGCGCGACGGCACCCGTACGAACGCGGCGTTGACGGGCGCGGGCATGTCGGAGTCCGTGCCCTTGACGCTTTTCCAGATCGCTTCGTTGAGCGGAATGTCGGGAGCGGCGTCTTCCTTCGAGAAGTCCCACGTGTCCGCGAGCGCCTGCATCGGTGCGCCGTCGCGGTTCATCTCGTAGAACGGGATCTTCGTGTCGCGGTGGTCGAACGGCGCCGGATCCGGCGCGTCCGCGAACGCGGCCGTCATCGGCATCGCGCCCGCGTCGTGCTGCGACATGGGCGGCAGCCCGAGGATGAGCTCCATCGTGCGGAGCATCGACGTCGTGGAATACATCGTCGAGTCCACGGTGCCGCGCCGCGTATATGGCGACACGACGAGCGCGACCGTGCGGTGCGCGTCCACGTGGTCGGAGCCATTCTGGGCGTCGTCCTCGACCACGAAAACCGCCGTCTCCTTCCAGAAACGCGAGTGCGAAAGCGCCTCGATCAGCCGGCCGAGGGCGACGTCGTTCTCGGCCACCATCGCGCGCGGGGTCTTTCCGCCTTTTTTCGTCCCCACCGTGTGGTCGTTGCCGAGCCGAATGATCATGAGCCGCGGCATCGCTTTCTTCTTCACGAAACCCTCGAACTCCTTCAACCACGCGTCCACGCGCGCGTTATCGAGGATCTCCGTGTCGAAACCCGGGTAAGACGGGCAGGTGTTGCCATCGAGCGCGCCTTCCTGCCCCTTCACGGGGGCGCCTTGCGACGCGGCTTCCGTCTCGGCCGCGATGCCCGTGAACTCTCCGTAGTTGCGCAGCGAGAGCCCGGCGCGGGCGGCCGCATCCCAGAGGTACCCGTTCGTCGGGTACGCCGCCGGGTCGTTGCCTTCGAAAAGATAGCTGAAGCCGTGGCTTCCGTAATTCGGCGGCCAGATCTTCTCCACGAAGTCTGTCGCGTACGCGCCCATCGACCAGTTGTGACCGTCGGCCGAGACCTCGGCGTCGCAGTAGAAGTTGTCGAGCGTGACGTAATGCTCCGCGAGGGCGTGCGCGTTCGGGGTGACCTCACGCCCGAAAAGCACGAGGGACGGGTCGCCATTGCCGTTCGGGAGGTCGCCGAGAACCTGGTCGTAGGTGCGGTTCTCGCGGATGACGTACACCACGTGCTTGATGGGCGAGACGCCGCCCGGCGCGGCGGGCACGACGACCGACGCGCCCGCCGGGGACGCCCCACGCGCGGCAGGCCTGCGGTTCGCGTACGCGCGAGCCGTGAGCGCCGCGAGCTCCTTGGCGGAGGGAACGAAAATGCGCGAGATGCTGCCCGGAAGCGTTCGCGTCAGACGCGTGGGATTGCCATTTTTCGGCTTCGTCGGGTCCGGGCCTCCCTTCGCGTTCTCCCACGAGCCGCCGCCTTTGGCGTTCGCGGCCCAGAGCGCTCTTCCGTTGCGCGATAGAGCGAGCGCGTCGGGATACCAGCCGGAGGGGATGAATCCCCGGGCGCGGATCTTTGCGACGTCCGAAGGCACGTCCACGACGGCAATCGCGTCGTCGTCCGCGTTCGCGACGAAGAGCGTCCTCCCGTCTCGCGAAAGCGCGAGCGCATTCGGCGTCGAGCCATCCGGCAGGTCTTCTGCCGATTTCGTGCCGGGGCCATCCGGCCCGAAGGCGATCGACACCTGCCGAACCACGGCGCGTGACGCGACGTCGACGACCGCGACGAGATTCCGGTTCGCCTGGGCGACAAAGAGCGCCTTCGCGTCCGGCGAAAAGACGAGATCTCCGGGATGGTCGGCCGTCTTCACGGAGCCGGCCGAGGCCGCCTTCTCCGGGTCGATGAATGTCACGGTGGCTCCGCCCCATGCCGCGACGGCGAGGAGCTTTCCATCGGGTGAGAAGACCGGCCGGTAGGGATGGACTCCGGCCGGCACGGCCGCGACGACCTCTTTCGCCCTCAGATCGATCTTCACGAGGTCGTCCGCGAGAATGCGAGCGGCCCAGAGCGTCGCGCCGTCGGGCGAGATCGCGAGGCCTCCCGGCGTTGCGTCGAGATTCGGTGCGTCTTCCTTGCGCTTCAGCGAGATCGACTCCTCCGCGAAAAAGCGATCCGCGTCGAGGCGATAGACGAGGACGTTTCCTCCCTTGGCGCCCGCGACGTACGCCCGCGCCCCGTCCGGCGAGAGCGCGAGGCCGAACCAGGAATGCTCGAGCGGCTGCTTCGCGAGGTGCTTCCCCGTCACCGCGTCGAGAAGGTGAAGCGACTGATCGTCCGCGCCGGTGCACGCGACGACGACGCGCCTCCCGTCCGGCGTGAGCGCGAGCGCGAACGGGTATGGCGAGACCTCAGTCTGCGTACCCGTGGGCGTCAGGAGACGGCCGTTCGGGAGCTGGATCTCACCGGACGGGAGCTTCCCGGGGACGAGGCGGTCCGCCGCGGGGGCGGACGCCACGAAAACGATGGCGGTCGCGGGAGGGAGAACAATTCGCAGAAAGGCGCGGCGCATGCCCGAAGACTAGCGCGGCGGCCAGGAATCGGTGCGACGCGACGCCGTGTCAGGGGATCGCCGCGAGGGCTCCCGAAATCGGGGTCGGCCCGTGCCCGCGCGATCGTGTAGGCCGGGCGCCGCCCGCCGCCTGCCCATAATTGGGGCCGATGGCGAGAGGGAACCGCGCGGACCTGAAGGATCTCGCCGCGCTTTTCCTCCGGCTCGGAGCGACCGCTTTCGGCGGGCCCGCGGCCCACATCTCGATGATGGAGCACGAGGTCGTGACGCGCCGCGGCTGGATGACGCGCCAGGAGTTTCTCGACCTCCTGGGCGCGACGAACCTCGCGCCAGGTCCGGCCTCCACGAAGATGGCGCTCTTCATCGGCCATGCGCGCGGAGGCTGGACGGGGTTCCTCGCCGCCGGCCTCGGCTTCGTGCTGCCCGCAACGCTGATCGTGACGACGTTCGCATGGGCCTATGTGCGCTTCGGCTCGCTGCCCGCGTTCCCTCATTTCTTCGAAGGCATCAAGCCCGTCGTGCTCGCCCTCATCGCGCAAGCCCTTGTCGGCCTCGGTCGCACCGCGGTGAAGAACAGATTCCTCCTGGCGCTCGGCCTCGCCGCTCTTGCTGCCACTTTTTTCGTCCATGAGCTCGTCCTGCTGCTCGTCGCCGGTTGTGTCTCGGCTTTCGTACCGGTGGGCGCCGAACCCCATGCCCCCTCTAAGAAATCTTCTCTTCCTCTTCTTTCTAAGAAATCCTTCTTCCTCCCTCTCTTCGCCCTCGGCGCGCCTTTTTCGCCTTTTTCTCTTACCGCCCTTTTCCTTTTCTTTCTGAAGACCGGCGCTGTCCTTTTTGGCAGCGGCTACGTGCTGCTCGCCTACCTGAAGGCGGATCTCGTCGAACGCTGGCACTGGCTCACGAGCGCCCAGCTCCTCGATGCCGTCGCGGTTGGGCAGTTCACGCCCGGGCCGCTGTCGTCCACCGCGACTTTCATCGGCTACCTGCTCGGCGGCCTGCCGGGCGCGGGCGTCGCGACGCTCGGCATCTTTCTTCCGGCCTTCGCCTTCGTGGCTCTGATGGGACCGTTCGTGCCGCGGCTCCGCCGGTCAATCTGGCGAGTATCGCGATCCTCTCCACCACGCGGGTCAACGCGGCCTGGCTCGTCCTCGCCGGCGGGCTCCTCGGCGTCGTCTTCGGCTGAAGATCCGGCGTCTATAATCCCCGGTCGTCCGGCGTGCGCCCACCAGCGCCGCGCCCCGTCAACCATCGAGGAGACCCGTGAGCGCCAATCCCTCCCCTTCCTACGACCTCGTCGTGATCGGCTCCGGCCCGGGCGGTTACGTGGCCGCCATCCGGGCTTCCCAGCTCGGCCTGAAGACCGCCATCGTCGAGAAGGACGCGAAGGTTCCGAACGTGGGCCTCGGCGGCTCCTGCCTGCACCGAGGCTGCATCCCGACGAAGGCGATGCTCAAGTCGGCCTCGCTCTATGACGAGGCGAAGAACCACGCCGCGGACTTCGGGGTGCGGCTCGCCGGTGTCGAGCTCGACTTTCCGGGCATCGTGAAGTTCCGCGACAAGGTGGTCTTCAAGGGTGCCAAGGGCGTCGAGTACCTCATGAAGAAAAACAAGGTCGACGTTCACGCCGGCCTCGGTCGCCTCGTCTCGCCGAATCAGGTCGCCGTGAAGGGTGGCGCGGCCGAGACCGTCCTGAACGCGAAGAACGTCCTCATCGCCACGGGCTCGGTGCCGCGCGACCTGCCGTTCCTGAAAGCCGACGGCCAGAGCGTTCTGAACTCCGACCACATCCTGAAGTCGCAGTCGATCCCGAGATCGCTCCTCGTGATCGGCTCGGGCGCCGTGGGCTCGGAGTTCGCCTCCTGCTTCTCGCGCTACGGCACGAAGACCGTCCTGGTCGAGGTTCTCCCGCGCGTTCTGCCCGTGGAGGACGAGGAGATCTCGAAGGAGGTCGAGCGCCTCTTCAAGAAGCACGGCATCGAGGTGCTGACGAGGACGGGCGTCGAGTCGGCCACGCCGAACGGCGACGGCACCGTCACCGTGAAGGCGAAGGGACCGGACGGGGGCCCGCTGTCATGGTCCGTCGAGAAGGTGCTTCTCGCCGTCGGCCGAAGGCCGGTGACGGAGGGCCTCGGCCTCGAGGCCATAGGCGTCGCCACGGACCGCGGCTACGTGAAGGTCGACGCGCACCAGCGCACGAACGTGCCGGGCGTTTGGGCGATCGGCGACGTCACGCCGACGATCTGGCTCGCGCACGTGGCATCCGCCGAAGGCATCGTGGCCGCCGAAACGATGGCCGGCCATCCGACCGTGCCCGTGAACCGCGACCAGGTGCCGGGCTGCACGTACTGCGACCCCGAGGTCGCGTCGATCGGNNTTCGTGAAGATCGTCTCCGACGCGAAGTACGACGAGGTCCTCGGCGTCCACATCGTCGGCCCGCATGCCACCGAGCTCATCGCGGAGGGTGGCGCGTTCCTCCGCCTCGAGGCCACGACCGAGGAGATGATTCGCACCATCCACGCGCACCCGACGCTGTCAGAAGCGTTGCACGAAGCGGCGGAGGCCGTCCACGGCCACAACATCCACGGATGAAGAGCCGCCGGCGGCGGCTCTTCTGAATCCCGGCGAGGCTCATCGCTGGCGGCTGTGGGCCGCCGGCATCGCCGCCGGCATCGCCGGCGCGGCCGCCACCACGGCCGCGGGCAGGCTGTTCGGGGCGAACTCGACGACGATCGGGTTCGTCTATTTCGTCGTCGTCCTCGGCGTCGCGGTCCGGTTCGGTCTCGCCGCCTCCACGATCGCGTCCCTCGTCGCCACCGCCTGCTACAACTACTTCTTCCTCCCGCCGGTCGGGACGTTCACGATCGCCGACCCGGCGAACTGGGTGGCGCTCGCGGTCTTCCTCCTCGCCTCCGTCGTCGTCAGCCGACTCGTGGCGCGCGCGCAGCGCCGGGCCGAGGACGCCGAAGCGCGCCGCACGGAGCTCGAGGCGCTCTACGACCTCTCGATCGACCTCTTCGCCGCCACGAATCGCGTGGGCGCGCTGGGCGAAGCGGCGGGGCGTGCCCTGAGGACCATCGGGGCTTCGGGAGGCGGGCTCGTGCTGTTTCGCGACGGCCTCTCCGAGGTCGTCGTCTCGGTCGGCGTGGGCCTCGACGCCCGTGATCCGCTTCTCGAAAGCGTCCGCCGCGCCGGCGAGGCGGCCGAGGTGCCCGCGGCCGACGGCACGCGCGACGTCTACCTGCCGCTCGCCGTGGGCGGCCGCGCGAGCGGTGTTCTCATCGTGCGCGGAACGCGCGCGGAACGCAACGCCCTCTCATCCGTCGGACGCCTCGTCGCCCTCGCCGTCGAGCGCGAGAGATTCCTCGCCGAGCGCGCGCACCTCGACGCCCTGAAGGAGAGCGACGCGCTCAAGACGTCGCTCCTGCGCGCCGTGTCCCACGACCTGAGGACGCCGATCACGTCCATCCGCCTCGGACTCGACCGGCTGAAGAGAGCCCCTGGAACCACGGGGATCGTGGAGGACGTGGCGCGGGAGACGGAACGTCTCTCGCGGCGGATCGACAATCTCCTCGCGATGGCGCGCCTCGACGCGGGCACGTTCGTGCCGCGGCCCGAGCCGGCGCCCGCGGCCGACCTCTTCCGGGCCACGCTCGATGCACTGCCGCTCGTTCTCGCGGGTCGCGACGTGCAGGTCTCCGTCGATCCGGAGACGCCCGACCTCTACGTCGACCCGGCGCTCACCGTCGAGATCCTCGCGAACCTCCTCGAAAACGCCGCTCTCGCGGCCCCGGCCGGCACGCCGCTGGCTCTCGTCGCGGGGCCGAGCCCGCTCGACACGACGCGGGTGCGTATCGACGTCCTCGACCGAGGCGCGGGCGTCCCGAGCGCGATCAAGCGCGAGGCGACCGCCGATCCCGGGGACGCCGGACGCACCGGGCTCGGCCTCACGATCTGCCGTTCGCTCGCGCACGCCCTGGGCGGTTCCGTGTGCCTCCTCGACCGGACGGGCGGCGGCACGCTCGCGCGGCTCGATCTGCCTGCCGCGCGCGGCACCCAGGAAAGCACCTGATGCCCGCCGGAGCGCTGCGGATCCTCGTCGTGGACGACGATCTGTCCATTCGGCGCGCGCTCTCCGCGGAGCTTGGCGGCGCGGGTTACGACGTTCTCGAGGCCGCGGACGGAGCGGAGGGCCTGCGCCTCTTCGATGCGCACGACCCCGACCTCGTTGTGACCGACCTCGCGATGCCCGTCGCGGACGGCTTCGAGCTCGTGGCCGCCGTGCGGCGGAGCGGGCAGACTCCGGTGATCGTCCTCTCCGTGCGAGGCGGCGATGCCGACAAGATCCGCGCGTTGGACCTCGGCGCGGACGACTACGTCGTCAAGCCTTTCTCCGTGAGTGAGCTCCTGGCACGCGTGCGCGCGCAGCTCCGCCGCCACGGAGACGCGCCCGCCGCGAGTCTCCTGGAGTTTCCCGGCCTGACGCTGGATCGTGACAGGCGACGCGTCGTCGTGGAGGGCCGCGAGGTCCACCTCACGCCGACCGAGCTGGCCATCCTCGACCTCCTCGCGTCGCAGGCAGGGAAGCCCGTGACCATTCGCCAGATCATCGGCCGCGTCTGGCACGGAGCACCGGGCACGTCAGCCGACGCGGTGCGTGTCCACGTCGGCTCGCTCCGCAAGAAAATAGAACCCGACCCGGCGCGCCCGCGCTACGTCGTCACGGAGCCGTGGGTGGGCTACCGCTTCGTCGCCGAGCCGATCTAGACGGCCACCCTGACGGGCAAGACGATCGACTGGACGCCCTCGAACTGGAGACGGCGCTGGATCGCCATCGCCGTTTCGTTGTGGAGAAGGCGGTGGTACCACTCCTCCTTTGCGAAGACGAGCTTGCCGCTGAAAACGACCGAGCGCGGAAATTCGCCGCGCAGCTCCCGGCAGATCTCGACGACCTTGTCCACCGCCTCCGTCGCGACCGCGAGGCGGTAGCCGGCGTTCCATCCCTTGGCGCGGCACCACGCGACGTACTTCTCGAGGTTCTCGCGCGCGTCCGATTCGAGGCTCTCCATCTCTGCGCTGCCCTTGAAGTTGCCCGAGTCGACGACCGCGACCGACACGAAGATGAGGTTCTTGTAGTAGCCCGGGAAGAGCATGTGGATGCTCAGGATCTGGTGTAGACCGTACCCGGAGAACCGGTCCACGGTAAGGATCGCGGTGGGCAAGGAATGGTCCATCTCTTTCACCGCCTCATCCGGAACGCGGACGGGCGCAATCGGCACGAGGATGTCGTCGAGACGCTTGAGGTCCCGCTGCACGCTCTCGTAGTGCCGCCGGATGAGAAAGCAGACGAAGATCGTCGCGCTCGTCACGAGCGACGTCATCCAGCCGCCCTCGGCGAACTTCTCGTAAAGAGTGATACAGAGGATAGTCAGGCAGAGGACGAGCCCGGTGCCGTGGATCGCGAGCTGGCTTTTCCAGCGGGGCTCCTTGTGCCGGTCCACGATCCAGTGGCGCGCCATGCCGAGTTCGGTCAGCGAGAACGTGATGAAGACGTTGATCGAGTACATGACGACGAGCATCGTGATGTCGCCGCCCGTGTAGAGGAGCGCCGCGATCGCCGCGAGGCCCATTAGAAAGACGCCGTTCTGCGTCACGAGGCGATCCGAGAGCTGCGAGAACCGGTGCGGCATCCACGAGTCGAGCGCCATGTTGCCGAGGACGCGCGGCCCGTCGAGGAATCCCGTCTGCGCCCCGACGAAGAGGAGCGCCGCCTCCGCGAGGAGGAGCGTCAGGACGAAGGCCGTCCCGACCGCGAACCCTCCGAGCTTCCAGTGCCCGAAGAGCGCGTCGAAGAGGACGAAGTTCATCGTCTTCCCCTCGTGCGGGCGCGCCCCGACGAGGACGTAACCGAAGAGGATGCCGCCCGCCGTGAACGCGAGCGAGGCGGCCATCAGGAACATGGTCCTTTTCCCCGTCTTCACGCGCGGCTCGCGCAGCATCGTGACGCCGTTCGAGACGGCCTCGATGCCCGTGTACGTGCCGCCTCCCATCGAGTACGCCTTCAGGAGGATGAAGGCGAGCGGCCAGAAGCCGAGCGTCGCCTTCGAGGTGTGGAAGTCGCGCGCCGCACCGGTGAACACCTCGGGCAGGCCTCCGAGGTGGATCGCGAAGGAATACAGGATCGCGAATGCGTGCGTGCCGATGAAGACGATGAAGATCGGCGCGAGGATCGTCACGGACTCCTTGACGCCCCGGAGGTTCAGGACGATGAGAAAGAGAAGAACCGCGATCTCCGCGAACACCTTGTAGCGCGCCATCCCGGGCGACAGGAAGTTCCAGATCTGGTCGCACGCCGACGCGATGGACACGGTGATCGTGAGAACGTAATCCACGAGGAGCGCGCAGCCGGACACGACGCCGGCCTTTCGGCCCAGGAGCTTCGTGGCGACGAGATAGCCGCCGCCGCCGCCCGGAAAGTGCTCGATGAGATTCGAGTAGGCGATCGAGATGACGGCGATCGTCACGGCCGTCATGGCGACGAGGACGATCGCGAGGGACCGGTGACTTCCGAGCGCCCGGAAAGCTTCGTCGGGTCCGTACGCCGAGGAAGAAAGGCCGTCGGCTCCGAGGCCTACCCACGCAAGAAAGGCGATGAGGGACACCCGGTGAAAGACGTTCGGGTCTTTGACGTCCCGTGGCCTCCCGAGGACGAGGCGGGTCAACGAGTTGCGTTCGGGCGGCACGTCACTTCTTCCGGCGGGGAATCACGGCCGGAGTGTAAGGGCACCCGACCGTTCTTTAGAACTTCTTTAGGTCTTTTTACAGACTTCCTTGCCGCGGGACCTCCATGTTTCGGGACGTGAGCAACACCCGATTCCTTGCCCGGCCTCGCTCTCTCGCCACCGCTTCCGGCCTTTTCACGGCCTCCCTGCTCTGCCTTGGAGGAGGCGCCCTTCTCGCCGTCTCACTTGAGGGCCCGCTCCGGATTGTTCTTGCCGCTCTCAGCTTCGCCGGATACCTCTTCTTCTTCGCGCACGCGCTCCGTGAGTTCGCCCTTCCTTACGTGTTCGTCTCTGGCGACCCGGATCCCGAGCGCGCACAAGCCCGCGAGACGAGCCCCCCTCGACCGCGGAAGGCGTATCTCACGGCGGCCTGAGGGGCGCCGATCCGAGCCCCTTCTCCCCCGCGCATCCTCGTGGTTGATGACGACGCGGCCATCCGCCGAACGCTTATCGCGGAGCTTTCGACAGCAGGCTACGAGACCTCGGAGGCGCAGAACGGCGCCGAGGCCCTGCGCCTGTTCGAGAACAACCCGCCGGGGCTGATTCTCACGGACCTGGCCATGCCCGAGTCGGACGGGTTCGCCCTCATCGCGGCCGTGCGAAAGCTCGCCAAGACACCCATTCTCGTTCTTTCGGTTCGGGCCGGCGACACGGACAAGATCCGGGCTCTGGACCTGGGGGCGGACGACTACGTCGTGAAGCCGTTTTCCATACAGGAGCTGCTGGCCCGCGTGCGCGCCCAACTCCGCAGGAGCCTCGACGAGGAGGCTCCCGCCCCGCTGGAGTTTCCGGGGCTGTCCGTCGACCGGGAGCGGCGGCGCGTGGTCCAGGACGGGCGGGAGATCCGGCTGACCCCCACTGAGTTCTCGATTCTGGAGCTCCTCGCGACCTTAGCCGGCAAGCCCGTCACGATACGCCAGATCATCGGAAGGGTCTGGCACGGCGCGGCGGGAACAACTCCCGACGCCGTGCGCGTCCATGTCGGCTCGCTCCGCCGCAAGATCGAGCCCGATCCCTCCCGCCCGCGTTACATCATCACCGAGCCTTGGATCGGCTACCGCTTCGTGGCCGAGCCGCTCGGGTCAGCGCAGGCCACCTCTTAGAACTTCTTTCGCTCTCCTTCCGGACTTCCTGAGCCCACGAGCGATACCTTCCGGTCGTGAGTATGTCGCCTGATCTCATCGTGGGAGGCGATCTCCGCCCGGTCTCGACAGCGCGGCCTGCGGCCCGGGGCCGGCTCCCGAGGGCCGTTTTCCTCGCCTCGGCCTCGCTGCTGTCCCTGGCCGGGTTCACGCTGGTCGCGGCCGCCCTCCGAGCTCCCTACGGCCTGGCCACGGCCCTGCTGGGCTTCGCCGGCTACGTCTTCCTGATGGCGAAGGCGCTGGAATGCCTCCCCTTCGATTGGGACGTCTGGACCAACCCGCGGAAGCCGCCGCCTCCTCCTCCTCGTGGAAAGCTCGTGCCGTTCGGCCGCGGACCCGCAGCTGCGGCGTGACGTCACCTGCGTCCTTAGAACCTCTTTCGCTCTCCCTCCGGACTTCTTCCTGCCCCCGCCATCACCTTGGGACCCGTGGAAGATCGCCGGCCCACAGTCCCGCGATAGTGGCGACTCCGTGACGCGGACCGCCCCGCTCCTCCTCGTTGTGGACGACGACGACGCGCTCGCGCAAGGCCTCGCCTCCGAGCTTGCGGCGCAGGGCTACGAAACGGTCATGGCCGCCGACGGGCAGCAGGGCCTCGAGGTCTTCTCGGCGCGGCACCCCGACCTCGTGGTCACCGACGACGCGATGCCCCGTCTGGACGGCTTCGGACTGATCGAGGCGATCCGCCGAACGAACCGGACTCCCATCATCGTTCTCTCCGTGCGGGGCGGCGAAGGAAACCAGATCCGTGCGCTCAACCTCGGCGCAGACGATTACGTCACGAAACCTTTCTCGTTTCCCGTGCTCCTGGCGCGGGTGAGGGCGCAGCTGAGGCGCCTCGGGGCCGCGGGGCCAGCCGTGCTGGACTTTCACGGCCTGCGAATCGACCGCGAGCGCCGCCGCGTCCTGCAGGGTGAGCGCCTTGAGCGGGAGGTGCGCCTGACCCCCACCGAGTTCGCGATCCTGGAGGTGCTGGCGCTCTCAGCCGGCCGACCGGTCGGGATCGCCCAGATCGCCACTCGCGTCTGGAAGGGCGCCAAGGCGCCGACAGCCGACACCGTCCGCGTCCAGGTCGGCGCCCTTCGCCGCAAGCTGGAACCCGAACCTTCGCGCCCGCGTTACATCGTCACCGAGACTAGAATCGGCTACCGCTTCGCGGCCGAACCGCTGGCCTGAGAAGAGGTTCCGTGCACCTTAGAACTTCTTTCGACCATCTTCCGGACTTCCTTGGCCTCCCGGGCGCACCGTTCTCCCCATGAGAGAACTTTCGTTCGCCCGCCCGCGGCGTTCCGCCGCCTCGTTCAGGCAGCTCGGCGTCGCGGCGGCCGCCTTGATCGTCTCCGCCCTCCTGCTGCCGGCCGCGGTCGCCCACGCCACGCCGTCAACGACCTTCTGGACGCCGATGACCCTGGATATCCAGGCTCCCGGGGTGTTTCACCTCGGGATGGACAACTACTTCACGGTCGCGAGGAAGACCTCCGACGGCGGCAGCTCTCTTCCGACAGACATGACGCTTCCGGAGGTCGGCCTGGCCTTTTCGTCCAAGGTACAGATGGAATTCGGGATCGACTACTTCGGGAACGCGGACTATCCGTGGTACTTCAACGCCAAGATCGGCTCACCCGAGGACGTCTGGTTCAAAGGCCAGCCCGCTTTACAGATCGGGGTTTTCAGCGTGGGCACGAAGGCGAGCGGGCCCTCCCGAACGGACTACGACATTCTCTACGTGATCGTCGGCAAGACAATCCCCGGGGTCGGGCGCCTCTCCGTCGGCCCGTACTGGGGCAATCACGCGAGCATGGTTTCGAGTACGGGCGAGTCCCAGAACACGGGCTTCATGGTCGCCTTTGACCGAGGGTTCATTCCCACCAAGGACAAGGATGGAAACGAATTCACCCGGCTCGTCTTCGCCGCTGACTATGCGTCGGGCAAGAACATCCTCGGCGGCGGAGGCGGCGGCCTCTACTACTTCTTCACGAAGGACATCAGCCTCCTCAGCGGGCCTGTCTGGTTCAATGACGAGGGACTCAACGGGAAGTGGAAGTGGAGCGTGCAGCTCGACATCAACCTTCCAAAGCTTTTCTGAGTAAGCGGCGGGATGTACCTTCTCCACGCGATCTTCGAGATTTAAGGGAACCTCCGAAAGGAAACTCATGCTCGACGCCCTCTTCATCCTCCTGACGCTCGGCCTCCTCGCGCTGTCGCTCTGGTATGTGAAGCGCTGCGACGAGATCTGAAGGAGTCGCCATGTCTTTCGAAGCCACCCTCGGCCTCGTCCTCTCCGTCGCCGCTCTCGCCTATCTCCTCTACGCGCTCCTGAAGCCCGAGAAGCTGTGAGAACGCCATGCTCGATGTTGTCCTGAAAACCGGTGTCTTTTTCCTCATCGTCCTCGCGGTCGTGAAGCCGCTCGGCATCTACATGAAGAAAGTCTTCTCGAAGGAGAAGACTTTTCTGGATCCTGTGCTCGTTCCGCTGGAGCGCCTTCTTCACCGCGTCGGCGGCGTGGACGCCTCGAAAGAGCAGGGATTCGTCGCGTACGCGGGCTCGATGATGGTGTTCAACGTCGTCAGCCTCGTCGTGCTGTATGCGATGGAGCGATTGCAGCACCTCCTGCCGCTGAATCCCGACAAGATGCCGGCCGTCCCGGCCGCGCTCGCCTGGAACACGGCGGTCTCGTTTACGACGAATACGAACTGGCAGGCCTACTCGGGCG
>PLZI01000111.1 GCA_003152095.1 Acidobacteriota bacterium | reverse complement strand
CACCTCAAAGTGGCAATACCGCACCCGGCGCCGGCAGGACAGCCAAGACCGCTGCCCTCGAATCCGGCGTCCACCTCATGCAGGCGAAGGCGCCCGTCGAAAAGATCGCGCTATATTTTGACGGTTTCCACGCCGCAAAAGACGACCCGAACATGCAGATGGAAGCCCACCACTACTGCAACCAAGTCAACGAAGACTTCGCTCAATGCGTGTTGTTCGACGGCAATACAGCCGAGGCCAGGATGATGGGGGTCGAGTACATCATTTCGGAGAAGCTGTACGGCACCCTTCCCACTGAAGAGAAGGCGTACTGGCATCCCCACAACTTCGAAGTGCTGTCCGGGCAGCTGAGGATGCCTGGCCTGCCCGACAAGGCTGAGAAGGAAGCACTCAAGGGCAAGATCAACAGTTATGGCAAGACTTGGCACACATGGATGACAGGGATGCGAGATCACCAACCTGACCCGCTCCCGCTCGGACCGCCCCGTCTCCAGTGGAGCTTCAATCACGATGGCGAAGACATGCCTGGCATGGTTGAGGATCGCGACAAACGCATGGGCTTGAACACTGCTCAAGCGCGGAAAGATCGCAAGGATCTGGTCGGCATGACCAAGCCGCAGGGCGGTGTCGACGCGATGACTGGCATGTTCCCGAGTGCTAAACCAGCAGTCCCAGGCGTTACGGACAATGGCGACCAGGCCACCCACGCCGTCCCGACATTCGGGATGAAGAGCGGACAGTTCAAACCGACTGGGCGCTAGCCCGAGCCTGTGTCTGAAACTGCGCATCACTTAGCGACGCGCAGTTCTGATCGAGACCCAGCTGACGGCCGCAGCGTGACATCATGAGCAAGCGCATCAGTGAGGCGCGGATCCCGCTCGTTCGGCTTCAGTGGCGGCCAACGCGGCGCTGGGCAGGCTGATGAAAGAGGATTTCGTCGTCACCTGTCCCTACTGCGGAGAGGACGTGGACGTGCACCTCGAGCGGGACGTCCAGGGCAGCCTCGTGCAGGACTGCGAGGTGTGCTGCAACCCCTGGCTGCTTCGCGTCGAGGGCGAGGACGACGAGCGTACCGTAACGGTCACGCGCGCGGACGGCTCGGAATAGCTCCGTTCTTGTTCGAGCGACCCGGCCGGCGCGTGGAGGATTTCAGTAGCCGTGATGGCTTTTAGCAACGAGCTGCGCCGTGTACGTGGTGGCGGAGGGGTCACCGCGGACGTGGTTCGAGGGCACAAGGCGGGCAGGCGGGCACCGGCTCTTGAGCCGGTCACGAGCGGCGCCGTCACGCAAGGCGGGCTCGCTCGCAGTGGCGAGAAGCCGCGAGGACTCCTCAAGCTTGATCACGGCTCATCAGTAAGGCCCTTGCGTTCTCTTCTCTGCACACGGTCCGATGCCAAGGCCCCGCCGAGATGGCCTCGCGGCGGGAAATGTAATCCTATTCGGGGCTGCCCGCACGGCGCCCTCAAGGGTCCTCTCGATTCTTGGCACGCGCGCTGCATTAGCCTATCCGGAGGCATTCATGAAATATAAGAATTTCATCGTCGTCGCCGCGCTCGGTGCGGCTTTCGCGGTCGTCGCGATCGCGCAGGAAAGAACTCCGCCCATGTCGTCGACACCGTCTGCGATGGGCACCCCGACACCGTCCGTGCTGAAGCTGGAAACGATCACCCCCTCGGCGACTCCGCCGATGGCCGGTACTCCGCCGATGGCCGGTACTCCGCCGATGAGCGGGAAGCCCGCTCGACGCCGCCGGACGCCGGGTGCTCAGATGACGCCCACGGCGCCTTATTCGACGACCCCGGCCCCCAGTCCCGGGATGACGGCCCCTTCGATGACGCCGGTGCCTCCGGGGCGGTGAGGCGTGGCGAAGCGGGAGGAGCCGAAGAAGGCGAAGGAAGCCAAATGCCACCTGCGGGCGCGCCGTAGCAATGCAACGCATTAAAGGCCAGTTGCTTGCCGCGGATGCATGAGCCGTCGGGGGTAAACTCGCCCGCAGCAAATTGTTATCCGCCGGCATTCGTCTCGGCCCCTACGAGATCCTGTCCCCCCTCGGNNGCGCGCTTCGGGCGCGAGGCGCGCACGCTGGCGAGCCTGAATCATCCTGGCATCGCCATCCTCTATTCTTTCGAAGAAATCTCCGGGCGGCACGTCCTCGCGATGGAACTCGTCGAAGGCGAGGGCCTCGATACGAAGATCGCAGCCGGCCCTCTTCCACTCGAGGAATCTCTTTCTTATGCGAAACAGATCGCCGAGGCGCTGGAGGCGGCGCACGAGAAGGGGATCGTCCACCGGGACCTGAAGCCCGCCAACGTGAAGGTCACACCGGACGGCCGCGTCAAACTCCTCGATTTCGGACTGGCGAAGATCCTCGAAGGCGACGGCGGGTCGGGCTCGACACCTTCTGTAACGCACTCGCCGACGCTGACGGCGCGGGCGACGGCGGCGGGCATGATTCTCGGCACCGCGGCGTACATGAGTCCCGAGCAGGCGCGGGGCAAGCCCGTCGACAAGCGGACCGACGTCTGGGCGTTCGGATGCGTCCTGTACGAAATGCTCGCTGGTCACCGTGCTTTCGAGGGAGAAACGGTCAGCGACACGCTCGTGGCGGTCCTCATGAAGGAGCCGGACTGGGCGGCGCTGCCCGAGCAGACGCCGGCCGGAGTGAGGAGAGTCCTTCGAAAGTGCCTGCAGCGGGATGCGAAGCTGAGGCTCCACGACATCGCCGATGCACGGCTGGATCTCGAGGAGCTTGCCGGCGTGGGCGCTTCGGGCTCATTACCCCTCGAAGAAAGACAGGCGGGTCCAAGCCCCACTATGCCAGGCGCGAAACGTCCGAGTCGCGAGCGCGGGAGCAGAACGTCCCTCTGGCTTGCCTGGGGAGCTGCGGCCGCATTTGCGACTGCGGCGGGGGCGCTTGCGCTGCGCGCTCGCGCCCCGGAGTTGGAGCCCGTCGAGACGCGCCCGCTGACCTACTCCGGCCACGACCGCGCGCCGGCCGCATCGCCGGACGGCAGGATCGTGGCGTTCACCTCCGACCGCGACGGAACCGCGAAAATTTGGCTCAAGGAAATCGGCGGAGGTGGAGAGGCCGCCCTCACGACCGGGCCCGACGACTTCGCGCGCTTCGCGCCCGACGGCTCGCAGGTCGTCTTCATCCGCACGGCGGGCAACCGGCAGGATGCGTACCGCATGGCGATCGTGGGCGGCGAGCCCCGCAAGCTCGTCGAGGACGTCACCGAGGCGGATTGGGCTCCGGAGGGCAGCCGGATCGCGGCGCTGAGGCGCGTGAGCGGCGGCGCCGGCTCGACGTCCTCCGTCCTCCTTCTGCTGGCTGCGGACGGCGGCGTGCCGCGCGAGGTCACGCGCGTGCCCGGGCGCCAGCTCCTGCATCCGCGCTGGTCGGCCGACGGTCGCAAGATCATCTGCTCGGAGACGGGCTCGGGCGGCGCAGTCAAGTCGTTCTTCGTGCTCGACGTCGAAACGGGCAAGGTCCGGGAGCTTCCGACGGGGTTGACAGGCCTCTCGTCGCCGGCCTGGGTCGGAGAGACGGATCGCATCGTCCACTCCGGGAGCAAGTCGGCCGTGGCGGCGATCACCGCCGGCGCCGGGCGTGTCACCGTGCGCGACGTGATGGGGGGGGCGGCGCGGACGCTCTTCTGGACGCCCGTGAACGCCGACGTGCTCGACATCCTCGGCGCCGGGCGGCTCGTCTACGACGCGCGATCGGCGCGAGAGAACATCGGCGAGGTAGCCCTGGCAGGCGCCAGCGTCGCGGGCGGCGTGCGCGCCCTGACGCAAGGGAACAGCGCGGACCGGCAGCCGACCTACTCGCCCGACGGCGAATGGCTCCTCTTCTCGTCGACGCGGAGCGGAAACCTCGACCTGTGGACCATCTCGACGAGGACCGGCATGGTCCGCCGCGTCACCGACGACGAGGCCGAGGACTGGGACCCGGCGTTCAGCCGGGACGGCAAGCGGATCTACTGGAGCTCCAACCGGACGGGCACGTTCGAGATCTGGACCGCCGCAACCGACGGCAGTGCGGCGCGAGCTGTGACGAGTGCCGGCCTCGACGCCGAGAACCCGACGGAGACGGCCGACGGCGCTTGGGTCGTCTACTCGCAGGGCATCGGCCCGAGCCTCGGCATCTGGAAGATCCATCCAGACGGGACGGCAGCGCAGCGGATCGTCTCGGACCTCTCGGTTCTTCCCGACGCCTCGCCGGACGGGCGCTGGGTGGCCTATACGGTGACCATCCGCATGGACCTCAACCAGCTGAGGGTCGCAAGCGTCGCCGACGGGTCGCGGACGGCCTTCGTCGCCGCTCTCCCGGTCAGGTCCGGTTTCGCGGGGAACTCGGTCGGCCGACCGCGCTGGGCGCCGGACGGGAAGGCGCTCGTCTTCGTCGGCCAGGACGCGAAGGGCGCATACGGCCTCTTTAAGCAGGTCTTCGATCCCGCACACGAAACGTCGGCGACGCGCCGCCCGCTCTATGGCTTCGACCCGCGCGCGGCCGCCGAGTCGTTCGCAATCTCTCCAGACGGGAAGCGTCTCGCCGTCGCGTCGTGGGAGCAGTCGTTCGACGTCATGGTGGCCGACCGCGTGCCGGGCATCGTGCCGCGGCCGAGGAGCACGAAGTGACGCTCGCTTCCGGCGGGGCGGGAAGTTCGGCGCCAGTCCGTGACGCCCGGCGTCTCCCGCGGGCTCACCGGGACGTCTCGAGGCTGAGCAGCTTCGGTCCCTGCTTCAGGCGAAACTCGCCGCCGACCGTCTCCCAGATCCAGCCCGAGTAGCCGTAGCCGCCGACCGCCTTCGTCACGAACGCCCGGTGCCAAGTTTCGGCCCGGCTCTGGTTGAGAGCTACCGTCCCGAACCGGCCAAACGTGAAGCCGGGGACCGGGTGGCAGTAGTCTTCTCCTTTCAGGGCGGCAGCGGTGCGGGCGGCAGCCTCGCCGCCGAAGACCGAGGCGCGCAGGCCGTACTTGTGGCTCCGCGCCCGATGCACGACCTCCTCCTCGGTGTCGAAGGGCGTCGTGTACGCGACGGGCCCGAAAACTTCCTCGCGCATCCCGAGGAAGTCGTCCGTCGCTTCGCGGACGACGGTGGGAAAGACCAGGTTCCCGTCGATCAGGCCCCCGACGGTGATCTTCGCTCCACGCGCTCGCGCATCCTCGAGCTGCTCCGCGATGCGCCGGACCGCGACGTCGCTCGCTACCGGGCCGATGTCGGTCCGCGGGTCGGCGGGGTCCCCCACGACAAGGCTGCGGACCCTCTCCTCGAACCGGTCGAGGAAGTCGTCGTAGATCGCGCGGTGGACGAAGATCCTCTTGGGCGCCGTGCACGTCTGGCCCGAGTACATGAACTTCGCCACGGTCAGGTCGGAAAGGGCCAGCGAGAGATCGGCGTCCGGAAAGACGATGAACGGGTCCTGCCCCGGTCCCTCGAAGACGAGCGTCTTCCCCGCCGCCCGGAACTCCTCTTCGTACGGGAGGATGTTCTCGTCGAACCCGAAGACGACGGCCGCGGAGACGCGCGGCTCCCGGAGTGCGTACTCGAGAAAGCTTCGTCCGCTTCCCCGGTAGAAGGAGATCGCATCCCCGAATACCGGGCGGTACATCTCCTCCGTCAGTCGCATGACGTCGGCCCCCTTCGAGGAGAACTTCACGTCGACGCGGTTCCCGACGAGGTAGATCGAGGTGATCGCCGTCGAGAGCCACGAGCTCCCGTTGTACGCGAGCATGAGGGCCACGCGGCTCTCCGGGCCGCGCAGCGGGGCGCGGGCCGAGAGGAGCGCTGCCGCCTCCGGGAACATCCCGAGCCGGTCGATCGTGACGTCGACCTCCCGCGCGCTGTCCTTCACCGTGAACCTCAGACTCTTCACCGCATGAGACACCATCGCGTCCCGCCGTTGCCGGAGGGCGTCCCGCAGGGAAAGGACCTTCTCGAGCCTCTCGGAAAACGACATCGCTCTACACTCTTCGCCGTTCGTTCACGGCAGACCAGAGTATTCCTCCGAGGATCCGCACGCGCCAGATAATCCCCTTCATGAACAGATTGCTTGCTTCTCTTACCCTGGCGCTGTGCTTCGGAAGCGTTCTGGCCGAGGAGCCGCCTCCGGCATCTCCGGTGGTGCTCACTCTCTTCAACGCGCTCCGGGCGGCCGCGGCAGGGTCGCAGGCGTCGGTGGCCGCCGGGCTCGACCTCGCCGCCTCACGGGAGGGAACGACGCGGGCGAAGGCGGCTTACTGGCCCACTCTCTCCGTCGCGGGGAACTGGCAGGCCCGGGATCGCGAGATCGTCGCGATCTTCGGAACGTTCGAGGTGCCGGAGACGCAGAAGAACTTCTTCACGGCCGAGGCCGACCTGACCGAGGTGCTCTGGGACGGGGGGCGCCGGGCGGCGGCGCTCGAGATCTCCCGCGGTTCCGAGGACGCGACCTCGATGAAGGGAAAGGCGGACGTGCAGTCGGCGCAGCTCGAAGGTCTCGCGACGTACCTGAAGGTGCTCGTCCTGAAGGCGCAGCGGCGCGTCGTGGACCAGCGAATCGCGAGCCTCGAGGAGCACCTGCGGATCGCCCGCGACCTCTATGATCAGGGAATCGTGGCCCGCAACGATCTCCTCGGCACGGAGGTCCGTCTTCGCGTCGTGAAGGACCAGATCGGGCAGATCACGAACGCGATCGCCGTGGCGACGCGGACCCTCGGCCGCCTGATGGGCCGCTCCCCAGACGAGACGCTCACCCTTCCTGAAGCCCTGGCGTCGCCCCCTCCGCTCCCGGACGACCTGGACGGTCTCAAGCGGCGTGCGGCCTCCGGAAACCCGCGGCTCGAGTCCCTCCGGGCGAGCCTCCGGGTGGACCGGAGCACCGCGACCGCGCGGAAGGGGGAGAGCTGGCCGAGCTTCTTCGCCCAGCTCTCGCACACCTACCAGCAGAACGATTCTCTCCTCTATCCCAACGCGAACGTCCTCTTCGTCGGCGTCAACTGGCAGGTGTGGGAGAACGGCGCGCGGAAGGCCGCGGTGCGGCAGGCGGAGATCGCCGCGCGGAAGACGGAGAGCCAGATCGCGGACCTGGCGCGGACCCTCGACATCGGGGTGGACGAGGCCTGGCGCGACTTCACGCAGGCGCTGCGCGAGGCCGGAACGGCCCGGACGAACGTCGAGGCGGCCGAGGAGAACCTGCGGATCGAGGAGGACCAGTACAAGGCCGGCCTCTCCCGGACGATCGACGTCCTCGACGCCGAGGCGGTCCTCGCCGAGAGCCGCTTCTCCCTCGTGAACCAGCACTACACGGCGTACCTGAAAGAGGGGCTCCTCGCCGCGGCTGCGGGCCTCGACCTTCCCACGGTCTTCGCCGGCGCCGCTCCGGCCCCAGAGGAGCGCTGACATGTCGCGCAAGTGGATCAGCCTCGCCGTCATCCTCGCCGTCGTCCTTCTCATCGCCGTGGCCGGCATCCGCTCGTGGAAGCGCTCGCAGATCCACCCGAACACGGAGGACGCCTTCGTCGGCGGCGACGTCTATTCCGTCTCGTCCCGGATTCCGGGCACGCTCCTGACAGTGGACGTGGTCGAGAATCAGGCGGTCCGGCAGGGCCAGCTCCTCGCGACGGTGGATCCCCGCGATGCCGACGCGCAGGTGGAGCAGGTCGAGACGGCTCTCGGCGAGGCCCGCGCCAACCTCGCCACCCGCCGGGCCGAGATCGAGCAGCAGCGGGCGAAATCGGCGGCCGACGCGAGCCGGCTCGACCTGGCCCGGACGAACCTCGCCCGCTACACGGAGCTGATCGGGAAGAACTCCGTCCCCCGGGCCCGGTACGACGACGCGGTGACCGCCGAGTCGGTCGCCGCCCAGGACCTCGCCGCCGGCCAGAAGGCGCTCGCCGCCAAGGAGGCCGACCTCGGCGTGGCGGACCAGAGGGTCCGGGTCCAAGAATCGCGCCTGAGGAACGCCCGGCTGAACCGTTCCTATTGCACGATCACGGCCATCGTGGACGGGGTCGTCAGCAAGCTGACCGCGACGGCGGGCCAGGTCGTCGCGCCGGGCCAGCCCCTGTGCGCCGTCGTCCCCCTGAAGGGCGAGCACATCTGGGTCGAGGCCAATTTCAAGGAGACCGAGCTCACCCGCATCAGGGTCGGCCAGCCGGCCGCCTTCCACACCGACGTGAATCCGGACCGTACCTACAACGGCCGGGTCGAAAGCATCAGCGCGGGAACGGGAGCGGCCTTCGCGCTTCTGCCGGCGGAGAACGCGACCGGAAACTGGGTGAAAATCGTCCAGCGCCTTCCCGTCCGGATCGCCATCGACCCCGCGAGCAGCGGGGACGGATCGCTCCGGCTCGGCCTCTCCGTTCACGTGGAGATCGACACACTCGCGAGGCCAATGGAGACGCCGGCACCCGCGCCGGTGAGGACGACTCCCGTCCCGGGCTGAAAGGACGGCGCGACGCGATGGCCGAAAACGCGAAGAGGACGAGCCCGTACCTCATCGCCTTCACCTCAATGCTCGGCACGCTGATGGAGGTCGTGGACACCTCCGTGGCCAACGTGTCGCTCCCGCACATGCAGGGGACTTTCTCGGCCAGCGTGGACGAGATCACGTGGGTCATCACGTCGTACCTCGTGGCCAACGCCGTCATCCTGCCGATCACGGGCTGGCTCGCGAACTACTTCGGCCGGAGACGTTTCTACCTGTGGTGCCTCGGCATCTTCACGCTCGCGTCGCTCGGCTCCGGCGCCGCCCCGTCGCTCCCGCTTCTCGTCGTCATGCGGGTCATCCAGGGGTGTGCCGGCGGGGCAATGGTGCCGATGTCACAGGCGATCCTCCTCGAAGCCTTCCCTCCGGAGGAGCGCGGCAAGGCAATGGCGATGTTCGGCGTGGGCGTCGTCTTCGGCCCGATCATCGGCCCGACGCTGGGGGGCTGGATCACGGACAACTGGGGCTGGCCCTGGGTCTTCTACATCAACATCCCGGTCGGCATCCTCGGGATCGTCCTCGGCCTGATGCACATCTCCGAGCCGTCGCACCTGAAGCGCCCGGAAGGGCGGGTGGACTACTGGAGCTTCATCTTCATCTGCATCGGCCTCGGGAGCCTCGAGGTCGTCCTGAACCGGGGCGAGCGCTACGATTGGTTCGAGAGCCGGTTCATCAGCCTCTTCGCCCTCGCGGCGGCGACCGGGATCGCACTGTTCGTCTGGCGATCCTTCACGGCCGAACGGCCGCTCGTGGACCTACACGTCTTCAACGACCGGGCCTTCGCCTCGGGGACGATCCTGATGTTCCTCCTCGGCTTCGGTCTTTTCGGGGCGTTCACGATGCTCCCGCTCTTCACGCAGACGATGCTCGGCTACACGGCGACGTGGGCGGGGCTCGTCCTCTCGCCCGGCGGGATCGCCTCCCTCTGCGCGATGGTCATCGTGGCGAACCTGATCGGAAAGATCGACACACGGCTTCTCGTCGCCGTGGGGGCGCTCCTGAACCTGTACGCCCTCTGGCTCCTCCGCGGGATCGACCTGAACGCGGACTTCAGGTACGTCATGTTCTCGCGCCTCGTCCAGGGATTCGGCCTCGGGTTTCTCTTCGTCCCGATCAGCACGGCGGCCTTCTCGCACCTCTCACCGCAGAAGATGGGTCAGGCCACCGGCCTCTTCAACCTCCTCCGGAACGAAGGGGGCTCGGTCGGCATCGCCTTGTCCGCCACCGTCCTGGCCCGGCACGCGCAGACCCACCACGCACGCCTCGGCGAGCGCCTCTCGGCCTACAGCCCGGTCGTCCAGGAGAGGCTCGCCGCGACGGCGCACGGGCTCTTCGCCGTTTCAGGCCTCGACCCCGAGACCGTTCGCTCGCTGTCGCTGGGGCTTCTCGAAGGGAGCCTGGCGCGGCAGGCCGCCGCGAAAGCTTACGTGGACGTCTTCTGGATGCTGATGTTCGCCTTCGTCGCGTTCCTGCCGTTCACCCTGATGCTCTCGCCCGGAATCCGGAAAGAAGCCGCGGCGGGGCACTGAGCCGATGGGCCATTCAGACTTGCCCGGCGCTGATGTGCTGGCGAGTCGCGTGAAAACGAAAGATTGGTGGAGCATCCTGCTCGATTAACGAACTGCGCTGCTTGAGGCGGGAGCGGTTGAATAGCAAAGCCATCCTCCGAGAAACGGCGCTCTAACCCGCACCGTGTACGTCCTCTCCCGAACCCTCGAGGACCCTGGCAGAATTGCCGAAACGGAGGGCGACTCCCTCCGGGCGTGTGGGATGAATCGCCCCGTGCGAACCTCCGCCCCGACTTTTCCCCCCCGAGCCCCGAAGGCCCAAGAAAGGAACACCATGCCAACCCCCGTTCCCCCGGAAGTCCTCGCCGCTGCCAGGGCCGCCGCCGAGGACTCGCTCGTTCGGTTCGCCGCCGGAGACACCAGCGTCACCGACGAGGAGGCGCTCGCCTACAGGAACCTCATCCACGCTCTCAAGCTCTCGGGTGTCCGCAGCCCGGTGATGGAACTCATCGATCGCGCCGGCTCGCCCGGGAACTTCCGCACGGTGTAGCGCTCCCTCGCCGGGGCGCGGGCCCGCCAGCCAACGGCAGCTTCTTCTCCACCCGGGATGCGAGCTTCGGCGCCAGATTTTTCGGGTGACGCCACCGCGTTCAGGACCTCGGCTCTTCGGCGGGATGTGCGGGGCCACGAACCAGGACGACGACCGATTTCGGCTTCGCCAGGTACGTCAAGGCATCGAGCCGGGTTTCCGCGCCGGGATCGCAGATATCCCGCGGGCTCGGCAAGGAGGTGTCGAGAACGAGAAACCACTCGTCGGGACGTCCCTGCATGAGGTGAAACTCGGAATCCTCGTCTCCCATGTGGATCAGGACGTAGAGATCGGCGTCGTTCTCCCTGACCCCGGCCAGAAAGAACGAAAAGGATTTTTCGCCCACCTCGTACCAGCGAATGTCGTCCCTCCAGAAGCGGCTTCGGCAGAGGGACGGGTGACCTTTCCGGAACGCGATCATCCTCTTGAAGAAGCGGAGAACGTCGGCGTGAACCGTTTGTCCGTTCCAGTCTACCCAGCCGGTGGGGTTGTCCTGGTTGTACGGATTGTTGTTTCCGCCCTGGGAGTTGAGGAACTCGTCGCCCGCGCGGAGCATCGGCGTGCCGTTGGACAGAAGGAGAAGGGCTGCGAAGCTCTTGGCCAGCCTCTTCCGCCGCTCGACGACGGCTGGAGGAACGTTCTCGTCCCCCTCCCAGCCGCAATTCGTGCTGAAGTTCTTCGCCAGCCCGTCGGTGTTCCCGTGACCGTTGGCCTCGTTCCGCTTCCGCGTGTAGCTGACCAGGTCGTACAGCGTGAAGCCGTCGTGGCAGGTCACGAGGTTGACGCTCTGGTAGGGGTGGAACGCCACCGGCAGACCGTCCGAGAACAGGTCATCGCTTCCATACATGCGAAGCATGGCCGCCGCGGTCATGCCGGCATCTCCCCGGACGAAACGACGGATGTCGTCCCGGAACCGGTCGTTCCACTGCAGCCAGGCGAGGCCGGGGAAGCATCTCCCCAGTTCGTAGGCCCCCGCGGCGTCCCAGGGTTCGGCGATCAACCGGACGTTCGAGAGGTCGGGATCGTCGCCGATCCCGCCGATGATCGGCGGGTCGCCGAGGTTCAGCGAGCCATCGGCGTTCCGGGTGAAGGTGGAGGCGAGGTCGAACCGGAACCCGTCGACGTGCAAATCCTTGGCCCAGTACCTCAGGCTGTCCAGAATCATCGTCCGGACGTAGTGGCTGTTGCAGTTCAAGGTGTTGCCGGTGCCGGAGAAGTCCTCGAAGGGGTGGTCCGGATCCTGCGACTGCATGTAGTACGTGCTCGCGTCGATCCCCTTGAAGCTGTAGACAGGACCGCCCCGGCCGCCCTCGCAGGTGTGGTTGTAGACGACGTCCAGGATGACCTCGATCCCCGCCTCGTGGAACGCGTGGACCGTCTTCCGGAACTCGCGGCGCTTCTCCCTGCGCTGCGCTTCTGCGTAGTACCCGTTGTGCGGCGCAAAGAAGCTGAGCGGCATGTAGCCCCAGAAATCTCCCCTGCCCGGCTCGAACTGGAAAACCGGCATCAGCTCGACGGCCGTGACGCCGAGTTCCTTCAAGTACGGGATCTTCTCGACAAGACCGCCGAACGTGCCCTGCTTGTCGGCCGAAACGGCAGAGTTCGGATTCGCCGTAAAGCTGCGGACGTGGAGCTCGTAGATGACGAGGTCGGCCTCGTGCCGCGGCCGCGGGTCCGGGCCCCAATGAAACTCCGTCCGGCAGGGGGACAGCATGCCGAGGGGGGCACGCCCCGCGTTGGAGCCCGGGCGTGCCGCCGCTGCGGGATCGAATTCGGGGGGGAAGAAGACGCCCCGGGCGTAGGGATCGAGCAGGACTTTCTGAGGGTCGAACTGATGCCAGTTGGACGGGCCTTCGGGCGCGGGACCGTCGACCCGGTACGCGTAGAAGGACGCTTTGCCGATGTGGGCAGCCGGAATGCGGCAGTGCCAGATCTGACCTGACTTGTTGCGGAGATGGTCGAAGTCGAACGAGTTGGCAGGGTGGACGAAGTCACTTTTCCGATAGAGGAGAAGGGTCACTCGGCTCGCATACCTCGAGTAGAGCGCAAAGTTGTAGGCTTTCTCTTCGGGGACCCAGGTGACGCCGAGAGGCCGCGGAGAGCCCTCGTCCGTCTCCCAGCTCATCTCCCCTCCGTAAGGGACGTACGGCTCGCGCTCACGCTCCCAGCTTAGACGAGCCGGCGTCGTTAGGCACCGAGCCCTGACGTAGTGTCCCCGGCCCCTTCGGACTCTTCTCAAACGAAATCCGGAAATGGAGGCGGTTTAGGCGGCTTTCCGCTCCAGCCCCAGCAGGCTTGGCCGCAGCAGGAGCGTGATCGCCCAGGCGAGCAGGACGACCGCGCCGCCGCCGATGGCGTTCGTCGGGCCGATCACTTCGCCGAGCGGGCCGAAGATCACGGCGCTGATCGGCATGAGCCCCAGGAACGACATGATGAACACTGCCATCACACGCCCGCGCAGGTGGTTCGGCACGACCGATTGGATCGACGTGTTCACCAGCGAGTTCGTCGTGAGCAGAGCGGCGCCCGCGAGCGCGGAGATCGCCATCGTCAGCGCAAGGGACCACGACGCCGAGAACGCGACCAGCAGCAGCGCCAACGCGAGCAGGCTCCATCGCATGATGCGTTCGCGGACGACGGTCTTGGGCAGGCTGGCGACGGCGAGCGATCCGAACACGGCGCCGAGGCCATTGGCGGCCATCACGTAAGCGAACAGCCGCCCCTGCAGGACCCTGCGCGCGAGGCCGTGGATGGACGGCGCGATGAGCGCTTTGTCGACGACGGCCGGCAGCAGCATCATGTAGGGCATGGCGAAGATCGTCATGAGCGCGGTGCTGAGGATCAGCACCCGCACGACGCGGTTCCCGCGGGTGTACCGCAGCCCGGCCGTCAGCCGCTGCCAGCCGGTCTCGCCGGCGGACGCGGCGTGATGCTCCTGCTTCCTCGGGCGGATCACCCACAGCGCCCAGATGACGAACAGGAAGCTCACCGAGTTGACGTAGAAGATGCCGCCCATCGTGAGGCCGGCGATGAACAGCGCGCCTCCCAGCAGCGGGCCGACCAGCCGCGCCGACTGGAACTGCGCCGAGTTCAGCGCGATGGCATTCAGCAGTAAGTCTTTCGGCACGAGGTCGGGCAGCATCGACTGCCACGACGGGAAGGCGAGCGCGGACATGATGCCGCCGAGGATCCCGAGGCCCGAGACCCACGCCAGCGACGCGACCGGCGTGCGCGGCGACAACTGCCCGGCGTTGTACAGCCAGCCGAGCGCCGCAGCTTGCACGAGCAGCACCGCCTGCGTCCGGATGATGAGCCGTTTGCGGTCGACGCGATCGGCGAGCCCGCCCGCCCACAGCGCGAGGAAGAGCACCGGGATGCCGGACAGGAAGCTCACGACGCCGAGGTCGAGCTCGGAGCTCCGGAACGCGTAGACGACGAGCCCGAGTGCGTAGTTCTGCATCCACGTGCCGATGTTGCTCACGAACGCGCCGCTCCAGAAGAGCGTGTAGTCGCGGTGCCGGAACGACTCGAACGTGCCGCCTCGGCGCACGACCTCCTGGGTGGGCGCCTCGACGTCGGCCTCGCGCGTCTCGATCTCGCCGAGCCGGCGGTCGTGGTTGGTCCGGTGTTCGCGGTCGTCGGTCATGTCCTCATCTTTCGCGGGAGCGGACGCATCTTGTGATTATACCGTCGGCTACCGCACCATGAGTTCCGCCCAAGTCGCTCTCCCAGAGGCACTTGCATCGACATCGGCCCCGCGGCGGTAACGGGCGGATAATGGCGTCCGGGCCAGGGGACGGTCGGGCCGAAGGTTGCGGGCAAGGTCCTTGCAATACTGGGGGACGGGGACCGAAATCTCGTCCGGGGGTCTCAAGATGGTCACGAACGCTTCTCCTCGCTTCCTTCGCCCCTCTCTGATCGCGACGGCTGCCCTCGCGGCGGCCGTGACACTCGCCCCGCAGGCGGCGCAGGCCCGCGGCAGTTCCGGGCATGGCGGCGGCGGTGGTCATTCCGTCGGGTCGAGCCACTCTGGTGGCGCGAGCCGATCGAGCGGCGGAAGCCGGGTGAGCAGCTCGCACGTCGCCGGTTCTCACGGCGGCGGCTGGCACGGAGGTGGGTATCGCCGAGTCGGCTGGGGTTACTACCCGTACGGCTGGGGCTGGGGCTGGGCGCCCTACTACTCCTCGTGGTGGTGGGGAGGCCCGAGCGTCTACGTCGTGACGGGCGATGACGGCGAGGGAGATGGAAGCGTGGGCGAGGCGGAGGAAGAGGCCCCGCCGGCACCGCGTGACGTTCCGCAGCGCGCGCCGCGTGACGACGGGTGGAACGATCGCGAGCGTGTTCCCGAAGAGCGGATGAACGCCAGGCCCGAGCCCCTTCCCCGCCCCGCGGGCAACCGCGCGCGCATGAGGTTCAAGGTCACGCCCGAGGACGCCGCCGTCTACATCGACGACAAGTACCTCGGCGCGGGCGAGGACCTCGCCGCGAACCCACGGGGCGTCGTGACAGATCCCGGCACGCACACGATTACCGTTGCGCGCCCCGGCTACAAGACGAAGACCGTCAATATCACCGTGCGCATCGGCGCCCCGGTGGACGTCGTCGTGGAGCTCGAGAAATAACGCCCGCCGCGGACGCGGCGGAGGAACGAAGGGGGCCCGGGAAACCGGGCCCTTTTTGTCGTAGGTCAGCGCGAGATGGCGGCAGCAAAGAGGCGACCGCCTCCAGCACGGTGTGGCGGCTAAGCTCGAGGATGCGCTTGACGAGCCGCCGCAGGGGCTCTTCGTCCTCGACGAGGAGGATTGTCCTGGAACCATCATCGGAATCCTCGAGCGCTGGAACGGTTCTGGACGGCATTTGCGTCGTAGCAGCGGTCCCGGCGATGCGCGGGAAGTAGATCTTGAACGTCGTCCCGCGACCCGGCTCGCTGTAGACTCAGATGTTGCCGCCCGACTAGTGGACGATGCCGTGCACCGTCGAGAGGCCGAGACCGGTGCCCTTCCCCTTCTCCTTGGTCGTGAAGAACGGCTCGAAGATTCGGGCCTGCGTCTCGGCGTCCATGTCGACGCCCGTGTCGCTTACGGCTAGCATCACGTAGGGCCCCGAAGCGACTGAGGCGTGCCGCTGCGCGTACGCCTCGTCCAGGTCGACGCTGGCTGTCTCGATCGTCAGTTTCCCGCCACCCGGCATCGCGTCGCGCGCGTTGACGGCTAGGTTCATGACCACCTGCTCCAGCTGGCCAGGATCCACTCGCACGTTACACACCGAAGGGTCGAGCCGCGTCACGAAGTCCAGGTCCTCGCCGATGAGGCGCCGAAGCATCCCCTCGAGGTTCCGGATCACGTCGTTGGGGCAGAGGACCACCAATTCGAGCACCTGCTTGCGGCTGAAAGAGAGGTGGCGCTGGAGCGCTTTGAGCTTCCGCTCCAGCTCCTCGATCCTCCGGCGGAGCTCGTCGTTTGGGGAGTGCTCGTCCACGGCGTTACTCACCGAGCCCTCTTTCGAGGATGGAGATGGCCTTTCACATGCCGTCGAGTCCTTTCGGGCGGGTCGCTCGAGGCTCTTTCGACGCAAACGACGAGGCACAAATTCATCGGCGGCTCCCTTCGGGACGAGGAAGCTTTAGAGAGTGTCCCTCTCCTGCCGAGATAGACGGCTTCCAGCCTTGCTTTTCAACCGGACGCGATTAGATCGCACCGGGTTTTCTTGGACAGGTG
>PLZI01000182.1 GCA_003152095.1 Acidobacteriota bacterium | reverse complement strand
CGGACCCGTGAACGGGCGTTTCAGGGTAGGGGGGCGAAGCGATGACGGTCGCAAGACCATCGGTGCCGGGAGGGGAACTCGGGGCCGACTGGAGAAGACAGTTAGAATCGGGTCATGAAAGAAGGGAAGGTGGCGCGGTCATCCGCCTCCACAGCACCGGCGAGATTTTCCGGGCGGAAGTCCACTGGTACGAAGCGGCGATTCGTACTGTGCGTGGCGAATCCTGGTTACGCAGCCTCGCTGGAGGTTCGCAAGCTTTACGAGTACCTCCAGCCGTTGACCAACGACCCGAAGTCACTGATCAGGATTGTGGACGAGTCGGGCGAAGACTACCTTTACCCTATCGAATACTTCCGCCCCGTCGTGCTTCCGCTACCCGCCAAGCGAGCCCTGGCCCATGGAGGTACTGCCGCCTAACGAACGAAGCGATCCTGGGACTGTTCGGCGCGCCCGCGGGGAGCGTCACGGTGGCGTCCGGATTCGCGGTGGGCACCGCGGACCTCGTGATCGACGTGACGGGGTGGTGGCGGTAGGGGTGGGGCTTGATCCTCGACGTACAATGAGCCCGTGCGCGAACTTCCGGTGATCCTCCGCCCCGGCGAGGACGGCCTCATCGTCGCCGAGTGTCCGCTGATCCCCGGCTGCATCTCGCAGGGCCACACGCGCGAAGAGGCGCTCGCCAACATCCTCGAGGCCGTCGCCTTGGCGCTGGAGTGCCGCGCGGCGGAAGGCTGGAGCCTGCCCGAGGGATACGAGGTCGCGACGGTCACCGTCGCCGCCTGAGTGCCGCCCCTACCCGTTATCTCGGGACTGGAGTGCATCCGTGCCTTGCAACGCCTCGGCTACGCCGAGAGCCGGAGAAGGGGGAGTCACGTCCGCCTCAGCTGTCCGGGCCGGCCGCCCGTCACGGTGCCAGACCATGAGACGCTCGACCGGGGCACACTCCGCTCGATCATCCGGGCGACACGCCTCACCGTGGACGACTTCCTCGCGCTCCTCTCGCGCTGACCCGCTCTCGCATTCGCGGTGGGCACCGCGGACCTCGTGATCGACGTGACGGGGTGGTGGCGGTAGGAGGGCTTGCAGCCAGTGTGTATCAGTGTGTATATTCGGCTTCCGTGGACAGCCGCGTCGTCACTAGGAAAATCGAGGAGCTGAGAGGAAATCGTGGCAGTGTATGTCGCACTCATTCGCAAGAAACCGCGCAGCGATTACGGCGTGGACTTTCCCGACTTTCCCGGATGNNGCGGTGCCGTTTCTCGTCTCCGCGCCGGACGCAGCGTCGAAGGCGGTCCGCGTGAACGTAACAATCCCGGAGGCCATTCTGCAGGCGATCGATGCGCGGGCCAAAGCCGTGGGTGAAACCCGCTCAGGCCTTCTGGCACGCGGCGCGATGTCGCTCCTCGGCGCGCAACCCACGGTCTCCGGAAGCAGGCGACGGGTTGCCACTAGAGCACGGAAACGGCAACGCGCTTCGTAAGAGTTACCGGAGCGAGGGCCCGGACTTGAACCGGGGACCTACTGCTTACGAATCACCGCTAAACTGTCGGCATGTCGGGTCGCGAAGGACGGCTCGATCCCGCCGGGGCGTCCGGATTCGCGGTGGGCACCGCGGACCTCGTGGTCGACGTGACGGGGTGGTGGCGGTAGGGGGTGGGGCCTTTTACCCGCCGAGCCACTCGTCGCGTGTCACGCCGGCTTCACGAAGAATGCGCGCCAGGAGGTCCACGCCAGGACGCGCAGTCTCCGGATCAGTTCCTCGCGCCCTGGCGAACGCTGAAGAGCAGCCAGTCTTCGAGCGAATCGGCCAGCTCCTTTCGGCACGCCTCGCGTGATCGACCATATCCCTGAGGAGGATGTCGTCCTCAGGCCGCTTCATAAAGCGGAACGGCCTCCTGAACGACCCGTGGCCGGAAGTGTGGGCTGAGGAAGCCGGCCGTAACGAGATCGACCCTTCGACCAAAGAGAGCCGACAGCTCGGCCTGAAGGGTGATGAATCGAAGACCGACGGCGATCCCGGGCGCGCGTAGAGGATTCGTCGCCTCCAGAAGAAGGGTCTGGGGCAGAAGGGGGCGAGATAGAATCTTCCTCGCGTGGACTTCGAGGTCATCAGCGAACTCACCGAGATCGAAGCCATTGCGATTCACAAGAGAATCCGGGTCCTTCGTGACCTGCAGAAACGATATGGAAAAGCACGTTGGCGTAAACTCAAGGGCATCGCGTTCGTTCGCCTCGTCGAAGACGGCAACGTCCGCAAGGCGGAGCTTCACTGGTACGAAGCGCATGGCATCGGTCGCAGGCACGTCAAGATCAAGCGATTCCTCGACTAGAGTGGCCTCGCAGCCGCGTTTCGTCGTATGCGTGAGCCCTGGCTCGAACCATGACCTTCAAGCTCGGCGTATCTACCAGGTTCTTCCCGACGTTTCGGCGGCGCGAAGCAACTTCATCCGCGTCCTCGACGACTCGGGTGAGGATTACCTATACCCCTCTCGCCTCTTCCTTCCTCTCCAGGTCTCTTCCGCCATTCGCGAGGCGCTTCGTTCTCCAGTCGCCGCGAGCGTCTGACCACCTAGCGGCGCCACGGCGCTGGTGGTCGTCTTGATCGACATGAACGCGCATCGAGCCCTATTCGCACGACCACGTCGATGTCGTTCGTGAACCGCGGCTCGGCGTAGGACATCGACCCGACCGCGCCGGTGACGGCGTGTACGCGTCAATCGGCGACGGCGGCTGCGATTACGCCGGCGACAGCGGCTGCGGGGGCGCGGACGACGCGACCGCCGTGGCCGCGAACGTCACCATCACGAATGCCACGGCGTCCGGCTCGCTCCGCATCTCTCTCGCCGGGGCGACGCCCACGCTCGACACGANNGCTTGAACTCGACAAGGATGTCAGATCACCCGGTGTCGGGCCCTGGCAGGATCTCGCGGGGCCATTCAGGCTTTGTCGGGCGGCCGGCGGCCCGGGCGATCTCGTTGACGGTCCGCTGAAGGTCCAAAAGGATCTCGAGCTTCTGTTCGATCGGGAGCCGGGCCAGCTCCATCCGGCGAAGCCGCTTGGCTTCGAAGGCCTTTTCGGCCAGGGCTCTCGTTGCCTCGTCAGACATGAGGACCCTTCGTCCACTGGTCCCACCGGCCACGAAGGCCATGGTGCTCCAGGATTTCGTCGAGGAGGCGTCTGTCCGGAACCGTGCCTTCGAGGAGAAGGGGTATTCGGGCCCGATCCTTGTCGCGGCCGGTCTGTACAAGGATGGCGAGCAGGTGTTCCTGCCGGCAGACCCGAGTCTCGACCTGGCCGACCCGTCTCGTCACGGCCTGCTTCGTGGCCTCCGTGACGAGCGCGTTGTACGCCGGCAGAATCTGAACCGGAAGACCCTGAATGACGACGTGCTCTCCTTTTTGTACCGCGCCATGTTCGCGCAGGAATGCGATCTGCGGCTCGAGTGTGACGATAGCTCGATCCGACTGGGCCGTGGGGAGGAGGACGAAGACGTCCAGATCGAACGTCGCGATCGGCTCCGCGTAGAAGAGGGAAGCCATCGCCCCCCCGATGGCGTAGCTGTCCAGAAGGCCTCGGGTGACCATCTCGTTCAACAGGCGAATCGCGGCTTCCATCGGAGGGTTTTCCGGAACTCCGATTATGCGGGACGTGAACGCGCGATCGATCCAGTATCAGAGAAGTTCACTCTTGCCCGACACCGTCAAGCCGCGGTCCAGTTCTCCACCCTCAGGCCGGGAATCCTCTCGAATTCTCGTATGTTGTTCGTGACGAGCGTTGC
>PLZI01000057.1:747-38370 GCA_003152095.1 Acidobacteriota bacterium | reverse complement strand
AGGGCACTCTGAACGGCCGGGGCGCGTTCGGGTTCGTGCGCCGCATGATGAGAACGGCCGCGCAAACGACGACGAACGCGAAAAGTGTTCCGATGTTCACGAGCTCCGCCAGAACGCGCAGAGGCAGGAAAGCCGCGAGAATGGTCACGAAGATTCCTGTGATGATGGTCGACTTCCAGGGAGTCCTGAACCTCTCATGGATCGCGCCGAAAAAACTCCGGGGCACGAGGCCGTCGCGCGCCATCGCCAGGATGACGCGCGGCTGGCTGAGCATCATGACGAGGAGCACCGACGTGATGCCAGCGATGGCTCCGAGAGAGATCAGAAACTGCGCCCACGGCAGCCCGACCTGCCGGAAAGCGTCCGAGACGGGAGCGTCGATGTTGATCTTGTTGTAGGGAACCATGCCGGTGAGGACCGCCGCCACGGCGATGTAAAGAACCGTACAGAGGACGAGCGACGTCACGATGCCGATGGGGACGTCGCGCTTCGGGTTCTTGGCCTCCTCGGCGTGAGTCGATACCGAATCGAAGCCGATGTATGCGAAGAAGATCGTCGCCGCGCCCGCGAGCATGCCAAGGGGCTCGCCGCCCGCCCCGGTCTGCCCGAACAGGGTCTTCCCGAAGAAGCTCACGCCGGTGAGGCCGAAGGGAGCGAAGGGCTTCCAGTTTGCCGGGTTGACGTAGAAGGCGCCGACGATGATCACGAAGAAGACGATGATCAGCTTGANNGGCGCCGTGGAGAACACGTGGGGAATCTTGAGTCCCAGGATTCCTATGAAGTCCTGAAAGTAATGCGACCATCCATGCGCGACGGTGGCGGAACCGACGGCGTATTCGAGAATGAGGTCCCACCCGATGATCCAGGCGAAGAGCTCTCCCAGCGTCGCGTAGGCATAGGTGTAGGCAGAGCCCGCGACCGGCACCATCGAGGCGAATTCGGCATAGCACAGCGCCGCGAAGATGCAGGCGATTCCGGAAAATACGAACGACAGCATCAGGGCCGGCCCGGTCTTGTCGTGGGCCGCCTGGCCCGTGAGCACGAAGATGCCGGTGCCGATGATCGCGCCGACTCCGAGGCTCGTGAGTTGCACCGGTCCCAGGATGCGACGCAGCCGGTTCTCTCCCCTCATCTCCTCCATGAGGCGCGCCATGGATTTCGTCGCAAAGAGCGGGTTCTGAGGCACGTTTCGCCCTCCTGTTCGCACCGCGCGGCGCTGGATTGTTTCGCGGAAGATACACCAGAGGCCGCTTAGAATGTCGGCGCAGGGGAGCACGCATGACGGTTTCTCACCCGCCGGCCCTCGCGCCGGGCGACATCGCGGACGAGTTCCGCTCTTCAGTCAAGACCTACGTAGCGAAGACGCCGCTCGCGGGCGTGAAGATCCTCCGCCTCACGCGACACGTGGATGACCGCGGGTTCTTCCAGGAGATCTACCGCGCGCAGGCGGACCATCCGGGCAGCGAAGGCCTCGCCGAGTTCTTCCAGGACGTCGCCGTCGCCCAGATCAACTTCACGATCGTGAATGCCGAGAACCACATCAAAGGCCTGCACTACCACCTCAAGCAGCAGGACATCTGGTTCTGCCCCTCTCCTTCGAAGGCGAAGTTCGTCCTGTTCGACGTGCGCAAGGATTCGCCGACGTCCGGCAAGACGCAGGTCGTCGTGGCCGGGGACGGGCACGATGTCCTCGTGCGCATTCCCGAGGGCGTCGCGCACGGTTACCGGCCGCTCACGAACCCCTGCGCTCTGTTCTACATCGTGACGCGCACGTTCGACGTCAAGGACCCTGACGAGTGGCGCATCGCGTGGGACCATCCGGCGGTGAAGGACCTCTGGGAGATTCCGAACGGTTGACGGCTTCTCACCGTCCGCCGAGTCAGCGCTTCTCGCGCACCGTCAGGACCGGCACCGGGCAGAGGCGCACGACACGCTCGGCCGTCGAGCCGATGAGGAGCTTCTCGAGCACGTTGCGGCCGTGCGTTCCGAGGACCACGAGCGAGGCCTTCGTCTTCACGGCGGTCTCGACGAGGACGTCCGAGGGGCGGCCCCAGAGGAACTCCGACGTCGCCGAGACCCCGCGCTTTCCGGCGGAAGCGACGGCGCTCGCGAGGCGTTTTTTCGTGGCTTCTTCCCATTCCTTCTGCGTCGACACATCGAGGTAGGGGAGCGCGCCCGCGACGTCGAACGCCTGCACGGGCTCGATGAGGACGTGCAGGATGTGGATCTTCGCGCCCTGGGAGGCCGCGAGCGACACGGCGAACGAGAACGCCCGCGCGGCGCAGACGGAGAAGTCCGTACCGACGAGGATGTTCTTGAGGAGGGGAGCGGGCTTTTTCGACATCGCGATCACCTCTTGTTGTGTTGAGACCGGCGCCGCTTGAGTGCCGCGACGGCCGATTCGATCTCCACGGCCGTTGGTTTGAGAGGAAAGGGCTCCGCGCGCCGATAGCGCGCGACGCCCTCCACGAAAGTCGCGACGACGTGCGACCGGTCCATGCAGTAAACGATAGGGCCGTACGGGTCGTCGCGCCATGACATCGGGTCGGCGAAGCCCGCGCCGGGGTCGAGAAGCACGAAGTCGGCCCCGCGACCCGGCTCGAGCGTGCCCGTCGGAAGGCCGAGCGCCGCGGCGCCGTCGGCCGTCGCCATCCGCACGACCTCCCACGCGGAAAGCGCGCCGGGGCCGAGGCGAATTTTCGGGAGCAGCGCGGCGAGGCGCATTTCCGCGAACGCGTCGAGCCGGTCGTTGCAGGGCGCGCCGTCCGCGCCGAGCGTCACGCGGATTCCCTGCGCGCGGTACTCCGGAACCGGACAGATTCCAGAGCCCAGCTTCAGATTCGACGAAGGGCAGTGCGCCACGACCGTGCCGCGGGCGGCAAGAAGCGCGCGCTCGGCCTCGTCCGTATGGATGACGTGCGCGAGGACGACGTGGCTCCCGGAGATCCCGACGTCGTCGAGATAGGCCACGTTGCGCTTACCTGTTCTTTGCGCGACGAGCGCGACCTCGTCCATGTTCTCGGCGGCGTGCGTGTGAACGAGAAAGCCGTTCGACCGCGCGCGCGCCGCGACGCCCCGAAGGAGGCGGTCCGTGCACGAGACGGCGAAGCGCGGGCAGTACGCCATGCGCAACCTTCCGCCGGCTGCGCCGTGCCATGTCCTCGCGAGGCGCTCCGCTTCCGCGAGCGCTTCCTCCGTGCTCACGCAAAGCTCTGCGGGATTCGTCACCGCGTCGTCCATGAGCGCGTTTCCGCTCGTGACGCGCATGCCCGAGGCCTCGGCCGCACGGAACACTGCGTCCGTGTGGCGCACCGTGCCCATGTCGAGAATCGCCGTCGTTCCACCCGCGAGGAGCTCCGCGAGCCCGAGCCGCGCGGAGACTCCGAGCGTCGCCTCGTCGTGCGCCGCCTCGCCCGGCCAGACATGCGTTTTCAGCCACGGGAGGAGCGGCAGGTCGTCCGGGCCGTTCCGGAGGAGCGTCTGGCAGAGATGGATATGCGTCTGGACGAAGCCGGGCAGCAGCCAGAGGCCGCGCGCGTCCACGCGCTCGACAGGGCGGCCGGCCGCCGCGGCCTCCCCGCCGCGTCTCTTCGCCTCGGCGTGGAGCGCGACGATCACGCCGTCCTCGGCGAGCACCGCGCCGTCCGGCGTCACGTCGTCCGGCCGCGTCATGCCGAGGACGCGGGCGCCCTCGATGAGGAGAATGCTCATGCCCAACCGCGGATTATCCATCCGCCGGCCGGCCGCGGCCTGAAACGTTCAGGCGAGAAGCGCGCCTTCGTGTTTCAGAAGCCAGCGCTTTCGCGGAACGCCTCCGCCGTAGCCGGAGAGTTTCCCGTCCGACGCGATGACCCGGTGGCACGGCACGACGACGGAGACGGGATTCCGCGCGTTCGCGCCGGCGACCGCCCGGACGGCGGACGGGTTCCCGACGGCGCGCGCGAGCTCGGCGTACGACCACGTCGCGCCTGCCGGGATCTTTCGCAGACGCGACCAGACTTTTTCCTGAAACGGCGTGCCCTCCGTGTCGACCTCGAGCGCATCGAGCGCATGGAGATCGCCGTCGAGATAACGCCGGAGCGCGCGGCCGGGCGGCCCGCCCTTCGCGTCGGGCGTGAGCTCGAGAGCGCCGAAGCGCTTCTCGAGCTGTTTGAGGAGGCGCGGCCAGTAATCCTTGAAAGACAGCGCGACGAGCCGCTCGCCGCGGCGTGCAAACACGATCGCGCCGGCCGGCGTGTCGATCTCGGTGACGAAAAGGGGCGTGGCGTTCATCGGGTCTCCTTCTTGCCGGCGGGGGCGGCGAGCGAGCTCCAGAGATGCAGCGTTGCGTAGGCGCGAAACGGGCTCCAGGCGGCGGAGCGCTCCCGAAGCGCCGCGGCATCCGCCGGAACGCCGGCGGCTTCGAGCGCACGGCGAAGGCCGAGATCGCCCACAGGGAACGCGTCCGGCTCGCCGAACGCGCGCAGCGCCACGTACTGCGCCGTCCACGGTCCGATTCCCGGCAGCTCGCAGAGGCGCTGCTCGAGATCATCCAGCCCGCGCGGCGCCGCGAGCTCGGTCTTCCCCGTGTGAACGGCGCGAGCGAGCGTCCGGATCGCGGCCGCGCGCGCGCGTGGCAGCCCGATCCGGGAGAGGTCCGCCGCGGCGAGAATGGCGGGGGCCGGAAACACGTGCGTCAGGCCGTCCGCGCCCCCGCGAGGGAGCGGGCGCCCGAACGCCGCGACGAGCCGGCCCGCGAGCGTGCGCGCGCCGCGCACGGAGACTTGCTGGCCGAGGATCGCGCGGACGGCCATCTCGAACGGATTCCAGGCTCCCGGGACGCGAAGGCCGGGCCGCGCGGCGACGAGCGGCGCGAGGAGCGGATCTCGGCGCAGCACGGCGGCGATCGCGAGAGGGTCCGCGTCGACGTCGAAAACGCGCCCCGCGCGGCGCACGAGATCGAGGAGGTCCGGCCCCGGCGTCAGATTCGTCGAAAGCCGCAGGAAATCCTGCCCGGGCTCGAATGAGACGGTCAGAACTCCCGCTCGTCCCCGGCTTTCGATCGTCCGCGAATAGGCGTGACCGCGAACGGCCTCGACGCCCGGAACGGCGCGTTCTTCGAGGAAGGAAAACAGCGACGTCGCGTCGAACGGCAGGCGGAGCGGCAGCCGGAGCGTCAGAAGTCTTTCGTCCGCCCGCGCCACCGCCGGGCGCGCCGTTACGCTCGATGGTTTTCGCAGTCCGGTCGGCGTACGATGAAACGTCGCCCGGATCGCGTCATTGAAACGGCGCACGCTTTCGAAGCCGGCCGCGAATGCGACTTCCGCGACCGGAAGCGACGTCTCGTCGAGCAGCCGGCGCGCGAAATGAACGCGGTGCGTGCGCTGGAGCGACGCGGGAGAGGCGCCGACGTGCTCCGCGAACAGGCGCCGGAGATGTCGCGAGCCGAGGCCGAGGCGCTCCGCGAGAGCTTCGACGGACTCATGCCCGTCGCCGTCGAAGATCCGTTTCAGCGCGCGCGAAACCGTTGCGGACGTGCCATTCCACACGGGCGATCCGGGCGCGGCCTCCGGCCGGCAGCGCCGGCACGGGCGGAAGCCGGCGTCCTCCGCGGCGGCGGCAAATGCGTAGAAGCGCATGTTCTTCGGTTTCGGGAGAGGCGCGGGACAACCGGGCCGGCAATACACGCGCGTCGTCACGACGCCGACGAAGAAACGTCCCGCGAAGCGGGCGTCCCGGCTCTGGATCGCTTTCACGCAGGCGGCGTTCTCGAGGTCCATGCCGGGAATCTACTCCGGTACGGGCGAAGAACTAGCCGTTTTCGGACATGGCTCTCTCCGGGGATTTAAGGAGCGGGCGGTTCCGGTGGGACGGGGGAGTCCGCGAGATCGGCCGCGGGCGCGCCGCCGAGGCCGATGCGGTCTGCGATCGGAATCTGCGCCGCGAGAACGAGCGCGGCGAGAGCGGGAACGGGCAACCCCCACTCCTCGGCGCCGCGCGTGACGTACGTGCGGTCCACGGAGCGCGCGAACGACTTCTCCTTGAGCCGCTTCGTGACGGACTCGACGGGGACGTCCGCGATCTTTTTCGTCGGCCGGATGAGCGCGCACGCGCCGACGAAGCCCGTCAGCTCGTCCGCCGCGAGGATCGCTTTCTCCATTCGCGTCTTCCGCTCGATGTTCGTGTAGAACGCATGTCCGCCGACCGCGCGGATGATCTCCTCCGGCCAGCCGCGCTCTCTCAGGATCTCCATGCCGCGCCAGACGTGATCCTGCTGCGTCGGATATTTCTCGTAATCGAAGTCGTGGAGCATCCCGACGAGGCCCCAGGTTTCGATCTCCGCCGCGTCCGTTACGCCCGAGCTGCGCGCGAGATGCCGCATCGTGGCTTCCACGGCGAGCGCGTGTCGGCGGAGCGGCTGGGATTGCGTGAATTCCGTCAGCAGGGCCCAAGCAGCCTCGCGCGATGGGATTTTCATCGCCTCATCCTCGCATTGAACGCTTTTTCGTAACGCCGTAAAACAGGACTGCTAAGTCCTTAATGAGATTCTTGCACAGTTCTTTGTGCGTTCCGATTCATTTTCATGGAAAAAATTCTTCTTTGACGGCAGAATCCGCGCGGCACGAGCCAATTTCGAAAAAGAGAAGAAAGGGAAATCCACATGGGCGTGAAGGCGGTCGAGATCCTCAAAGAGTGCGACAAGCAAGGCGTGCGGTTCCTGCGTCTCCAATTCACTGACATCCTCGGAATCATCAAGAACGTCGAGGTCCCGCGCTCGCAGTTCGAGAAGGCGCTCGACGGCGAGATCCAGTTCGACGGCTCCTCCATCGAGGGCTTCACGCGCATCGAGGAATCCGATATGGGCCTCGTGCCCGACCTCGACACGTTTCGGATCTTCCCGTGGCCGCACCCGAACGGGAAGGTCGCGCGCCTCGTCTGCGACATCATCGAGCCGGACGGCACGCCGTTCGCCGGCTGCCCGCGCCAGACGCTGAAGCGTCAGATGGACAAGGCGAAGGCTCTCGGCTACACGCTCATGACCGGGCCGGAGGCGGAGTTCTTCCTTTTCCGCCGCGACGCGAACGGCGACCCGATCGTCGACACGCACGACCAGGGTGGCTACTTCGACCTGACTCCCGTGGACCGCGGCGAAGAGGCTCGGCGCGACATCGTCGTCGCGCTCGAGGCGATGGGCTTCGAGGTCGAGGCGGCGCATCACGAGGTCGCTCCCGGCCAGCACGAGATCGACTTCAAGTACGACGACGCGGTCACGACGGCGGACCAGGTCACGACGTTCAAGCTCATCGTGAAAAAGGTCGCGCTCGACCACGGCCTCCACGCGACGTTCATGCCGAAGCCGATTTTCGGCGTGAATGGCTCTGGCATGCACGTCCACCAGTCGCTCATCACGGGCTCGGGCGCGTCCATGAAAAACGCGTTCTTCGATGCGAAGGCGAAGTACCAGCTCTCCGGCCTCGCGATGAGCTACATCGGCGGCATCCTGAAGCACGCGCGCGCGATCGCCGCCATCACGAACCCGCTCGTGAACTCGTACAAGCGGCTCGTGCCCGGCTACGAAGCGCCCGTGAACGTCGCGTGGTCCGAGCGCAACCGCTCGCCGATGGTGCGCATCCCGGCGCGCCGCGGCATGGGTACGCGTTGCGAGGTGCGGATGCCGGACCCGTCCTGCAATCCGTACCTCGCGTTCACCGTGATGCTCGCGGCGGGCCTCGACGGCATCAAGAACAAGCTCGACGCGGGCGAGCCCGTGAACCAGAACGTCTTCGAGATGTCGGCGCGCGAGAAGAAACGCCTGAAGATCGACGTCCTCCCTGGAAATCTCTCCGAGGCGCTCGACTGCCTCGAGAAGGACGACCTCCTCAAGAACGCGCTCGGCGAGCACGTCTTCGAGAAATTCGTCGAGGCCAAGCGCTCCGAGTGGCAGACGTACATCGCGTGCGTCCACCCCTGGGAAGTGGATCGCTACCTCCAGGCGTACTGACGAGCCGTCCTTCCGGAACACCGGCGCGGGCCCCGCGGCCCGCGCCTTTTTTCGTGCGACCGCGATTCAGAAGTCGAGCTTCGCGCGAGCGGCGGCGAGGATCGCCGCCACGGCCGCGGGCAGGCCGAGCGCGCGAGGGTGGACGACGAGGTCATAACCCGCCGGGTCCTCGATCTCCCTCTGGAAAGCCTGCCGCACGAAATCCCGCTGCGCCGCGTCGCTCGCCGCGATGCGGTGGCGCGCCTCGTCGCGTGTGAGACCCTGGTCATGCGCGAGCGCCTCGGCCCGGTCCGCCGCCGGAGCCACGGCACGGACGCGGAGTCCGTGCGTGGGATCCAGGATGAAGTTCGCGCCGCGTCCCAGGAGCACCGCGCGGCCCTCGCGCCCGAGCCGCCTCACGACGCGCGTCAGATCGACGAGGTAGCGGGACTGTCCGGGGTCGGTCGGAATGATGAACGGCGCGATGTACTCGCCGAACCCCCGCACGGCCTTTTCGTCGAAGCGCTCGAGCGTCCACTCCTCGCGCCGCGTTTCGGCCGCTACCGCCTGGAGGATCTCGCGATCGTAGATGCGCCAGCCGAGCGCGGCGCCGACCTGGACCGCGAGCTCGCTGCCTCCGGATCCGAGCTCGCGCGACAGCGCGATCCAGGGCCCTTCGGCCTGCGCCGGCATCGCCGTCGCGTCTCCCGCCGCGCGGCGGCGCATTTCCAGGAATCGGCCCTGACGGTCTGCGAGCCCCACGCCGGGGTGCGTTGAGGTCATGGCGGCCTCCTTCCCGCCGGCCGGGCCTCCGGCCGGACGCGGGGTCTACCGTCAATGTAGTGCCGCCGCGCCGCGGGTGCATGTCCGCAGCCGCCTCACGAGACGAACATCGCGTCGCCGTAGCTGAAGAATCGATAGCCCGCCGCGACGGCCTCGCCGTAGGCGCCGAGGACGTTCTCCTTCCCCGCGAACGCCGAGACGAGCATGAGGAGCGTCGAGCGGGGGAGGTGGAAGTTCGTCAGGAGCGCGTCGACGACGTGAAACGCCGCGCCTGGCACGAGGAAGAGATCCGTCTCGAACGCCCCGGCGGCGACTCGCTTGCCGTGTGCGCGGGCTGAGGCCTCGAGCGTGCGTACGGACGTCGTGCCGACCGCAACGATGCGCCGCCCCTGAGCCTTCGCGCGATTCACGCGCTCGGCGGTGTCCGCGAGAATCTCCGCCCGCTCGAAGTCCATCCGGTGCTCCTCGACGCGGTCCACCTTCACGGGCTTGAACGTGCCGAGGCCCACATGCAGCGTCACGCGCGCGACCTCGACACCCTTCGCGGCGATGGCGGCGAGCATCTCTTCCGTGAAGTGGAGGCCTGCGGTGGGTGCCGCGATCGCACCCAGGCGAGCGGCGAAAACGGTCTGGTAGTCGACCGCGTCCTGCGCGTCCGCGACGCCGCCGGGACGGTGGATGTACGGCGGCAGGGGCGCGGAGCCGAGGGAGGCAAGATCGTCGAGGAGTGAAGACGTTTTACTCCCGTGCTTCTCGAACCGCAGAGCGTAAAGGCCAGCGGCGGCGTGATCCGCATCGGCGCTTTTCTTAGAAGGTGAATGAGGCGTGGGATGGGCCGGCGCGCCATTCGCGAGCGCCTCGGCCTCCCAACCCCCTTCGAAGAAAAACTTCCTCCCGGCCTTCACCCGCCTTCCCGGCTTTGCGAGGCAGCGCCAAAGCTCGGGACCAGTCGCAGAATCTCCCGGGTCCTCTCCCCGGACCCTCTCGACCAGCAGAAACTCCGTTCTTCGTCCCTTCTCGTCCGTCCCGAAAATTCGCGCCGGGATGACCTTCGTGTCGTTCAGGACGAGGACGTCGCCCGCGTGAAGAAGCCCGGGAAAATCGCCGACGAAGCGATGGCCGAACACGCCCGTCAAGCGGTCCAGCGTCATGAGGCGCGCGGTGCCGCGAGGCGCGGGCCGCTGGGCGATCGCTTCGGGCGGCAGCGTGAAGTCGAAATCCACGACGTCCATCCGGCGCATTTTGCATGGCGGCTATGCGAGACTGACACGATGCGCTCGAGGGCCGGGGCCGTCGTGGGGCTATACGCCCTTCTGGCGCTTCTCGCCGTTCCCGTGTTTCCGCATTTTCTTTCGCCGAACGAATTCACGCGGTGGGCGTTCGCCGCGTCGCTCGCTGAACGCGGCACGCCGGAAGTCTCTTCTGTCCTGCCGCTTCTCGGGGCGGCTTTCGAGGATGTCTCGGAGAAGGACGGGCGCGTCTTTTCGAACAAGGCGCCCGGCGCCGCGCTTGTCGCGATGCCCGGTTATCTGCTCGCGCGGCCGCTTGCAGGCCCTCCGTCGGCATCGTCGATGCGCCCGGTCCTGTGGGCCATGCGGCTCTTTGGCGCGACGCTGCCCGCGGTGCTCCTTGCGCTCGTCCTCTCCCGAACGGCCGTGCGCCTCGGGGTTTCCGGATCGCGCGCCGCGGCCGTGACATTTGCGCTCCTATTCGCCACGCCGCTCTTCGCTTACGGGCTTCTTCTTTTCTCGCATGCGCTCGTGGCGGCGTGCCTGTTCGGGGCGTGGGTCGCGCTCTTCCTTCCGGGGGATCCGTCCCGCGCGTTCCGCCGCGACGTGCTTGCGGGCGCGCTCCTCGGTCTCGCCGTCTTCTCGGAGTACCCGGCGGCGGTGCCCGCAGCCGTGCTCGCTCTCTGTGCGGCGATTCCCGCGCCCCGACGCGCTCTCGCCCTCGCCGTTGGCGGCGCACCCTTCGCCGTGGCGCTCGGGGCGTACGACCTCGCCTGCTTCGGGGGCGTTTTCGAGCTGTCCTCCGCTCACGAGCGCGCTTCGGGCTTCCGGTCGCTTGCATCGGCCGGCATCTTCGGCATCTCCCTGCCGTCTCCGGAGATCCTTCTCCGCCTCCTTGCGGATCCATCGAAGGGCCTTCTCGTCTTCTCGCCGTTCCTCCTCCTGTGGCCCGGAGCGCTTCGGGCGTCCCGCGACGCGCTGCCGCGGGGGAGCCGCCTCGCGCTCGCGCTCGCGCCCCTGTCGCTCCTCCTCCTGTATGCGGGCTACCCGAACTGGCATGGCGGCTTCACGGTGGGGCCGCGGTATCTCGTGGCCGCGCTGCCGTTTCTCGTGTTCCCGTTTGTTTTTCAAAAGGGAGGCATGTTCGAAAGCGCGCTCGTCGGGGCAGCGACATTCGCCACGTGCACGACATCGCTCGCGTTTCCGTACGTTCCTCCTGGCTTCGCCGTGCCTTGGGCGACGTTCTCAGGTTTTTTCTTCGAAAGGGGATTGACGGGACCGAACGCGCTGCATCTCGTCGCGCCCGTCGCGGCACGCTTCGTGCTGCCCGCGATCGTGGGTGTCGCGGCATATTTCTTCTTAGAAGGGAAGAGGGAAGAGAAGAGGGGCGGGAGGCGGAGGGCGGTGTTCGCTTTCTCCCTCGGCGTCGCGGCGTGCGCGGCTATCGGCTGTCTTTTTTACCTTTCTAAGCCTCTTCCTCTTTCTCTTCTCCTCCAGCGCGCGTACATCGCCGACGTCTACTTCGAGCGGCGCGGAATGCTCGAGGAGGAGATCGCCCGGACGGGATCCCCGCAGCCGCGTCTCCTCGCCCGGAGGGAGCGGGAGCTTGCTCTCCCTCCGCCGTCCTGGCCGTTCTCGCCGGCGTCACGCTGACGCGAGGCGGCTGAGGATGTCATCAGGTTCGTTTGACGCCGCCGAAAGCGTTGTGTAACGTCCGCGGGCGCTCATGGGAGAGGCTGCGGGAACTTACCGGAAGCTCCGGCTGCTCGACGCCGCCGGCCTGGGGCGGGCGATCGCCCGGATGGCCAACGAATTCGTCGAGGCCGAAGGCGGAACCGACGGCTTCGTCCTGATCGGGATCCGCACCCGGGGCGTCCCGCTCGCGCGGCGTCTCGCCGCCGAGATCGAGCGGACCGAGCACGTGCGCGTGAGCGTCGGGCTCCTCGACATCACGCTCTATCGCGATGACCTCTCCACGATCGCGGCTTCGCCGGTCCTGAAGAAAACGGAGATCCCGTTTCCCGTGGAGGGCCGCACGGTCATCCTCTGCGACGACGTGCTGTTCACGGGGCGGACCGTGCGCGCCGCGATGGACGCCATTCTCGACTTCGGCCGCCCGCGGAAGATTCTCCTCGCCGTCCTCGTGGACCGCGGCCGGCGTGAGCTCCCGATCGAAGCGCAGTTCGTCGGCAAGAGAATCGCCACGTCGGCCACCGAGATCGTCTCGGTCACGTTCCGGGAGACGGACGGCGTCGATGATGTCTGGCTCCTCGACCGCCAGGTATTGCCGAAAACGCCGCGGAGGGCGGCGCGTAGAGCGGTGAGGGCGAAGCGACCGAAGCGGCGTTCGAAGAAATAGACGGGTGCGGACGGCGTGACCACGAAGCGAAGCGAATCCCCGGAGCCCGCCGTCCCGCGCGTCTCGACGCTATCCCGAAAAGACCTCCTCGACATCGAGTCGATCACGGAGGACGACATCCGGCTCGTCCTCGACACGGCCGAGTCGATGCGCGAGATCAACCAGCGTGCCATCAAGAAGGTCCCGACGCTCCGCGGAAAGCTCGTCGCGAACCTCTTCTTCGAGAACTCCACGCGCACGCGCTTCTCGTTCGAGATCGCCGAGCGCCGGCTTTCGGCCGACTCGATCGCCTTCTCGGCCTCGGGCACGTCGGTCGCGAAGGGCGAGACGCTCCTCGACACCGGGAAGAACCTCATGGCGATGGCGCCGGACGCGATCGTCATTCGCCACCAGCGCTCGGGCGCCCCGCACCTCCTCGCGCGCCACTTGCCGTGCGCCGTTGTGAACGCGGGCGACGGCACGCACGCGCATCCCACGCAGGCTCTGCTCGACGCCTTCACGATTCGGCGGGCGAAAGGCACCCTTGCGGGCCTGAAGGTCGCGATCTGCGGCGACGTCTCGCACAGCCGCGTCGCGCGCTCGAACGTGTCGCTCCTGACGAAGATGGGCGCGGGCGTCACGTTGTCCGGCCCGGCGACGCTGCTGCCCGTCGAGATCGAGCGCACCGGCGCGCGCGTCGTGACGCGGGTGGAGGAAGCCGTCGAGGGAGCCGACGTCGTCATGATGCTGCGCGTGCAGAAGGAGCGCGGTGGCGGCCTCGGCTTCCCGTCCGACAAGGAGTACTTCGACCTCTTCGGCCTGACGCCCGCGCGGCGGCGCCTCGCGAAGAAGGACGCGATCGTCATGCATCCGGGCCCCATGAACCGCGGCGTCGAGATCGACTCCTCCGTGGCGGACGGGCCGGACTCGGTCATCCTCGAACAGGTGGAGAACGGCGTTGCCGTGCGGATGGCGGTGCTGTATCTCCTGATCGGGACGAGCGGCGATGACTGAGGCCGTCCTTCTCCGGGGCGGGCGCGTCGTGGACCCGTCCCGCAACCTCGACCAGACGCTCGACGTTCTTCTCCGCGACGGCGTCGTGGCGAAGGTGGACGAGAGGATTGCGGCCAAGGGGGCCGACGTCGTGGACGCCGCGGGCCTCGTCGTCGCGCCGGGCTTCGTGGACCTCCACACCCACCTTCGCGAACCGGGCTTCGAGTACAAGGAAACCGTCGCGACGGGCACCCGCGCGGCGGCGGCAGGCGGCTTCACGGCCGTTTGCGCGATGGCGAACACGATGCCCGCGCTCGACGACGCACCGGCGGTCGCCTTCCTCGTGCGTCGCATCCGCGAGACGGCTGTCGTGCGCGTTTACCCGATCGGCGCCGTCTCGAAGGGGCTCAAGGGCGTCGAGCTCGCGGAGATCGGATTGATGAAGGCCGAGGGTATCGTCGCCGTTTCCGACGATGGAAAGTCCATCGCGAACGGCATGCTCATGCGGCGCGCCCTCGAGTACGCCTCGATGTTTGGTCTCCCCGTCGTCGTCCACGAGGAGGACCCTTCCTTGGTGGGAGGGGGCGTCATGAACGAAGGCTGGACCTCGACGCGCCTCGGGCTGCCGGGTTGGCCGAACGTGGGAGAGTCCGCGATGGTCGCGCGCGATGTGCAGCTCGCCGCGCTCACGAAGGCGCGGCTCCATGTGGCCCATGTTTCCACCCGCGAGAGCCTCGAAGCGATTCGCGCCGCGCGGCGCGAGGGCGCCCTCGTGACGTGCGAGGTGACGCCCCACCATCTCACGCTCACGGATGAGGACGTCGGGCGATCCGGCTACGACACGCGGTTCAAGATGAACCCGCCGCTCCGGGCCGAAGCCGACCGCGCGGCCCTCGTCGCCGCGCTCGTGGAAGGGACGATCGACGCCGTCGCGACGGATCACGCGCCGCACCACGAGGACGAGAAGGCCCTCGAGTTCGAGGACGCGCCCTTCGGCGTGACGGGGCTCGAGACGGCTCTATCGGTTCTCGTGGACGCGCTGCTCGTTCCGCGCGCGATCACGCTCGTGCGCCTCGTCGAGGTGCTGTCGACGGCGCCCGCGCGCGTCTTCTCTCTTCCGGGCGGCACGCTTGCCGAAGGAGCGCCCGCGGACGTCGTCGTTTTCTCGACGACGAAATCGACGCACGTCACGCCCGACGGCTTCGCGAGCCGTTCGAAGAACTCCCCGTGGACGGCGCGCACGCTGCGCGGGCGCGTGGAGCGGACCTTCGTGGGCGGACGCGAGGTCTTCGCGCGTGGCGCGGGCACGGCCGGGAGCGTTCGATGAGCGGTTCGTATCTCCGCCCGGTGTCCGGGGAGGTACCGGTCACGGCCGGAAAGCCAAAGCGCGTCGTCTTCGTCGACGAGTCCCCGCTCTACGCGGAATCCTGGCGCGCCGTCCTCGCCTGCCGGTACGGGCCCGCTGTCTCGTTCGAGTTCCACCGGGATCCGATCGCCGCGCTCGACGCGCTCGGCCCCGACGTGAGTCTCCTCCTCGTCGACCTCGAGCTGCCGCTCTTCGGCGGGCGGAAGCTGTTCGAGCGTGCGAAGGAGCGCGGTGTCACCTGCCGGCGGATCGTGATCCTTTCGAGCCGGCCCGCCGAGGACCTCCACCAGCTCTTTCCGGACGGGTCCTGCCTCGCGGTCATCAACAAGACCGAAGCGAACCAGCAGAATGCCTTCCTCATGATCCTCGACTCGATCGTGAAGCGGCATTAGGCCGCAGGCAGGCGACCCGGCCGACGCTATCCTTTCACTCCATGATCTCGATGTCGGGATCGTTCGGCTTCGTATTAGGTACCCCAGTCACCGTGATCGTGTACTTGTAGGGGTCGTACGGTTGCTCGTCCTTCTTTTCACGGGCGTTCGCTCTTATTTTCGGAGAACGGACGTGCTTACAGTTATTGGCACTCCCGTGCTCCCAGTCGCCGTCGAAGGGGTCGTTGTCTATTCCGGCCTTCATCTTGATGTCCAGATCGCCCTCCCCGCAGTAAATCCACCGGGCGCGGTGGCCCGCCTTTTTGGAGAGGCTAACTTTTTGCAGGCTGGGTACGGGCATCAGCTTTCCGTCTGATTGCATGACCAGCGTTACGGTGACGTCTTTGTCGTTCTTCGCGGCGGGGGGCGCCGCTTCGGGCGCGCGCGCACATCCGAACGCCAACACGATGGGCAGAAACAAGAGGGCTCCGGTGCGGGGGCTTTTCTTGGTGAGACGCATATCGACAACCTCCTCCTTATGTCCTGGGTTTTCGGGCCGTGGGGGACTTCGAGAGAATGTCCTTGAACCGCGGGTCGCCGCGGAGGGAAGCGAGGTCGGGATCGCGCTCGATCTCGGCGGTGCCATAGCCGCCGGAGACCGCGCGCTCGAGGAGCCGGAATGCTTCCTCGCGCTTGCCGAGGACCGTGGCCACGATGGCGGCGCGCTTCAGCACGTCGGTGTTGTCCGGGGCGAGCACGAGCGCCCGCTGGACGTCCTCCCACGCGCGAGCCTTCTCGCCGAGACGCGCCCGGCAGCGCGCGAGCGTCGTGAGCGCCGCGGCGTCGCGCGGGCTGATGCGGAGCTCTTCCTCGCCGAGGGGCACGGCGGCGCGGTAGGCCTCCGCGGCGCGTTTCGCCTGACCCGGCGCCCACGTGAGCGCGTCTCCAAGGTAGGCGCGGTACTTGAAATTCTTCGGCGTGAGCGCGATCGCCTTTTCGATGCTCGAGGCGGCCTCCTCGTAGCGCCCGAGGAGGTAAAGGCACGTGCCAAGGTTGGACAGCGCATAGTTCGTCGGCTGGATTTCGATCGACTTCTGCAAGGCTGCGCGCGCTTCCTCGAAGCGGTCGAGCCGCATGTAGGAGGCGCCGAGGTTGGAATGGAGGGCGGCACTCTCGGGGTTCAGGGCGATGGCCTTTTGGAAGGCCTCGATCGCCTTGTCGTACTTCGTCGTGGCGACGTAGAAGGCGCCGAGCTTGTTGAAGCTCCCCCAGAACGTGGGCCGGAGCGTGACGCCGTGCAGGTAGATGCGTTCCGCTTCGGCAAGGTCGCCGGATTTCTGGAGCGCCTGGCCGAGGGCCGTGACCGCCTCGGCGGAATCCGGCTGCGCCTCGAGCGCCTTGCGGATCTCCCCGACGGCCTCCTGAGGCCGTCCGGTGAGGGTGAGGAGCTGTCCGCGCGTCACGCGCACCTCGGGGTTCGATGGGTCGAGGGCGGCGGCGCGCTCGACGGCCTGCCGCGCCCGCTCGGCCACCGCGCTGTCCTTCGTGCGGCCGTAGGAAGCGAGGAGCGCGCGCCCCAGCGCGGCCTGAACGAGGGCGGAGTCGGCCCCACCCGGGATTCTCGAGAGGAGGTCGATCGCGGTCTCCAGGGACTTCGGGTCGTCATACCGCTGAAGCGCGCCGAGCGCCTGCAGGTACTGTATCTGCTGCTCGGGTCGCTCGAGGCCGGGGTGGCTCGTCGGAGGGGAAGCCTCTGTCGCGCGGACGCGGAGTGACGCGAGCACCTTCTCCGCGAGGCGGTCCTCGAGTCCGAACACGTCCGACGCCGATCCCTCGACGACTGCTCCGTCGAGCTGCGCCGGAGAGGCGCTGGAGAGGAGCGAGTATGCGACGCGCATGCGCTCACCCTCGCGCTGGACGGAGGCACGGATGAAGAGGTTCGCGCCGCGCTCCTGCGCGAGCCGCTGCAGGTCGCCCTCGCTCGCCGGCGCCGATCCTGTGGCGGCGGGCATGACGAGCACGCCGGAAGCGCGCGCGAGCACGGCGGAAAGGTGTTCAGCCATGCCGGCCCCCATGAGCTTGCCCTCGGCCTGCCCGGTGAGGTCCTTGAAAGGCAGGACCACGAGGTACTTCTCCTTCGGGAGCGAGCCGCGCCCGTCGCGCGACTTCACTCCCATCCACGCCGTCACGCCCGCCAGCGCGAGAAGCGCCGTGAGCATCAGCAGTCGGCCGGGCCGCTCGGCGAGCGATCGCGAAACCGGTCGCGTCGACGTGCGCGGGCGCGCCACGGCGGGGGTCCCGCCGGTCAGGATGCCTTCGATCACGCTCCGCCCGTCAGCGATGTTCTCCAGGCGCTCGTTGACATTCTTCTTCAGCGCCAGCTTCAGCAGCTCGACGATGGCGGGCGGCGTCTCGGGAGGGAGCGCGTCCCAGTAGGGCTGACGCTCGAGAATAGCGACGAGGATGTCGGAGAGCGTGTCGCCCTCGAAGGCCTTCCGGCCGGAGAGCATCTCGAAGAGGACGCAACCGAAGGACCACACGTCGCTCCGCTCGTCGAGCGTCTTTCCGCGGGCCTGCTCGGGGCTCATGTACGCCGCCGTGCCGATGACCATCCCCTGTTGTGTCTGCTCGGCGGGCACGGTGGGGGACTGAGAGGTGTCGGGAGAAAGGGTTGCGGGATAGAAGGCCTTCGCGAGGCCGAAGTCCAGGAGTTTCACCTTCTTTTCGGGCGTGACCTTCACATTGGCGGGCTTGAGGTCGCGGTGCAGAACTCCCTTGGCGTGCGCGGCCTCGAGGGCCTCGGCGATCTGGCACGCGACGGGCAGCGCCTCGCCCACGGACAGCGGGCGCTCGAGAAGCATCTGCTTGAGCGTCTGGCCGGGGACGAGCTCCATGACGAGGAATAGGGTTCCCTTCGCCTCGTCGAACTCGTAGATGGCTGCGATGTTGGGATGGTTGAACGAGGCCAGGAGCTGTGCCTCGCGCCGGAAGCGCGCCACGCGGTCCGGGTCGCACGCGAAGGCCTCGGGCAGCACCTTGATCGCCACCTCGCGGCCGAGCCGCGTGTCCTTCGCGCGATAGACCTCGCCCATCCCGCCCTTCCCGAGCGGAGCGAGGATTTCGTACGGCCCGAGTCGGGCGCCCGAAGCTGCTGTCATGGGAAGCCGCGCGTACATTATCTCCCGATCGCGCGATTCGTCTCCAATGCGCCGCCTGGAATGGTCGACAGAAATGAAGAATCACGCTTCGGCTCGCTCACGCCCACGATCACGACGCGTGGACGGTCCGCGTTCACTAGAATGGGATCTAGGTGGTGCGATGAAAGAGCTCTGGTCGCGCGAGGACGAACGGGATCTCTCCGAGTTCCTCGAGGCTGTGCGCCTCGATGACCTCGTCGGAGCTCTGTTCTCGATCGAGGGCACGCCGTCTGCCGCTCGCCGCTCGGGCAAGGCGGTTCTCGACGCGGCCGCGCAGGCCGTGCGGCAGCGCATGGCGGGGACGCGGTCCTCGTTCCAGAAGGCGCGGCTCCTCGCGCGCGTTCTCTCCGAGGAGCTGGGGTTCTCCGGTGACGCGGACGACTACTACGACCCGCGCAACGCTCTCCTCGGCCCGCTCCTCGAACGCCGCAGGGGCATGCCGATCCTCCTCTCGGTCGTCTGGATGGAAGTGGGACGCCGCGCGGGAATCCCCGTCGCGGGCATTGGCCTCCCGGGCCATTTCATCGTGCGCGTCGGGTCGCCGCCCGGGACGCTCGCCGATCCTTTCGCGGGAGGCGTGCCGCTGACGATCGACGACTGCCGGCGCAAGGTGAAGGCGCTTGCGGGCGGGCGGGTTCCGTGGCGCGCGGAGTATCTTCGGCAGATGGAGCTTCCGGCGCTCCTCGAACGCGTCCTGCGCAACCTCTCGGGCTGCCGGGGGCGAGCCGGAGACGAGGCAGGCCGTTTTCGGGCGGTGACGTTTCTCTCGGCGCTGCGCCCGGACGAACCGGAGAACCTCTTGTCGCGCGCCGAGCTCGCCGAGGAGCTGGGTGTCCGCGGGCTTGCCCGCGAGGTGTGGGCCGAGATCGTTGAACGCTTCCCGGAGTCGACACAGGCCCAGGCGGCCTCCGAGAAGATGGCGGAAGAGGACGAGCCGCCCGTGTTCCATTGAGCGGCACTCGCTCGCTCGATACCGCGATTGCCGCCGCGCGCGAGGCTGGAGAGGTCCTCGTCGGGCACTTCGGGCGGCTCGATCCCGCGCTCGTCGAGGAGAAAGCCCTCAACGATGTCGTCTCGATCGCCGATCGCGAGAGCGAGGCGGTCATCCGGCGCGTGGTTCTCGGCGCGTTTCCTTTGGACCGTTTTCTGGGCGAGGAGACGGGGCTCTCGGGTGCGGACGAGACGGCTCCCTCGTGGATCGTCGACCCGCTCGACGGCACGGCGAACTTCGTGCGTGGCTTCCCGCACTGGGCGGTCTCGATCGCGCGCACGCGTGCCGGTCTCCTCGGCGCGCTTGAGGTCGGAGTCGTCTGGGACCCGGTCAAGAACGATCTCTTCACCGCCGAGTCGGGCTCCGGCGCTTTCCGAAACGGGCAGCGGCTGCGCGTCCCGCCGCGCTCCGGGCTCGAGGGCTCGGCACTCGCGACGGGCTTTCCGTTCCGACAGCAGCACAAGATCGACCTTTATCTCTCGATTTTCCGGGCTCTCTTCATGAGGTCGCGCTCGATCCGCCGCGCGGGCAGCGCCGCACTCGACCTCGCCTACGTCGCGGCCGGGATCTTCGACGGTTTCTTCGAGTTCGGCCTCTCGCCGTGGGACTCGGCGGCGGGCGCGCTCCTCATCGCGGAGGCCGGCGGAATCGTCACGGACTTCGAGGGCGGACCGACCTGGCGGACGCGCGGCAACGTCCTGGCGGCGACACCGGGAGTCCATGCGGCGCTTCTTGAGGTCGTGCGGGAGATCGGAGTCGAAGAGAAGGAACTATGAAGGCGCGGGGGGCCGCCTCTTGCGTTCTGGCAGAGGAGACCGACCACGAGCTCCTGAATGTGATCGGCGAGAAATAGCCGCTACCAGGGCAGGCCGCGGAGCTCGCACGCGCGCCGGTAGACCGCCTCATACTGCCCGGCCGAGCGGTCCCACGAGAAATCCTGAGCCATGCCGTTCGCGACGATGCGATGCCACGTCTCGCGGTGGAAAAAGACGCTCTGGGCGAAGAGAACAGTCGCCGCGAGCGCGTGCGGGGAGGCCTCATCGAATGAGAAGCCGGTCGCGAGGTCGAGGTTGTGGCCGTTGAATCCGGCGACCGAATCCGCGAGGCCGCCCGTCTTTCGCACGATCGGCGGCGTGCCGTATGCGAGCGAGTACATCTGGTTGAGGCCGCACGGTTCGAACCGCGACGGCATGACGAACGCGTCCGCGCCCGCCTCGATCCGGTGAGCGACCGGCTCGTCGTAGCCGACGAACGCCCGGAAGCGGCCGGGAGCGTGCGTCTCGAGGAGGCGCATGGCACCCTCGAGCGCCGGTTCGCCCGAGCCCAGCATGGCGATGCGGATTCCGCGCCGGATGAGCTCGGGCGCGGCCTCGAGCAGGAGGTCGGAGCCTTTCTGGTCGGTGAGGCGTCCGATCGCGCCGAGAATCAACCCGGGATCGCCCGGCTCGAAGCCCGCGATCCGGCACAGCTCCGCGCGGCACTCGGCCTTTCCGCGGAGGTCTCCGTACCCGTAATGGGCGGGAAGGTGCGGGTCGCGCGTCGGGCTCCAGACCGTCGTGTCGATTCCGTTCAGGATGCCCACGACGCGGTCCCCTCGGGCATTCAGGACACCGTCGAGGCCAACGCCTCCCTCTTTCGTGCGGATCTCGCGCGCGTACGTGGACGAGACGGCGGTGATCATGTCGGCGGCCACGATGGCGCCCTTGAGAAGGTTCACATTTCCACCGAGCTCGATGGCTCCGCCCGTCCACGCGGAGTCGGGCAGTCCAAGGATCGGGAATTCCTCGCGGCCGTAGACGCCCTGGTAGCCGAGGTTGTGGATCGTGAGAACGGACGCGACGTCGTCGAACCAGCGGTCGCGCCAGCTGCTCCAGGCGCCGAGCATCGGCGCGAGCGCGGGATGCCAATCGTGTGCGTGGAGGATGCGGGGCCGCCGGTCGAGCCTCTTCAGGGCCTCGATCGCGGCGCGGACGAAGAGAGTGAAGCGCCAGAGCCCGTCATCCCGGCCCTCCGCGTTCGGCGCGTAGATCTGGCGCCGGTGGAAGAGCGGGTCGTGCGCGACGAAGTAGACCGGCACGATGCTGCCGGGCAGAAGGTCCCAGAGAAGTCCGACGGTATGCGAGCGGCCGAGGAGGGAAACCTCGAACGGAGGCAGCGCGGCTTCCGGCCACGTGTTGCGGCGGCGGTACCAGCGCGCCGCCTCGAGGTGAAACGGCATGAACACGTCCACGTCGTGTGAGCGCGCGGCGAGCGCCTTGGGGAGGGCGCCCACGACGTCTCCGAGGCCTCCCGTCTTGGCGAACGGGACGCACTCCGCGGCGAGGTGCGTGATGCGCAGGCGCGCCTCAGTTCACGACAACGTCCGCGTTGAGCGTCTTCGACGACGTCGCGACGGAGATTCTCGCCGTGCCGCGCGTGATGCCTGTGACGCCTCCGTTTGAGACCGTGGCCGTCTTCGGGTCGGAAGTCGTCCAGACGAGCGCCGCGTCCTCGATGAGGACTCCGGTCGCGTCCCGGATCGTCGCGGTCATCTTCTGAGTCTCGCCGATCTTCAGGATCAGGGTGACGGGGCTCAGCTCGAACGCGGCGATCTCGCGATGCATGACCTTCACATCACACGCCGAGTTGAGGTCGCTGCCGAGGCTCGCGATGATCGTCGTGCGGCCTTCGGCGGCGGAGGTGACGACACCGTCCGCGTCGACCGCGGCCACGTTCGGGTCCCCCGAGACCCACTTCGGCTTCAGGGAAGATGGGTTTCCCTTCGCATCCTTGATCTCTGCAGAGAGCGTCATCTTCGAGCCGGCGGCACCGACGAGCGTCATCCGGTTCGGCGAGACCGTGAGCGACGCGACGTCCACGACCTCGACGGCGGCGCTTGACGTGAGGTTCTGGAAGCTCGCGGTCATGACCGCGCGGCCGGGCGTGACGGAGCGCACGAGTCCATTGGCGTCGATGGTCGCAACACTTGGCTTGTCGGAAGCCCACGACGCGGTCATGCCGGCCAGCGGGATTCCCTTCTTGTCGTGGACCTCGTACTTGAGGGACTGCGAGCGGCCCGGCCCGTAGAGGGTCACTTTGGCGGGTGTGACGCGGATCTCGGAGGGCTTGGGGCGGCAGGACGCGAGGGCCAGCGAAGCCAGGGCGAGAGCGACCGCTTTTCCGGCGTGATCCAAACGGCGCCTATTCATCGCGCGGATTCTAGCGCGCGGGCGCCGTCAGTCCGGCGGGCAGCGGCTGGCTTTCCATGCGTCGTGCGATGAACTCGGCGCGGTGCTCCCACGCCGCCGGATGCGCGCGATACCACGCGGGCCCGGGGATCAGGGCGGCGAGACGCGCCGCTTGAGGAGCCGAGAGGCGGCTCGCGCTCACGCCGAAGAGCGCGCGTGACGCTGCTTCGCAGCCATAGGTCGTCTCGCCGAACTCGATTGCCGAGAGATAGACCTCGAAGATCCGCGCCTTCGGCACGAGGAGGTCGAGAACGACGGCGAGGACTGCCTCGCGCCCCTTCCGCCACCAGGTACGCTCACCCGTGAGCCACAGGTTCTTCACGAGCTGCTGCGTGAGTGTCGACGCGCCGCGAAGGCGCCTCCTGCGGCTCTGCGCGTGCGCCTGGTTCCACTCGCGGGCCGAAGAGACCGCCTCCCAATCGATGCCGTGGTGCTCGAAAAAACGGGTGTCTTCCGCGGCGAGGACCGCCCTGAAGAGGTCGGGCGCAACCTGTCCGAGGGGAACGGGGCGCCGGTCGATCGCGTTGCTCCTGCCCTGTGCGTTGAGGTGCGCCTTCCGGGACTCGATGAACGCGGTCGTTTTCGGGTCGCGCCAGCGAAGGAGAAGGATCGAGGGAAGAGGGATGAAGACGACGAAAGAGAAGAGAAAGAGAAGAAGAAGAGAGAAATTTCTCAGAAGGTGAAGGGAGCGACCGCTGCAGTCCGCGAGGCGCGCACCGGCGAGTCGCGGCGACGCCGCAGGGCCGGCACCGCCTGTATTCCCTTCAGAAGAAATTTCCGGTTCTCTCGTCTTTCTGTTCGGGTCAGCCGAGGACTTCCGCCAGCGCGGCCCGCAGCCGCTGGACCCCGAGCGTCGCCTCGTCCCGTGTGAGCGTCAGCGGGGGGCGCAGCCGGATCGCGCGCTCGCCCGAGGCCAGCGACATCACGTTGTGCTTCTGAAGCCAGCTGGCCATGACGCTCCCCCGCGTCTTTTCGTCCGGGAGGTCGAACGCGATGAAAAGACCGCGCCCTCTCACGTTCGTCATCTTTCCGGGAAATTCCGCCGCGAGCTCGTTCAGCTTGCTGAGGAGGAACTCGCCCGTCGTCCGTGCGTTCTCGACGAGCTTCTCCTCCGCCATGATCTCGAGAAACTTGCGGCAGCGCACCATGTCGATGAGGTTTCCACCCCACGTCGAGTTGATGCGCGAGGAGACCGTGAAGACGTTGTCTTTCTCGTGAAGGATGCGGTCGTTCGAGGCGAAGCCGCAGACCTGCGTCTTCTTGCCGAACGAGAAGAGGTCGGGCGTGACACCGAGTCCCTGGAAAGCCCACATCGTCCCGGTGAGGCCCATGCCGGTCTGCACTTCGTCGAAGATGAGCAGGATCTCGTGCGCGTCGCAAAGCGCGCGGAGCCGCGCGAGGAATTCCGGGCGGAAGTGGTTGTCGCCGCCCTCTCCCTGAATCGGCTCGACGATGAACGCGGCGATGTCGTCTCCGTTCTCGAGAATCGCCCGTTCGATCTGGGCAACCGCGAGGTGCTCGACGCCGATCGTGGCTTCGAGGCTCTCCGGGGTGATGGGAAACGTGAGCTTCGGGTTCACGATGCGCGGCCAGTCGAACTTCGGGAAGTACATCGTCTTCCGAAGGTCGCTCGTGTTCGTGAGAGAGAGCGTGTAGCCGCTCCGGCCGTGGAAGGCCTGCTCGAAGTGCAGGACCTTCATCCCCATCTCGCGCCGGTAGCCTTTGCGGAAGTTCTGGCGCACCTTCCAGTCGAACGCGGCCTTGAGCGCATTTTCGTTCGCGAGGGCGCCGCCCTCGACGAAAAACATGTGCGATGCGTGACTCTCGGGCACGCCGAGCCGCGCGAATGTCTCGACGAAGGAGGCCATCTGCTCGGTGTAGATGTCGCTGTTCGCCGGCTTCGTGACGGCAGTCCACGCGAGCTCCTCGAGGAACTCCGGGGTCGTCATCTTCGGATGCGCATAGCCGATCGGACACGTCGCGAAGTGCGAGAAGAAGTCCAGGATCTCGACCCCGTGAAGGGAGTCGTGGATGAAGTTGCCGCGCGAGGCCTTGAGGTCCATGACCACGTGGTAGCCATCGACGAGGATGTGCTTCGAGAGCGATTCGAGAAGGGATCTCGCGTGGAGGGGAGGCATCAGGGAGGAGGAAGGACAAAACACCGGAGCATGATAACGCTTCAGGTCTTCAGGATCACCCCGTTGCTGGTTCCCTTGGAAGAAGACGACTCCGCGGCGACGACGCAGTTTTTTCCCTTGAGCTTCGCCGCGTAGAGGGCGGAATCCGCCTTCTTGAGGATCGCGTTCTTCTGGTCGGCAGCGGGCAGGGACGTGTTCACGTGGGCGCGATAGGTGGCCACGCCCACGGACATCGTGATGACGTTCTTGAGGTTCAGTGCCGGCTCGCCCGGGCCGATCGACATCGGGAGAAAAGTCCAGGCGTCGATCGCCATGCGGATCTTCTCGGCGATCGCGAGGGCGGCCTTGAGATCCGCGTCGAAAAGCATCACGGTGAATTCGTCGCCGCCGTAACGGCACCCGAGGGAAACCGTGTCCGCAAGCGTGCGCTGCAGGATGAAGGAGACCTCGCGGAGCACCTGGCTGCCCGCGAGATGTCCGTGGGCGTCGTTGACCCCCTTGAGGTGGTCGCAGTCGAGGAAGAGGAGGGCGAGATCACCCTCCTTGGACTCGGCGAGCCGGCCGATCTCGTGCTGAAGCTTTCGGTGAAAGTAGCGGTCGTTGTAGAGGGACGTGAGCGAGTCGCGGCGGGCGATCTCTCGCGCGCGCCGCTCGTCGAGGAGGTTCTGGAGCGCGAGGGATAGGGTGTCTCCGAACAGCTCCATGAGGCGCTCGTCGCGCGGGGTGAACGCGGGCTCGCCCATGCGGTTCACGAGGATGAGCGACCCGCAGACGTGATTCTCGATCACGACGGGCACCGCGAGGACGTTCGTGACCGGTATGCCGAGGAGCGCGTCGATCTCGCGCGAAAAGGCGTGGGCGCCGCCGATCTCGTTCACGCACGTGCGCTCGCCGCGGGCGTACACGAAGCCGGCGATGCCATCCACGGGCCGCACCTTGCGGCCCACGGCGTTTTCGTTGACGCCGCCGGTCGCCACGATGATGGCGAGCTCATTGCGGGAGCGGTCGTCTTCCTTCGAGACGGGGTCGTCGAGAAGGAGGGCCCCCGCTTGCGACGGCACGAACTCCATCGCGCGGTTCACGAGGGTGATCAGAAAGCGGTCGGTGGGCGTCCCGCTCGTCTCGTCGAGAAGGCGGTGCCGCTCCATGTAGCGCGTGAGCAGCTTCGGCGGGATGACGTGCGCAGGCCTTTTGCTCACGATGAAGAAGCTATTTTACGCCTCGAGCGGCGAGGTGACCGGCGGGAGCGCCAGAGGTCCGCTTCGCCGTTGTACCCCTCAGAAGACGAACATACCGATCGCGGCCCCGAACATGAGAAGGGCCGCGACGCCCACCGCCACGCGGCCGAGAACAGAGCTCGGCTGCTTTTCCATCAGCTTGCGGCTCGAAGCGACGAGGAGAACGCCGACGAGGAGAAACGGGGCCAACAGTCCATTTGCGATGGCGGACCAGTAGAGAGCCTTTAAAGGACTGATCTTCGCGAAGTCCAGCGCGATACCGGCCGCGGTCGAGATCCCGACAATGAAGTAGAAACGCCGTGCTCCCGCCACTTTCTGATCGAGCCCCTGCTTCCAGCCGAAGGTTTCCGCGAACGCGTACGCGGCCGACCCGGCGAGCGTGGGGATCGCAAGGAATCCGACGCCGAGGACTCCGAGAGTAAAGAGAGTCGCTGCGAACTCGCCCGCGAGCGGCCGCAGGGCTTCCGCGGCCTGACGGGACGTTTCGATCTTCGTAATGCCATGCCGATGCAGCGTGACGGCCGTCGTGAGAATGATGAAGAACATCACGAGATTCGAGAAGAACGTCCCTACCCCCACGTCCAGCTTCCGGTCGACGATTTCTCTCCGTGTCGCGCCGCGCCGGCTGGCGCGCGTTGTCTCTCCGAGCGTCTTCTCTTCTTCGACCTCCTGTGAAGCCTGCCAGTAGAAGAGGTAGGGGCTGATCGTCGTGCCGAGTATCGCGACGAGCGTCGCCCATGCCTCGCTGCTCTGGGGCCAGGAAGGCAGGAGCGCGCTGCGCGCGACCACTCCCCAATCGACTCCGACTCGAAACGCCGTGATCACATACGCGAAGAGCGCGAGCGCGAGCCATTTCAGGGTCGACGCGATCCGGTCATACGGCAGCCGAACGATCGCAATCGCGATGCCGATTCCGAAGACGACGACGTAGACATGAGAGTTCAGTCCCGTCAGCATTTCGGCGGCATCCGCCATGCCGGCAAGGTCGGCCGCGATGTTGATTGTGTTCGCGAGAAGAAGAGAGAACGTCGCGACGATGACGAAGGGTTTCGGAATGCGCTTTCGAAGCGCCGCGGCCAGTCCTTCGCCCCGGACCATGCCGATTCGCGCGCACATCATCTGCACTGCCGCCATGAGCGGCCAGGTCAGGAGGGCCGTCCAGAGAAGGCTCGTTCCAAGCTGCGCGCCGGCAATGGAATATGTCGCGATACCGGAAGGATCGTCGTCCGCTGCACCCGTGATGAGTCCCGGGCCGAGCACCGAGAAAAAACGCCATGGCCATTTTCTGGGCGTGGAAGTGAGCGCCACAATCATGCCCCTGGTGACCGGCGCTCCCGAAATCGCTGCCGAAGCAACTTCTTGTCGAGCTTGCCGACGCTCGTCTTCGGCAGATCGGCCACGAAAACGATCTCGTCGGGCAGCCACCACTTCGGCACCCTCGAGGAGCCGTCCTTGGTCCAGGTGACGATCTCCTGCCGCGGGAAGAGCGTCACCGCGCGTTCGAGGATCCGGTTGACGACGAGCGGATCGTGCTGCATGAGTCCGCGCATCGCGACTCCTTTCCGGCGCCTCCTCAGTTCAGGAGCGCCCGCGCCAGGACCATCCGCTGTACGTCGTTGGCGCCCTCGACGATCTGCGCGATCTTGGCGTCGTTGAAGAGGTGAATGGCGGGGAACTCCTCGGAAACGCCGGTCGCCCCGCAGAGCTGGACCGCCTCTGCGGTCACGAAGAGAGCCGTGTCGGTGGCGATGAGCTTCGCCGCCGCGGCCGCGGCCGAGAACGGCCGGTCCGAGTCGCGGAGGCGCGCGGCCTCGTGCACGAGGGCGGCCGCCGCCTCCGTTCGCGCGGCCATCTCCGCGAGGCGCGCCCTCACGACGTCGTTTTTCTCCAGCGGGCGGCCGAAGGCCTTTCGCGTCCGGGCGTAGCCGAGCGCGGCGTCGAGAGCCCCCCGGCAGAGGCCGACCGCGAGGGCTCCGATCGTGATGCGCCCCGAGTCGAGGGCGGCAAGCGCGATTCCAAGACCGTCCCCCGGCCGGCCCACGAGCGCCCCTTTCGGCACGCGCACGCCGTCGAAGGAGAGTCCGCCGGTGGGCGATCGCCGGAGTCCCATCTTCCTCTCCGGCGGAAGGGGCGTGAGGAGAGGGGCGGTCTTCTCGACGAGAAACGCGGAGATCTCCCTCTCGCCCGTCCGGGCGAAGACGACGAAGAGGTCAGCCACGGTCGAGTGCGTGATCCAGGCTTTGTTCCCGCGGATCAGGAAGCCGTCTCCGTCGGCGACCGCGCGCGTCGCGATCGCCGCGGCGTCGGAGCCCGTCTCGGGCTCGGTCAGGGCGAAGGCTCCGAGCAGCTCCCCGCCGGCGAGGCGCGGCAGGTACCGGCGCTTCTGCTCTTCAGTTCCAAACCGGCTCAGGATGAGCTGCGGCAGGCCGTGGACCGAAAGCGTGCCCGCGAGCGCGCCGCCGGCGACGGCCAGCTCCTCGAGGACGAGAGCGTACGTCGCGTAGTCGGCGCCTCCCCCGCCGTATTCGGCTGGGAACGGGATGCCGCCCAGCCCCATCGCGCAGAGCCGCGAGAGGAGCGCGCGCGGGAACTCGTCGTCAGGCGAGGAGGCGAGGTACGGCTTCAGCTCGTCCTTGACGAAGCGGCGGACCGTCTCGGCCACCGCCCGCTGCTCCTCCGTCCTAAGGTCCTCGAAGAGCGGCCTCATTCAGCGGATCCTCGGGACGATCTCGAACCGCCCGTCCCGGCCGCGGCGGAAGACGCCGCGGCCCTTCTCCAGCCGGAGCTCCGCCCGCACGGCCTCGGCGAGCGTCGCGACGGGCGTCACGCAGACGTCGAGCGGCTCGAGCCGCCGGGTCCACTCCGCGAACGTCCGGCGCCGCGTCACCGCCGCCAGGCGCGCGCGCGCCCGCTGGCCGGCGGCGCCGGCGGCGTACTGGAGCGGGACGAGATCCGGCAGGCCGATGGCCGTGCAGAAGCCGGCCCAGAACTTGGACTCGATGCAGGCGACCGCGAGGAGGCGTCCGTCCTTCGTCGGGTAGAGGCCGTAGCAGGGGTGGAGCTCGTGCGTCACCAGGGCGCCGTCGCTCGTCATGCGTCCCGTAGCGAGATACTCGGCGGCGCCGAGCGAGAGGAGCGCGAGGCTTCCCTCGTGGAGAGACACCGTCACCGCCGTGGCCCGGCCCGTCCGCTCCCGCTCGAGAAGGCCGGTCAGGACGGCGGTCACCGCGGGCCACGCCCCNNAGGAGGCCCGACGTGGCGAGGAAGTTCACGTCGTGGCCCGCTTTCGAAGAGCGCCGGAAGCCCGCGATGCGCACCTGGACGAGACGCGGATGCCGGACGGAGACGTCTCTCGGAGAGAGCGAGAGCCTCTGCGCGGCGCCGGGCCTGAGCGAGTGGATCAGCACATCGGCGCGCGTGAAGAGTCCGTCCAGCGCGGCCCGTCCCTTTGGCGTCTTCAGGTCCCAAAAACGCACGTTCTTGCCGCCCGCCGTGAGGCGGTAGTAGACGCTCAGTCCGTCGTCGAGCGGCGGGAAGTGGCGCCCGGCCTCGCCCCCCGGCGGCTCCACCTTGACGACCTTCGCGCCCAGATCGGCGAGGAGCCGCGTGGCGATGCCGCCCGGCAGGAGCGACGTCAGATCGACGACGCGGATTCCCGAGAGGGGACGGCCGAAGTTCGCCCTCACCCGGCGGCCTCGAGCACGGCGGCGTCGCCCTGGGCGAGGCCTCCGCAGATCGCCGCGAGCCCGCGTCCGCCGCCGCGTCGCCGGAGGGCCATCGCCAACGTTCCCACGATCCTCGCCCCCGAGGCCCCCACGGGATGCCCGATGGCGATGGCGCCGCCATCCGCATTCGTCCTCTCGCGGAGCGCGGCGAGCGCCGCCGTGTCATCCCCCGAGAGCCTCTTCGTCGAGACGAGCGGCACTGCCGCGAAAGCCTCGTTGATCTCGACCCGGTCGAGGGAGGCGAGAGCCAGCCCCGCCCGCTTCAGCGCACACTCGGCCGCCGCGGCCGGGGCCTCGGCCATCCGCCGCGGTGCGAGCGCCACGGCGGCGTACGAAAGGAGCCGGGCGAGCGGCCGCACCCCGCGGCGGCGGGCCTCTACCGCGGACATGACGACAAGCGCCGCCGCGCCCGCGTCGAGGCCGGGAGCGTTTCCCGCCGTGACGGTCGGCGAGCCGTAGATCGTCGGGAGCTTCCCGAGCGCCTCCCGTGTCGTCTCCGGCCTGGGGCTCTCGTCGGCCTCGAAGAGTTTTCCGCCCGGCAGCGTCAGCGGAACGATCTCCTCGGCCGGGATCCCTTCGGCGAGCGCCCGCGCATACATCCGCTGCGACCGGAGCGCCCAGGCGTCCTGCTCCTCGCGGCCGATGCCGAATTCCACGGCCACCTCGCCGGCGTCCACGGACACCGGCGCGGCCTCGGCGTACTCCATCCGGTAGAGCGCGTCCTCCAGCGTCACGGGGCCCACGCGCGTTCCCCACCGGACGCGCGGCGAGACGACGAGAGGGACGCGCGAGAGATTCTCGACGCCGAACACGACGGCGGTGCGGACGTCGCCCGCGCGGATCGCACGGTCCGCCATCTGAAGGGCCGCGATCGACGAGCAGCAGGCGCGGTCGAGCGTCAGGGACGGGACGGTGGCGGGCAGACCTGCCATCATCAGCGCGCGCCGCGCGATGACGGGCGCGATGACGCCGGCTTCGGCATGGGCGCAGCATCCGCCGAAGACCTCGTCCACCTCCGCCGGGTCGAGCCTCGCGCGCAGGAGGGCGCCCCCGATGGCGGTGGCGGCCAGCTCCACCCCGGGGACGTCGCGCAGCGCGCCGCCGAACTTTCCGAAAGCCGTGCGCGCGTACGACACGAGAAACGTCTCATCCATGGTCGTAGAAACCCTTCCCCGTCTTCCGGCCAAGGTGTCCCTTCTCGACGAGCGTAAGGAGGAGGCGCGGCGGCGAGAAGCGGGGACCGTGCGCCTCGGCCAGTCCGCGCGCGGCGGCGGCGAGGATGTCGAGCCCGACGTAGTCCGCGAGCTCGAACGGGCCCATCGGATAGTTGAGGCCGAGGCGGATGGCCGTGTCGATGTCCTTCGGCGTGGCGATCCCCTCCTCGGCGATCCGGAAGCACTCCAGGACGTGCGCCGCCAGCGCCCGCGACGTGATGAAGCCGCGGGCGTCGCGGCAGACGACGGTCTCTTTCCCCATCCGGCGGGAGAGCTCCTCGACGGCCGCGATGGTCTCGTCCGAGGTCCCCTCCGCCCGGACGATCTCGATCAGCTTCATCAAGGGCGGCGGGTTGAACCAGTGCATCCCCGCGACACGGTCCTTCCGATTCGTCGCCGCGGCGAGCGCGGCGATCGAGAGCTCGGAGGTGTTGGAGAGGAGCAGGGCTTTCGCGGGCGCCGCCGCATCGAGCCGGCGGAAGACTTCCAGCTTGAGCGCGAGATCCTCCGGAACCGCCTCGATGACCGCCTGCGCCTCGCTCACGGCCCCGGCCGGGTCGGTCGTGGTCGCAATCCGCGAGAGCGTGCCGGCGGCCTGCGCCTCCGTGAGCGTCCCGGCCTTCACGAGGCGCGCGAGACTCTTCCGGATCGAGACGAGGGCCTTCTCGAGGACGGCGGCCGAAACGTCGGAGAGATTGACCCTGAACCCCGAGGTCGCCGCGACCTGGGCGATGCCGCTCCCCATCGCCCCGGCGCCGATGACCGCGATCAAACGGACTTCGATCTTTTCTTCCATGATGGCCCCGGATCCTAGAAGAACCGGCCCCTCTCCGCGAGCGTTGCGGAATTCCTGGTTTCCTCGGCCCCGCGCGGACGCTCGCATCGAGCCCGCGTCGTCGAATACTTCAACCTGGAAGTACGACTTCTGTCTATGCTTCTGCCCATGCTTGCGGAGGCCCGGTTCAACCGACCCTATCGATTGGGTCTGAGACACCTCGCGGCTGACGCGCGGCTGCGAAGATGACGAGGGGGCGGATCCTGATCGTCGACGCGGATGCCGCGATCCGCGAGAACTTGCAGAAAATGCTCCAGATCGACGGGTACGAGGCGCCGGAGGCGGCGTCCTGCCGCGTCGCCATCCAATCCTTCGAAGCGTCGAGACCGGACGCTCTCGTTGTCGCCGCGCGACTGCCGGATGGGACCGCGCTCGACATCCTCGCGCACGTGAAGCGGGCCGACGCGGGCGTTGCCTGCATCGTTCTCGCCCGGTACGAAGAGCTCGACGTGGCGGTTCAGGCGATCCAGGAAGGAGCGGAGCAGTTTCTGACCAAGCCCGTGCAGTTACCGGCGTTGCTTCTCGTCGTCGATCGGGTTCTCGAGAACCAGCGCAATCGCCGCCGCCGCCTTCGGGACGAAGCGCGCGTGGCGCGCGGAGAGATCGATCCCTTCCGCGGCTCCAGTCCGGCGATCCGCCTCCTCTGCGATCGGGCGCAACGCGTCGCCGGCGCGAACATCCCGGTCCTCATCCACGGCGAGACGGGGACCGGCAAAGGCGTCCTCGCGGCCTGGATTCACCGCCACGGTCCGCGCAGCGAGGAGTGCTTCCTGGACTTGAATTGCGCCGGGCTTTCTCCGGAGTTCCTGGAAAGCGAGCTCTTCGGGCACGAGAAGGGCGCTTTCACCGGCGCGGTCGCCACCAAGCTCGGCCTTCTCGAAGTCGCGCATCGCGGGACGCTCTTTCTCGACGAGATCGGAGACGTGCCGCTCTCCGTCCAGCCGAAGCTCCTGAAGGTGCTGGAGGAGAAGAAATTCCGGCGCCTCGGCGACGTGCGCGAGCGCCAGGTCGACATCCGCTTGATCGCCGCCTCGCACGAGAACCTCGACGCTCTCGTCGAGAAGAAGAAATTCCGGGCCGATCTTTACTTCCGGATCAATACGGTCGTCCTGGAGATTCCGCCGCTTCGGGAGCGGCCCGACGATCTGACCCCGCTCGTGGAATTGTTCCTCGGGCAGATCGCGCTCGAGCTCGATCGCGAACCGATGCGGCTTGCCTCCGCGGCTCTCGAGAAGCTCCACGCTCATCGATGGCCGGGTAACATCCGCGAGCTGCGCAACGCGCTCGAGCGCGCCGTTCTCCTGTCGCACGGGCCGGAGGTCGGACCTGAGGAATTTTCCTTCGAGCCCGCGCCCTCGACCTCCGCGGCGTCGGCTGCTGGAGATGGCAGTCTCCTCGAGACGGAGAAGGACCTGATCCGCAAGACGCTCGAGGCCGAGCGCGGACGGGTCGGCCGCGCGGCGGAATCGCTTGGCATTTCGCGCAGCTCGCTCTACGAGAAGATCCGCAAGTACGGCATCGTCGTGTCCAGGAACTAGAAACTGTCGTCCAGAAGACGGACGACTGTGCCCGCCGTCGAGCGCGTGCAAAAAGTAAAGCCCTTGAAAACAGAGAGTTGCGTTTCGTGTGCGTTCCGCGCGCCCCCTGGCTCCGCCCTTGCTCTACTGCCTTCCGAGATCGAACGAAAGGAGAAGACAATGAGAGTCGAACAGGCGCAGGCGAAGAAGGGACCAAAAGGTGTTCTGTTGCGTGTGTTGATGGGTCTGGCGCTCGTCGCCGGAGCTCTTCTCTCCATGGGAAGCGCTCCCACGGAGCTCGCCACGTCTTCGGAGCTCACCACGTTTTTCATCGAGGTCGCCAAGCCCGGGGCCGCCGAGGCCGCCTCCACCACGCCGGATAGCATTTCGCCCGGCGAGGAGATCGCGGAGAGGGACAGCCTCGACCTCCAGCTCGACTGAACGGTTGAGAAAGGGCGGACAAACCCGGGGGCGAGACGCGTTACACCGCCGTCTCGCCCTTTCTTTTCTTGGCCCCGTCCGCAGACCGGCGTTAGCGTGAACCGGGACCTACCCGGGAGGAAACGCGGTTGCCCGACGTGCCATCCCCACCGCCGTCTCCCGCGCGAAACTCGCGCCTCCTGGAGCAGGTCCGCGCGGCCATCCGCACGCGCCACTACAGCCTACGGACCGAAGAGGCTTACGTCGGCTGGATCACGCGTTTCATCCTCTTCCACGGCAAACGCCACCCCAACGAGATGGGGGAGCCCGAGATCAACCGCTTCCTCTCTGACCTGGCTGTCCGGAAGAAGGTCGCTGCCTCGACCCAGACCCAGGCCCTGAGCGCGCTCCTCTTTCTCTATCGCCACGTCCTCGGCCAGACGCTCCCGCGGCTCGGCGACGTCGTCCGGGCCAGCCGCCCGGCGAAGCTCCCGACGGTCCTGAAACCATCTCGATTCGGTGAAGGCCCTCCACGAGAGGGACCTGCAAGACGGCTACGGAGAGGTCTTTCTCCCCGACGCGCTCGAGCGGAAGTACCCGGCCGCCGGGCGCCACTGGGGATGGCAATACGTCTTCCCCGCCCCTTCCCGGAGCCGAGATCCCCGGTCGGGAAAAACGAGACGGCATCACCTGGACGAGTCAGGCGTGCAGAAAGCGGTTCGCCGGGCCGTCCTCGATGCGAAGCTGACCAAGCCGGCGAGCTGCCACACCTTGCGGCACTCTTTTGCCACACATCTCCTGGAGGACGGCTACGACATCCGGACCATCCAGGAGCTGTTGGGACACCGGGATGTGGCGACCACGATGATCTACACTCACGTTCTGAACCAAGCTGGCGGCCGCGGAGTCCGGAGCCCCCTCGACTCGATCCGCAGCGGATCAGGGTGAAGACGATGAAGGCGATAGGCCGAGGTCAGGGCAAAGGCGACCGACTAGAGCGAAACTCATGCCGCCAAGTCCGCCTATCTCGGCGAGTGATAGATCGACAATCCGTCCGTCTATCAGACCCACAACCACCTTCTTCTCCACGGCACATCATGGTCCCTGTTAGGCACTTAAATGCAGTCATGCGAGCCACTCCAAGAGCGCATAGGCGGACATCGCATCCGTCCATTTCGTGCGACCCCTCTCCGCCTACTTCTTGTTAGTCGCGCGTACTCGGAAGTGGCCACCCGTAGCGGCTCGGTTCTTGCGTCTGAGATGGGATCAACGTTGGAGGTTTTCGATGCAGCAACACCGCGTCTCGCGCGCCCTCGCTGGCGCTCTTCTCGCCTTGCTCCTCCTTCCAATCACGCCAATCCGCGCTGAGCGTGGGCGGCAGGGCCGAATTTCGGGCAAGGTCACAGACGGAAAGGGTGACCCCGTCGCCGACGTGAAAGTAACGATCACGACGAAAGCTATTTCAAGTTTCAGGAAGGAGCTTACGACCAGGAAGGACGGCACCTGGGCCACGTTCCTGAACGACGCGACCCTGACTTACCACTACCTCTTCGAGAAGCCGGGGTACGTGGCCGTAGAGAAAGACAAGAAGGTGCCGATCTGGAACCCCAACGACTCTGCCGAGCCAACCGGAACGAGGAGCGGGGACTTCTCGGTGCTCGACATCCAGCTCTTCGCGCAGGCGCCGGCCGTCGAGAAGGTCAAGTAGTTCTACCACAACATGCGCCGCGGGGCACTCAGCACGCGGCCTAACAGCTCGTTGCAGCGGACTCGCTTGCGCTCGCCGCTGAACTCGATATCGTTAGGCAGGGCAAAGGAGGTCGGCACTCCTCCTCGGTCAACGGCAGGCGTCTTCCGGCCGTGGAGCCCAGCACCACCTCGCTGGTCCGACCCCACCGCAAGCCCACCCACCTGAACGCTCGGTCGGCTCCCTATCCTGCTGTCCGGTTTCCCCGCGCACGCACGTCCGGGCCCCGCTTTACAGCGCCGTCGTTCGCGCCGTCGCCAGATTCATCTTGCTCGGCATCAACCACCTCGTCGCCCTTGGCCTGGCGTACCAGCGTCTCTACGTGCCGGTCCCCCTGCAACATGTTCTGCACTTCCAGCATGCCCGCACCCGCCAGATTCGGTCTGCCCGAGGGCTTTCCGTACAGACGGGCCTGTCTCCTTCCCTCCAGGAACACACCGATCACCAGAAGAGCCGCACCCGCCACAACCCACGTCATCTCGCCCTCCCTTCGCACCTACGATACTCGCCCAGCCCTGCCTAACCCCTCGTTGCAGCGGACTCGCTTGCGCTCGCCGCTGAACTCGATATCGTTAGGTGGCACATGCAGAAGTCAGCTCTCACATCCATCAGTCCGGACCGACTCCGAGCTGTCAGGGACGTGCTGGGTGCCGATACCCAGCGTTGTCTTGACGTCGTCACACATGCGGCCACCGCGGAGGAACGCCTCGATCAGTTTTGGGCGCGAGCCCTCGTTCGCTCCTTCTTCGCGTACGCCGAAGGCCTCATCTATGAAATGGCCGTCATCGTCCAAGCCGCACACGATGTCGGCCTCGCGCCCTTATCGTCTGCGGAGGCCGGCGCGCTCCCCGAAAGCACGTGGGAGCTCGATGGCAACGGCACTCCAAGGTCTCGCAACAGGTTCGTTCCGTTCGAGAGGCGCGCTCGGTTCGTCTTCGGTCTTTTCGGCCGCGTCTACGGCGTCTCGTCCGCGCTGCCGGTCGGCGAGCACGGCTGGCAATGTTTAGTCGAAGCCGTTCAGATCCGGCATAGGCTCACACACCCGAAGGACCCATCCGCGCTCGATCTCACCGTCGCAGACCTTAACGTCCTCATCAAAGCAGTCACGTGGTATTTCGGCGTCCTAACCGACCAGCTCAAGCTCGTGTTGGCGTCTCTCGACAGTCCTGAATTCATCGAGCGTCTCCGCCGAGCGAGTGGCGCCTAACCCCTTGTTGCAGCGGACTCGCTTGCGCTCGCCGCTGAACTCGATATCGTTAGGCGCCAGATGATCGATCAAAGCGCGTTCGTGGAACTCATCAACACTTTGGTGGCCGACATGACGGCGGGGATCGAGCTCTACACCTCAACAGACCGTTCCCCTTTTGCACTCCGCACCTACGTTCGCTCGTTTTTCGCCTACGTTGAGGCGTGGGCGTACCTCACGAAACAGCTCGTCCTTGAGGAACCCGTCCTACATGTCGTATCGCCCAATCAAGCCGAGGTGGCCCTTCTTCGTGAAGAGGCCTACGACGTATCGGACAGCGGTGAAGCGGTTACGAGAATCGATCGTTTCATCCCACTCGATCGCAATATTCGCTTCGTCTTCGCTGTCGCGGCCCACTGCTTCGGTAGCACCTACAAGCTGGACGTGTCGGGGCGGGGGTGGCAAGCCTTTCGTGAGGCCATTCGCATCCGTAACCGGCTCATGCATCCCAAGCTGCCCACCGACCTGGCCCTCTCCGACTCCGAATTCCAGGCGGTTAAGGATGCGCAGCTCTGGTTTTGGAGGGTGGCGGTGGAACTTCAAGAGTCGGCAGAGGCGGCGCTCAAGGCTCATAAGCCCGCTGGCGCCTAACAACGCGCTGCAGCGGACTCGCTGCGCTCGCCGCTGAGCTTGATATCGTTAGGTGGCGGAATCGGAATGAACCTCTCCTCATATCTCACGTCTACGGCGCTCTTGCTCATCACCGCCCTTCCTTTGAGCGGCTGCCAGAAGACATCACCCGTCAGGGACTGGCGGTACACCCGGTGGGGCATGAGCGCTTCCGAGGTCACGGCAGCATCAAAGGGCACTGCCGTGCCTGCCGACCCATCCGACCAGCCACACGAGCGGTCCCGCGACAACCAGGTTCTTCTCAAGGCCCCCGTGACCTGGGAAGGCCTGAACTTCACCGCGTACTACGCGTTCGATCCGAACACACGGCTACTCTCGAGTATCACTCTCGACCTTCAGAATGCTACGGCTTCCGCGAACGAAGCGCTTCTGGAACTCCTCAGCCGCCAGTATGGTCGGCCGTATTCCGGGCACGAAGACCCGAGCACCAAGATCCTTGTCTGGCAGTCAGGGCACGA
>PLZI01000057.1:0-691 GCA_003152095.1 Acidobacteriota bacterium | reverse complement strand
GGCCCACCTGGATTGGTTCGGCACTGACGACCTCGGTTTTCTGGCCGAGGGCTTCCTGGCCGCCGGCCATTTCGTTGTCGACGGCGCAGCGGAGAGCATCCTTCACGCCGACCAGTTCTTCTTTCCGGCGGCCTATCTCTACCGCCACGCGATGGAACTCCAACTCAAGGCTCTCTTACGCGCCGGCTTGCCTACGCCGTACTCGGCTTCCGAGGAGAGAGCTCTCGGCGGTCATAATCTCAACGATCTCTGGCAACTCGTGAAGCCGCTCATCCTAACGCGGTGGCCGGAGGGGGAACCCGATACGGTCTCGGCAGTTGAGGCAGTGCTCGAGCAGTTTCACCAGATCGATTCGTCCGGGCAGGAGTTTCGCTACACACACGACAAGAGGAGTGGCGCACGCTATCTGCAGCACGCACCGCGGGTAATCGACATGCAGAACCTCAAGGCTGTTGCGGCAGGTACGTTCACGTTTCTTGCCGGATGTGCCGGTGGCGTAGGTGACGAGCCATAGCGCCCATATCCTCGACCTCGCAGGTCAAGCGCAAGCGGAGACCTCTTCGGTAGGTCGAGCCGCCGCCTAACAGCTCGTTGCAGCGGACTCGCTTGCGCTCGCCGCTGAACTCGATATCGTTAGGCAGGCGTAAACTCGCCTCATAGAATGACCTAGTCTCGAAGGAGGCTGTGATGC
>PLZI01000115.1 GCA_003152095.1 Acidobacteriota bacterium | reverse complement strand
CCCGTGACAGGATGTCGCCCTTCCCCCACTGAGCCGCCGGCCTTCAAGGCGCGACGGCCCGACCGCATCAAGCGGCCGGCGCTTGCGGTGGTATCTGCTCCCCGCGCGCGGCGGTGAGATCGACTCTCCCGCCGCGCCGCTCCTTCTCCGGGACACTCCTCGAAAGAAATGGAACGCCACCGCGAGCGTAGGGGTGAAGGGCCCTGATAGGCTCAACCCACATGCGCGGGTGAATCCATGAAGACGATGTCGGACGCGGGCGAAGAAGAACTCTTCGAAATGTGCTGGCAAGAGGCCCGCGAGTTCGTGACGTCGAGCGATCCGGTCGAGAAGGAGGCAATCTGCGTGCGAATAGAGCGGCGCCTCAGCGCGCTGTCCGACGAGGATCGAGCAATTTTCATCAAACTTCTTGAGGCCCGAGACGGGGGGGAGGAAGAATGGGGGCTGGCGTCACGACGCGAAGCGATGGTGAGGATTCTTCGAGAGATCCTCGACGGGAGCCCGAAGAGATGAGCGTCGGCTCTGCCCGCGAATCCTTCGCCCCGATCGGCTCGAACCTGCCGGACTTCGACAACTACTTCTGCCGCGACTGCCGACACATCATCCATGCGCGGAAGGGATCGCCCGGCTTTCGAGCGTGAGGGAAAGGAATATCGTTGGTCGCCTCAAGAGTAGAGGCTCGGCTTGAATCCAGAATCGCGGCGGCTCGCGGAATGGTCGAAGGAGGTTCGGGGTTCATCCCTTAAGCGCCTTTCCCTCGTGCGCCCGGGCTTTGAAAACTGGCGGCTCACTCCTGGATCTATGACCTTCGCAGACGTCGCCTTTCATCTGATCGAAGCCGATCAATGGCTTTTCCGCAAGATGGCCGAACCCAGCTTGACCCCCATGGTTGGCCGCGCCGGTACGACAAACATCTCGGCTCGAGAACAGTTCACGGCCCTATGCGATGAGCTTGAGGCCTTAGGTCGGCGGCGCGCGGCCGTCCTCGAGTCTCTGTCGCCCGCTCAGCTCGATGCCACCGTTCCCGATCAGCGCTTTGGTGGGGTCGTCACGTTCTGGTGGGTCCTCGTCCGCGGCAACCTCGATCACGAAGTGCATCACAGAGGCCAGGTCGCAGCGTGGCTTCGAGCGGCCGGCATCATAGCTAACCCATGATCGGCGTCTACCGACGTGAGCTTCCGAACTACGACAATTGTTTCTGCCGCGACTGCCGTCGGATCGTCCACGTGCGAAAAGGATCACCCGGGTTTCGAGCATGCCCGACTCCGGGATGTTCACGGCTGACGGGTTTCGGCGCGTACGCGACGATGCCGCGGCCAAGGTCCGCGTTCGGATTCCGGCCCCGTGACGGCTTGCGCTAGCCGCACCTCCTCGGAGGTTCCTACGTCAGCGAGGACAGCCCTTTTTTCGTCTTCATCGAAACGATATCCTCAGGCGTGGAACGGAAGTGCGGTCGTGCCGATCCCCGAGTTCCAGGGTCAGCGCCTCATCAAGCTACTCGAGCAGTTCGCTGCGCGAAAATTCTCCCCTCGCATTCGCGACAAGGTGCGGCTTGAAGTCAAGGCTCGCGGCAGCGACATCATTGTCCTGGAGTGCCGCCGCCACTTCCGAGTCCGCGAACTCGAAACCAAGTGCCCTATCGCGCGCTTTCACTACCAGCCAGACGGGCGTTGGCGGCTCTTCTGGCTTCACCATACCGGCCGCTGGCAAGCGTACGAAAACGTCGGCTCCTCAAGGGATCTGGTTCGCTTAGTTCGCGAACTTGAGGACGACTCCACGCACATCTTCTGGGGATAAGGAGTCCCGATGAAGCTACGGACTGGTGAGCCCTGGATGTCTGCGCGCGAGTATGGTCGCTCGCTCAAGGCGTTGACGCTCAATCTGTTGGTGCCTGACATCGAGAGGGCCCTGCATTTCCAGCGGGAGGTGCTGAGGATAAAGGTGGTCTATTCCGACCCGGACTTTGCTGTGGTCCAGGGGTATGGAGCTGAGTGGATGTTCCATGCGGATCACACGTACGAAGGGCATGCGATGGAAGGTGTGATTACGGGGCTAACCCAGCGAGGCGCCGGCACAGAATTGCGCTTACACGGGTGCGACCCTGACGCATCGGAAGCTGCGGCGCGACGCTTGGCCTACAAAGTCTTGGCGGCAGCAACCGACAAACGATACGGGCTGCGGGAGGCCCATCTGATCGATGCGGACGGCTATGTGTGGGTTCCCGACGTACCCACGCAGACGTAGACGCCCGAACGTTATCTGGACTCTCCTGGAGATCAAACACGGGTGGTCTGTCGTCTTCTCCCTCCAAGAAAACACAAGCTCTCGGTCGTCGAGGTTCTTGCCACGTTTGCGACTGCCACGGCGGCAGGCTCGCCCTCGCCCGCCGCTGAGCCTAGACAGCCTACCCGAACTCGAGCCCGCCTACGTAATCCCACCCTTCAGGGCTGAGAATCAGGACCTGGAAGCCGCTCTCCGTTTCGAGGAGGATCACGGCTTCGGTTGACGGGTCGTAGCGCTCCACCGCCTCGCTGACGGCTGTGAGCAGCATCGTCGTCTCGGAATGCGGCTCGAGCCGGGCTGTCACCTCCGCCACCGTCGCGTAGCGCGGCTCGTCTTCGCCGATCCGAACCAGGCAGCCGCGGCCGGCGATCTCAAAGGCCCGTTTAGCGCCGTCGATCGTGTCGAGGATGTTCACGGGAGAAGTCTCGCAGATTCCCTCCGCGCCACAGCGAATCCGGCGAGAGGCTCTGCGACGAGTGCTACCGTCGCGCGATGGCACCGCCTCCGACCACCTCGGCCATGGAGCTTTCGTGAACGCTGGCTCCGTCCGCGAGTCCTTCACCCCGATTGGCTCGAACCTTCCCGACTACGACAACTACTTCTGCCGCGACTGCCGGCGCATCGTCCATGTGCGGAAGGGATCGCCAGGGTTTCGCGCGTGCCCGACTCCGGGCTGCACGCGACCGACGGGGTTCGGGGTATACGCGACGGCGCAGAGGCCAAGATCCGCCGTGAGGCCCCCGAGCTCTTGACGGCTTGCGCTCGCCGGGGAGCGCGTATCGTTATGCGCCCCGTGGAACCACGCGACATGAGGCGACTTCACTTTGACGCGGGAGCCAGTCGTAATGGAAGCGACCAGAAAGACCAATGCCCTCGCATGGCTCCGTCGCGAATGTCGCGCCCTCACCGGCATGGAGGAGAAGATCGCGTGGGGGCATCCCACGTTCCACGTTGGCGGCCACACGATCGCCGCGTTCGAGGTCTTTCATGGTCGGCCCTCGATCGCGGTCTTGGCCGATCGTGATCGCCAGGAGTTCCTAGTCGAACACTTCGGTCTCTTCAAGACTCCCTATTCTGGCCGGTACGGGTGGGTCAGCGCCTGGGTCGACGTTCCGGCTCCGTGGGCACTCATCCACAGCCTGCTCGCCGAGGCTCACAAGTACGCAGCGGCAAGGCCTCGCCGGGCTGCTCCGTTGTCCACAGGGATGCGTTCGGGCTCGCCGAAGCGCTTACGGAAGCCCTCTGGGCGGTCTAACCCAAAGAGGGCCGTCTAAGACCTGCTGCAAGCGGCCTCGCTTGCGCTCGCCGCTGAACTCGGTATCGTTAGTCGGACGCGCTAATGACGCTTGACGAGATGAAAGTGCTGCTCCAGGCGAGGCACGAAGCGAAGACCCTTTCTCGCGACGAAATTCCCATCTCGCAGGGTCTTTATGTCTGGTCATCCGCGAGCTCCGGAGATGTCCTCTACGTCGGGAAGGCTTCAAATCGAGGTGGGTTGAGAGGGCGAATCTGGAGCCAGCACCTCAATCCGACGTATCTCGAGTCACGAGAAACGAAGTTCAGAACTCCCGCTGACGACTTCCAGCGCGGCTGCAACGTTCTGAGAAGCGGAAATGTCTGCGTGGACAAGAGCGTCTTCCGGCGCAGTATCGGCCGCAAGTTCAGGCTGGCCCCGGGCGAGGGAACCGTTCGCTATATCCGCGAGCATTTGTCGGTGGCCTGGGTGATCTTTGTTCCGGATCTGGTTCGCGAGATTCCAAGATTCGAGCGCGAACTCATTCGAGAACTGAAACCCAGCTTGAACGTTGCCGGAATTCAAGTATCCACGAGTGCACGGGTAACTGCCGGATGACCCCGGTTGTAGGCGAAACGCGCCGACTAGACAGCACGCTGCAGCCGACTCGCTTCTCTCGCCGCTGAGATTGATGTCGTTACGCGTCACAAAGGAGGCTGTCTGTGATCAAGCCCAAAGTGGCTCTTCCACCGTGGACCAAGAGTGCGGGTGGCGAGAACCGTTGGCGGTCATGGGTGGAAAGCCAAGTAACACGCTGTCGCGCGCGAGCCAAGAAATGGTTGAAGAAGCGTGGGCTTCCCGCCTTGGACCTCGGACGCGCCTCTGAATGGCGCGACGCAATCATTCAAGCGCTTCACGCCTGCGGCGGCTTAGGGCTGTATTCTCACCTTTCGCTCTCGCTCGCCGCGCCCGGCAAGAACACGGATTGGAATTGGCCTTCGCTTGACCATGTTGAGGCGCCCAACGTTCCGAGCGTCGCAGTCGAAACAAGACTCGTAAACGACATGAAGGGCATCATGTCCACGCGAGAGTTCCGAGAGATGGTGTCTCACATCGCGGCCGTAAACGCGCTGCCTCCACAGATACTTTCCGACGGCTGGCGCTGCTCTCGCTCCTTCGCTATCCCAGAACCAGTCGATGAGCCACCCCTTTCAAACACCTAGCCGCGTGGTTGTGCCTGAACGGTCGGCTGACTCGAAGGTGAACGCTAAGAACGAAACCCGATGGGTGCTGTAGGGTCGCAATGGGAATTGCCGGGGGCCTGCGGCGCGTGAAACCGGAGCCATTCTGTCTCTTTCTCGGTGCGGCCGAGGTATTTTGACCTTACCCCGTAGACGGGCATTCTGGCCCGGCGGGGGCCCGTCATGCACTCTTCCCGACCGCCGCGAGGCGGCAGTTCTCCAGCGGCGCTGCCTGCCCTTCTGCGCGCCTCGCACCTCTTCGGCCTCGCCCTCGGCTCGGCGCTCGGGAAGCTGCGGGACTCAGGTGTGACGGCGGCGAGGATGTTCGAAAGGGCCGAAGAGAGTGCCCTGCTCCTCAGAATGACGCGTGAGGCGGCCGGGATACTCGGGGCACGCTGGGACAAGGTGCCTGAGCGCCACCGTCCGCATTACCCACCCGAGCAACGATTCCGGATCCTGCGGATCAGGAGCTTTCTCGGCCTGTCGCAACGCGAGACGGCTGTCATGTTTCGGGTGTCGACGGAGACGATCGCAAGGTGGGAGATGGAGGCGACGAGCGCCGACGGAGACGCCCCACGTCCCCTGGTTGCTCCGAATCCTCCTGTTCGCCGCTTCGCCGACGTGGTCAGGGCTATGGTCAAGACGATGGAACTGGCCGGGTTCGGTGGGAACGATCTGATCGCACGGACGCTGGCCCGCGCGGGCTGGAAGCTGTCGGCGAGGACGGTGGGACGGATCCGCAGGGAGCGCTGGCCGGCACCCCGGGGTCCAGAAGCGGCCTCGACGGTTCCGCGAGCCGTGAGGGCAAAGCGCCCGAATCACGTCTGGATGGTGGATCTGACGGACGTGAAAGGGCTGTTCGGGATCGTGACTTTCAAGGTCGCGGTCGTCTTCGATGCGTTCTCGAGGATGCCCCTCTCGGCCAGGGCGTTTTCCAAGGAGGCGTCGGCATCTGAGATCGCCCGGTTTGTCTCGAGGACGGCAAAGAGCCATGGACGGCCGGCGCACTTCGTCTCGGATCGGGCGCGCTGCTTCACTGGCGAGATCTTTCGCCGGAAGCTGCTATTGCTCGGAGTGAAGCAGAGGTTCGGGGCGATCGGGAAGAAGGGCTCGATCGCCTTAATCGAGAGGCTGTGGAGGACGCTGAAGGACACGCTCGGGCTTCGCCTGCTGCGGCCGTCGGCAGCGGAACACCTGATGGAGAAGGTAGAACTGGGCCTCTTCCACTACGCGCACTTTCGCCCACATCAGGGAATCGGTGGTGCAACACCGGCAGAGGTCTACTTCGGACGGACGCCATCCCACCTTTCCGCGATCCCTCCCCCGCGCGGCAGGCCGGGCGAAGGCCCGATGGACCCGCCGTTTCGCATCGACTACCTCGACGCGGAACGGCTGCTGCCTGTGCTGGTTCGAAAAGCAGCCTGACTGGCCGTCACGATCATCAGCGGAGAGCGCCGCTGGGGGCGACGTGTGCCCGCTGCGTCCGCGACCGAGGGCGACGCCGCTGGTCTAAGCACATCAGCTGACGTCGCAATTCCCATTGCGCCCCTACAAGAGAAGTCATAAAGCCGACAGTTAGCGATCAGTTTCTCGGGGTTGAAGACCGCGATATGCCGGTACTGTGAAGCCTTCGGCCAGACCGCGAAGCCGGGCCTAACTTCGACCGCTGCCTGTAGACATCGGGCTTGTTAGCCTGAAGGATGAGCCTCGCCGCCTCAACACAGCGCGGGTTCTTCGGGTCGCCTCCAACCACCTGCATCGACATCTCAAGCGAGAGGCACATGCGCGCCCTCGCCGTCTGCCACTGCCCCTCGAACTCGGGATCTCGCTTGCGAAGCTCATACACGCTGCTCGGGTTCACGCCCGCCATCGACGCCGCGATCTCGACACTCGTGAACGACGCCGCGCCGAGAAGGATTCCGCGCACATGAGGATCGTTCAGCTTGCCGGGCGTCGTCTTGCCACGCAATTCATCGAGCGAAAGCGTCCGCGCTGCAGCAGAGGCCGCCCTGTCGTCGGGGTATCGAAGTCGCTGGTGGTTTCTTCGCGCTCTACCCGGCATCAGGGTACGAGTTTACACCCGACTCAGCGGTCCCCTGAAGCCGCTTTCTCTGCGCGACGTTGGGAGATCACGTTCCGCCTCGGGATCCGGTAGTTGCCGCCGTCCTGGACCATCTGGTCACCGGCCATGAGCGTGAAGACGGGCAGGTTGAATACTGTCAGCCGAGCAGGCTCGCCAGCAACCGATCGAGGCCCGGCGCGAGCGCGTGGTGTTGGAAAGCCCGCTCTTCTCAGTCGCTGCGGCACTCATAGGATCCGTCTCCTCCGACGCCTCCGTTCCCGTGTAATTAGGGGAATCGCGGTCGGCAGACTCGGGGATCGGCAGTCGTAACGGGGTTCTCGGTCGTGAGGAGAGGCTCTACTGCGCCAGGGACCGGAAGAAGTGCGCGACCTCCTCCGGGGTTCCCTTAGCGTCGTACGTGACCGAGATCGCTCCGGACGATCCCTGACTCTTCCTCGTGAGCTGAACCTCGACCTTCGTCCTGGGCGCTCTCTTCCTCCGGGACATCCTCTTCCTCCCGGCGCCAGCAGGGCGGAGGCGGGAGACGTCGGGCGCCCCGAGGCTGATCCCGAACCTCTCCCCCGGTTCCTCGATGACCTTCTTGCCCTCGAGGGTCGGGGTCTTCGCCAGGAGATTCCGGGCGTACGCGATGGCCCGGGGACGGTCGATCCCGAGGCTCCTCCGGACTTTACGGATGACGCCAGCACCGATCGGCTTTCCGCCGAGCTTGAGGCCCTTCCCGACAGCTGCCTTGACCTCGCGCTCGGTGAGCGACTTGTTCTTCTTCAAAATGTTGGTGATGTAGGCCTTCAGACCGGCATCGGACTTATCCACTAGGATTCTCCTCTGAGGCGAAAGCTACCAGATCCGCTGACGGTCCACGTCGAACCGACCGCCGGCGGGACGTTCACCACTCTGCACGACGTCGATCTCTTCCCAGGCGGCAAAGTCCGATGGTGCGGTGCGTATTCTCTAGGGTTCACCGGGCCGCGTCTTGCGGCAAAGGAGTTGGGAGCGTCATAACAGGGTTTCCATTCGTCCAAGTTTACTCGCCGAGCAGCGAACCGAACTCCGACGCGCCCTTCGAGGCGAGCCGGTTTATCACCTCGGTCGCGATCGCTCGAGCATCGGGGTCCGAGCCTTCGAGGGCTGGAGTGAGGGCTTTCGCGACCTCGGCGCGGCAAGCAGAGAACTGGAGGCTGTCACTCGGATCCTTCGCCATAGCTCTTAGAAGCTCCGCGGCTTGCCGTGGGATCGTGTGGGCGACCTTCGCGAGTCGAACGAGCACCCAGTAATCCGCAGGGGCAGTCCCCGTCCTCTCATATACGTCGACGAGCTGGGCCGCAGCCCACTCCGTGTCAAATGCCCCAGAGGCGAACCACCATCCGTAAGCCAGGAGTTCCCGTGTCCGCCCGGAATCCGGTTCTTCGCCTTCGAGACGCCATTTCCAGAGATTGCGGAAACGATCGAGGACAGCTTCACGGATTTCACTCCCTTTCTCGTCACCCAAGCTGCGTCCCACGAACGAGAGCGCGTGCGCCCGAAGGCGGTCAGATGCCCGCAGGAAGAATCTTGCGATAACGCCATCGGGTTCCGAGCCGGTCTCGCCGAGCCCATAGAGAATCATGAGGTGTTCGGCGAGCGCGGTGTCGTGGGCGGGCAGGGATTTGTCGTCTCCAGTGCTACCGGGCAGGGCTGCTGTTGCTGCGGCGTACTCATCCCTCAGGAGATCGAGGAGTCCGAGCCCCGGCCGCCAGACTCGAAGAAAGGCGTTCCAGGCCGCGAAGCGAAGGGGAGCACTGATCGGTTCACGCGGGAAGATCTTTGACAACTGCGCCCTGACCCAATCGCGATCGAGCGAGATGAGCGTCAGCAGCGTCTCTCCGTAGAGAGCTCTTACCGAAACGGAGGAATCGTGTGTGGGATCCAGATGTTCCGCGAGTACTTTGGCCGCCTCCGGCACGGTCGCGAATCCAGTCCAGCCATCACCTAGATTCCTACGGACCCAGGTGAGATACCTGACTACGGTTCGAAGCGCGCGACCACGGAGGCCATACTGCGTTAAGTCAAAGCGGTTGTCCGATCGTGCGGCTATCTCTGCCTCCCGCTCGGGGGTGGGATCTGGATCCGAAGTGAGGGGAACCAGCGCCTTCCAGACCTCGGCGCGTAGTTCGATCGGAATTTGCGCTGGGCCCTCGGCGAGGCCGGCTTCAAGGAGCACCTGCACCATCCCCCTGGCCCAGTTCCAGTCGGTGTCGGGTCCGAAGAGCACCGTCGTGCCCGGAGCGGCCACCACGGAGGGCCTCTCGACAACGCCGTGGCAGAGGCGAAGAATCGGCGCCCATTCGATAGCCAGGCCGTTCTGCGATGCCAAATGGAAACCCTCGAGTAGGCTACGTACGTACGTGGGGTCCAAATTGGCGAAGAGTTCGACGTTAGCGGAGAACTTTGCGGGGTCTTCCTTGACCGCGCCAGCCAGCGCGCGTCCGAGGCCTTCGGGCGAGGTGGCATGAATCCCTTCCTCGCTCGATCGCCAACTTCGCAAGAACTCAGCGATTGACTCGGGCGGCATCATCCGAAGCTGCTCTCCGGTCTTCGGCGTCTCGCTTCCGATAAAGCCGAACGATGATGCGAACGCGGGGAACTCTGGGTGGCGCGCCTCTCCCAGGTCTTCAACCAGCGCGTTGTATCGAGCGCTCCAGTCAGGCGGAAGCAGAGGCGCGATTGCTGCGAGCCGGTCTCGCGTCCAGGCTCGGCGAAAGCCGGTGAGCTCCTCCTCCGAGAATCGGTCCGGCTCCATAATGTTCGGCCCTCCGTCGATGAGCGTCAGAAGAGAACTGCACGTCGATGAGTCGAGACGGGAGTATGCGTCTCGAAGGAGGAGTGTGTACTCGTGTCGGACGGACAGTTGGTAGAAAAGCGTCGGATCTGTGAGCCGGTCGGCCACTGCGCTCGCAGCAAAATCGCCGCGCACGCGAAGAAGGTGAAGTGCGATTCTCGGGAAGATCCATGACGCCGACGCGCGGGACTCGAGGAGTGCGATGACAGCCGCCAGTTTTGTGGGATTCGTAGCTACGATTTCAGCCGCCCGCCGGACGCTCGTGACGAGGGTGTTCGCGATCTCGTCCGCGTGCGCTTCCCCGTCGTTCTCGACGGCACGCCTCCAGATGTACGAGGTGTCGCCTGCACCAGCGGTACGCTTTAGTCCCGAGAATGCAATCGCCTCTTCAAGGAGGTCACACAGAACCGTCAGCGTTCCAAAATTGTCCGCGGCAACGAGGACGGGAACTGCAACCTCAAGCACTTGTGAGTAGTGCCAGGCATCGACGTGCGCCCGTGGTTCGGGGCGGTAATAGAGCGCAGCTTCTTCGTCCGCCGAGTTCTCGGCTGAAGGCGGAACTTGGAGTGCGAGCAGGCTCTTGAGGAGCCCAAGAGCCTGCCCGTTGAACTTGCCTGAGGCCAAACGCGATGTAAGCGTGGCGAGCCTGTTCGCTAGGATCGTGAGGGGGAGGAAACCCTGGCGTTCGAGCCACGCGCGTTCGCCTTCGACCCATGCCGCGGCGGCCTCCACAGGTAAGGCCAGCGCGGCACCCACGAGATGATAGTGGATGCGGAGATTGTCGGTTTCGGGTAACTCCAAGAGTATCCCCGCCACTGCCCCCTGAGCGCCCGGGTTCGCGGCCATCCTCTCGAGATATTCACCCTCCGGCCAGCCGGGGTATTCGATGAAGTGCTTGCCATCCTGCTCGCGGGTTAGAGCCGCTGGAGGACGACGCAATGCCCCCGCGGCGCGAAGCGGCTCAAGCCAGGCGGGATTCCCGAGACCCGAGAAGAACCGCTGGTGGGCCGTGAAGGTGTGTGGAACATGCTTGAGAAACTCCTTTGCGTCCTCGACTGACGGATTCTCGATACCCTTGAGCCGCTCGATGAGCGACCCAGAGGAGAGGTACTTCGCCTCAAACCTGTCGAGGACGACGGCAAACAGCGGCTCCACATCCCTCCAGAATGAACGAAACTCATCGTCGACAGGCCGCGGCGCCGCGAGGTTGTCCCGGTGAGCCCGGGCGGCAAAACCATACTCATTCGCCTTGCCCGGAAGCCGCAACCATGCGGTGGCGACCGATTCATTTTCCGGGATGCCAAGGCTAACCAGCGCTCGGACGATTTCCTCTCGGTGCGAGTCGTCTCCAGACTTCTTCCTTTTCCTCGTCTTCTTCTTCGTAACGTCAGGCCTCTGGGAAATTGGTTGGAGAACGTCGCGAATCGCGCTCTCAACCTCGCGAAGAAGGTGTGAAACAAGGTGGGTCATCGATTCGAGGGGCACCGCGTCGCGAGACATAAGCCTGCAAGCATCGGCGTAGAAACTGGCGGGCCCCGGGCCGACGAGCCGCTGCAGGCGCTCGCGTATTGCGGCCTGTCGCTCGCTTATGAGCCCGAGCGTCGTTCGGGGATCGAGGTCTGTCAACCTCGTTATGTTAGGCGACGACGGTGCGTCAGCTGGCGAGCAGCCGGTGAAGGCGAAGTTTCGCGCGAGAGCATTGGAGCCCACCCAGCTCAATTTGGACGGCCCTTGCCTTCAGAGAAGCCGGAAATGCTCCTTAACGGCGCGTGACCGGAAGGCGAGCAGCGAGAGGGCCGTCGTGAGAGCGACGCCCGCAAAAAACAGCGTCATACGGAGGTAAGGCGCGGCGGCCGCGTGGCGCTCGTCGGCGAGGAGAGCGAGCGTGCGCAGCCACTCGAGGGCCTCGAGAATTAGAGCGCCCTGAGCGGCTCGCGCCGTTCACGGGCGCCGCACGAAGAGGGGACGACGACGGCCAGCGGTCACGAGCTCGGGCCAGAGGTTCGTCTGGGGCGAGCCTGGAGTCGCGTCGGCTGCCACCTGCAGCACGGTGCGGGCTGACGCTTCCGGGCCCTCATCGCGCCGTTCCATTAGTTCCGACTTACGCTGACGCGGATGGGGCGGACGGGCGTTCCCCGCGGTTCTCCCTCTGCTCCGCCCACGCCCAGAAACGAAGCACGCCTCTCAGCGCCCGCTCAGTCTGGGGCTCGCGGGCGTCGATTGCTTCAAGGAACAGGATCTCCTCTTGCAGATCCGGCGCGAGGTTCGTCAGGTCGAGGATCTGCGAGAGTCGCGCTCTCGTCAGACCGAGCTTGCGCGCGGCTTCCGCTTGATCCTTGATCTCTCCGGCGAGAATCCCCTGCCGGATCCTGTGGGCGAGAGCGAGCGTGACGGCGACGCGGGCTGGGCGTTCAGAGGGGCACTGGGGCGGCGTGGCGGCGAAGCGCTCTCGTCGCCCGCGCCTGACCCGATGTAGCTCACCGGCTATCACTCTCCCGCTTCTCCCGCTCATGCGGGCACCTCGCATTGCTCCGGGTCGGGAGCTGCCGAGGGCGCGTCGCTGGGCTCGACTATGAGGAGCCTAACCCGGTTTGCTGGCTCGTCGACCTCGACTGCCTCGACGACAGCGCGGACCAGCCGGCCCCGGTTCTGGGGGGTGAGGATGTCCCAGATGGAATCGAAGTCAGCGAGACAGCGGCCGACCCACGAGGTCTCGGCTTGCACGGCATCGCGAGACGTCTCTTCCGCCGCAAACTCCCTTAGCCGCTCGATCACGTATGCCTCGATGGCGTCGGCCGGGAGAGGCGACGACGGACACGCCTCCTTCCCTTCCTTGTCCCTCCTGATGCAGCGGTAGTAGCGGTATTCCGTCCGCCCCCTCCGGGTCGAGGCCGGCGTAAAGGCCGAGCCGCAGCACGCACAGCGGAGAAGCCCGCGCAGAATGTAGTCCGGGTTACGAGATGGATCGTTCGTCGTCCTTGCCGCCACGTTCAGGAGAGATCCTGCGCGTGAGAACGTCTCTCGGTCGACGAGGGCTTCATGCTCACCGTCGTAGAACTCGCCGTGACTCCGAATGTAGCCCCCGTAGACGGGCGTCCTTATGAGTCGCAGGACGTCGGCCTTCGTCCAGGAGCGACACTTGCCGGCATCGGCCCCATCGGATGTCGATGAGAGACGGCGTTGGTTGAGGATTCGAGCGACGGCCAGAGCGGAGCGCTGCTCGAGGTAGAGGGCGAAGATCTCGCGTACGAGGACGGCTTCATCGTCGTTTACGACAAGTCGCTTTTCCTTAACCGTGTAGCCGAAGGGGATGGGGCCGCCCGTCCACATTCCCTTCCGCCGTGCGGCCGCAATCTTGTCGCGCGTCCTCTCTCCGATCATCTCCCTCTCGAACTCTGCGAAAGACATGAGCATGTTCAGCGTCAGCCGCCCCATGGCGTCGGCGGTGGAGAAGTGCTGGGTCACGGACACGAAGGAGGCTCCGGCGCGACCGAACCGCTCCATGAGCTTCGCGAAGTCGAGGAGCGATCGGCTGAGGCGGTCGACCTTGTAAACGACCACGACGTCGATCCTTCTCTCATCGATGTCGGCGAGGAGTCTCTGGAAGGCAGGGCGCTCGATGTTTGCGCCGGTGAAGCCGCCGTCGTCGTAGCGCTCGTCCACGAGACTCCAGCCGAGCTGCTTCTTCATGTACGCGGCGCAGGCCTCCCTCTGGGCGTCGAGGGAGTTGAAGTCCTGCTCGAGGCCAACCGACGTCGACTTTCGGGTGTAGATGGCACAGCGGCGGGTGATGGGAGCGACCTCCGCCGCGGGCTTCCGTCGGCTCTTCATCATCCCTGAGCTCCAGCCCGGGGCTTCGTGCCGTTTGCCCGACCGAAGAAGAAGAGATAGCCGTTCCAGGGAGTGCCGGTGATGACGCGGGCGATCTTCGAAAGCGATCTGAATCGCTCGCCGCGGTACTCGAAGCCGTCGTCGAGGATGGTCACGCTGTGGTCGGTCGTGCCGTGGATACGCCGGATCACGGTGCCGACGGACGGGAGGCGCGGGTCACGCACGGCACCCTCGGATGGGGGGCGCGGTGAGGCGTGGGTTCCGGCGCGGGCTCGAGAGCGCCATGAGACGAGCGCGTCCGTCCCGAGCTCTTCGATGCGGGCGAGGGCCCGCTCCGAAAGGCCTCCTTCGGCCAGCTCCTGAATGCGCCACGCGAGGCGCTTCCTCAAGAAGTCCTTGTTTCGAGAGCGCGCAGCTTGTCCGAAAAGGGCGAGGTACTTCTCCGCTAGCTCGGCTCCGGTCATATGGCTGAGAGCCGCGAGTTCGGATGCGGTGCGTACCACGGCGGCGCCGTCGGCTCCCCGTTCAGCGGGCGACGTTGGATTCAATCTCCCCCCTCCTTCCCGCGGCTTTCGGGCGCCGCCGACATGGGACATGCACGCTCTCTCTAGGTCAACAAGGCAAGGGAAACCTGAGGGCGCCGCGTTCCGGAGACGGACGGCCGGCCGGGGCCGCACTGTAGCCACGCGGGCCGTCTTCCTTGCGTGATGTTGGGCTAGGTCGGGCGAATCGGAAGACGTTGAGTAAATCACGCTGAGGTACTTGCACTACGAGTTTTGCGGCGCGAGTCCACGATTCCGAATGAAACCCAGTGTGTGGCGTTAAGTGCTTATTAATCAATCACTTAAAGCAGCTATGGAACCGCGCCTCCGAGCGTTCGATTGCGGCCAGCCTAGGGTCCTCGGGGTGGCCCCCCCCGGATTGGCCGTGATTTACCGCCGACGGCGTACTGAGTTAACCGCGTTCACACCCTCGACCGCAGCCCGTCAACCGCTCTCAGCCGCTCTCGACAAGAACAGCTTTGAGAGAGCGGCTCAAGGGGTCAAAGGCTGCCTCGCCCGAAGAGTCCAGCGTTCTCAGTTCGCCTCGTCGACGGATCGACAACGAGTCACTTCTTTCCTTTTTGGGCGGTAAAAGCGAAAAACCCCGCGAGATGTCGCGGGATCTGGTGTCGACCGCAAACGGCTTGTGTTCGCGGGAAAAATGAATGGCTCCGCAGGCAGGACTCGAACCTACAACATTTCGGTTAACAGCCGAATGCTCTACCATTGAGCTACTGCGGAATGTAAAAGACCACGATCCTCCGCCGCGCGCCGTGTCGCGCCGAAGAGCGGTGGATCGTAAGGAACGCGTGAGGCCGCGTCAAGCGAAGGGCTATTCGCGGGTTAACCTCGCCCCGTGAGCGTCTCGACCGGGCGATTCGCGCCCTCGCCCACGAGACCCCTGCACCTTGGCAGCCTCGTCGCCGCGCTGGGCTCGTGGCTGTTCGCCCGTGCGAACGGCGGGCGCTGGCTCGTGCGGATGGAGGATCTCGACGCGCCGCGCGTCGTCCCGGGAGCCGCGGACGAGATTCTCCGAACGCTCGAGCGCTACGGCTTGACGTGGGACGAGGAGGTCGCTTTTCAGTCGCGGCGTCTCGCGCACTACGACGCGGCGCTGGAGATTCTTCGAGAAAGGGGAATGGTCTACGCCTGTTCCTGTTCGCGGGCGGATCTCGCCCGGGCGGCTTCCGCCCCCGACCGCGGTGATCCACCCCCGGCTGGCGTCTATCCAGGGACGTGCCGCGGCAGCCTTCCGCCCGGAAAGGAGATCCGCGCCGTCCGCTTCCGCGTTCCGGCCGGCGTCTTCACCTTCGAAGATCTCGTTCTCGGCTCTTTCTCCGAAGACGTCGCAGCCTCGGTCGGCGACTTCGTCGTCAAGCGCGCTGACGGCCCGTCCGCGTACCAGCTCGCGGTCGTCGTGGACGATGCCGCTCAGGATGTGACCGAGGTCGTGCGCGGAGCGGACCTCCTCGACTCGACCGCGCGACAAATTGCGCTTCAGCAGGCGCTCGGCCTGCCGACCCCCGCGTACGCGCACCTGCGCTCGTTCTCTCGCCCGGCGGCGCGAAGCTCGGCAAGCGGGACGGCGCGTTGCCGCTCGAGACGCTCGACGAGGCGCGCCTCAGGGTAAGCCTCGCATTCGCCCTTCGCGCGCTCGGCCAGGAGCCCGCGAGGGGAACGCCTCGCGAGATGCTGGCTGAAGCCGCGCGCCGCTTCGATCCCCGTGCGATTCCGCGCTCCCTCAAGCCGGCGGAATCATCCGCCGATCGGGGCTCCCCGGCCAGCGCCGCGTGGTCATCGTAGCGCCGCACGGACGGCGGAGAGCCGGGTGTCGAGACGAGAGGCGTCGCCTCCGAAGAGAAGACTCCGGAGAGCGTCGACCTGATCGGCGAGGCGCTCGAACACGAAGAGCGCCTCGGGGTTCGCGGCCTGGATCGCGCGCGTGAGAGTGGGATCCTGATCGAGGATGGGCCCGACGAGCGCGAGGAGGTGCCGGAAGGAGGTCGTCGCGCGGCCGTCCACGTCGTCGCGCGCAACGCCGAGCTCGGCGAGTGCGAAAGCCGAGACGAGCGCGACGAGGTGGGCGAGGCCCATCGTGCGCCCGACCCAACGGTCGTGTTCCGCCGCCGGCATCGTCCGAATCTTCAGGCCCTCCCCGGCGAACAGGCGCGCCACGCGGCGCGCGGCCGAGGCGTCGCCGGCGTCGCAGACGAGGAAGTCGCGGCCGGGAAATCGCGCGTCGGGGCCGAACATCGGGTGCGCCGAGGCGATCGCGACGCCCTCCTTCCGCGCGCGTGTGAAAAGCGGCAGGAGCGGCGCCTTCACGCTCGCGATATCGAAGACGAGCCCTTTCGGGCGGCGATCGAGGACGGCCGCAAGGGTTTCGGCCGCTTGACCGAGAGACGTCGCGATCAGGACGATGTCGGCGGTCGCGGCGTCGTCGAACGTACCCGCGGCGAAGCCGCGTCGCGCGCCGGCAGGGTCGGCGACGCGCACGGCGAACCCCTTCCGCCGGAAGAAGCGCGCGAAGAGCCGGCCCATGCGGCCCGCTCCGCCGACCAGCAGCACGACGCGTTTGTTCTTCGTTTTCCTCAAGAGAAGATTTTCAGAAGAGATTCTGAGAAGGTGAAGAGGGGAGAGGGCCCGCCACGGGAAGCGTCATTGACTCACCCGGACGAATCTCTTTCCCATTCGAAGAAACACGCCCTCACCAGAGCCCACGCGTAGCACGTCCGCCGGCGACTCCGCCTTGGTCCAGGCCCGTCCATCGGGAGACGTCGTGACGGCCCCTTCACGAATCTTCTGCCGCGCGACGTTTTTGCTCGGAGCCAGTCCGCAAGCGACGAGCACGTCCACTATTCCCCTTTCAAAGAAATCTTCTCTTGGGAACAATGTGGAGAGGCTCAACTCGGTAGCGGTCACCGCGCCCCCGGCGCCCGCGAAGCGCCGCTCGAACTCTTCCTGCGCCGCGAACGCAGCCTCCTTGCCGTGGAAGTCGGAGACGAGCTGGAGGCCGAGGTCCATCTTGACCTTCTTCGGGTGGAGCGTCCCCGCGACGACGGACACCTTCATCTCCTCGATCTCGGAGGGAAAGCGGTCCGTCAGGAGCGTCCAGTACGCCCACATCGCGGCGTCCGAGACGGACATGACCTTGCCGAAGATCTCGTCCGGGCTCTCCGTGACGCCGATCGCGTTGCCCGCCGATTTCGACATCTTCTCGACGCCATCCGTGCCGACGAGGAGCGGGAGGGTGATGACGACCTGCGGCTCCTGTCCCGACTCCCTCATGAGATCGCGGCCGACGAGAAGGTTGAAGAGCTGGTCGGTGCCGCCGAGCTCGACGTCGGCCTCCAGCGCGACGGAGTCGTAGCCCTGGCACAGCGGGTAGAGAAGCTCGTGCACGGCGATCGGCTTTCCCTCGCGAAAGCGTTTCGCGAAGTCGTCGCGCTCGAGGAGGCGCGCGACCGTGTACTTCGCCGAGAGGCGGACGAGCCCTTCGGCGCCGAGGGCCGAGAGCCACTCGGAGTTGAAGGCCACGCGCGTCTTTGCGGGGTCGAGGATCTTGAAGACCTGCACCTTGTACGTCTCCGCGTTCGCGAGGACCTCGTCCTTCGTGAGCTGCGGGCGCGTGACCTTCTTGCCGGTGGGGTCGCCGATCATCCCCGTGAAGTCGCCGATCAGGAAGACGACCGTGTGCCCGAGGCGCTGGAAGTGCCGCATCTTCCGGAAGACGACGGTGTGCCCGAGGTGGAGGTCGGGTGCGGACGGGTCGAAGCCCACCTTCACGAGGAGGGGTTTGCCCGTCTTCGCGGAGCGGACGAGCTTCTTCTCCAGCTCGCCACGTTTCTCGCAGGCCTCGACACCCTTCAGGAGGAGATCGAGCTGCTCGGGAACGGGCGGAAAGGTGCTCACGACCGCGATTGTAGGGGACGCGCGGCGGGATGCCCCGGGTCTTCGGCGCGCCCGGCACGCTCAGTCGTGGAGCACCTCGCGGAGGCGTGCGAAGAGGAAGGCGGAGAGGATCGCGATGCCGATGAGAAAGGGCGTCACTTGAACGCGTCGAGCATCTCTTTCGCAGTACCCGCATCCGCGCCCTTCGGCTCGAGCCTGAGGTACTCGGAAAGATGCTTCTTCATGTCGGGGATCTTGTTCAGGTTCACGCACGCCATGCCGAGCAGGTAGTGCGCCTTCGCGAAGTCCGGCTTGCCCTCGACCACTTTCCTGAGCAGCGGCTCGGCGGCCTTGAAGTCATTCCTGTTGTAGGCCTCGACGGCCTGGTTGTAGAGGACTTCCGGCTGGTCGGGGTTCGCGGCGATGTACTTCTTCTCGTACTCGGCGGCTTTCACCTTGTCACCCTTCGCGCGGTAGGCCTCCATGAGGATGCCGACGAGAGGCGAGTTGTCGGGCTCGAGGGCGAGGGACTTCTCGCCGAGCGCGATCGTGTTGTCCCAGTCTTTCCTCTTGACGGCGATCGTCGCGGCGAGGTTGTAGGCGTTCGCCTTGTCGGGGCCGAGCTTGATGGCATCCTGCGCTTTCGCGAACGCGGCCTCGAAGTCGCCGGCCTGATAGGCCTCGACCGCCGCGTTGTAGTTCGTGGTGAAAGGATCCACGACCACCTTCACGAGGCCTTTTTCGATGGCCTGCTCCTGCGTGTAAAGCTGAATGTCGAGAATCTCCTCGCCTCCGACTGGGACCTTCTTGTCCTGCTCGGCCGGGCCATAGCCCTCCTTCTCGAAGCGGTAGTGATAGACCATGGTCGCGTCGTTCAGGATCGTCCCCCACTTGCCGTCCTTGTCGGTCTTGAGTTGCTGCTTGAGGTTCGATATCGATTTCGTCGTGATCGTGATCTTCACGTCGGCGAGAGATGCGCCCTTGCCGTCCGTGACCTTGCCTGTGATACGCCCCTGCTGGCCGCCGAAAAGAGCCGCCGGGAGAAGGAGCAGCGCGAGGAGAGCGCCGGAGAGAGAGCGGGGGGTGCGGGGAGCGTGCATCGAAGCCTCCAAAGCCGTTGCCGGCCGATTTCGTGCCGAAGGACTTCGATTCTAGCGCCCGCCCCCGGGGCTCCGGCACGGATCTGAATGCATCATTCCGGGCTTTCGCCACACGAAAAGGAGCGATTCGGATAGGCTGGATGGCGATGCGCCGGCGACTTCTTCTCGGCCTCTTCGCCGCTTGCGCTGCCGTTCTGGCCGTCTTCGTTTTTGGTTTTCTCGTCGGGCGTTGGCGCGCGCGGCGCGAAGCTGTTTCCTCCGCTCCCGTGGTCCAGGCCGTGCGGCGCATCGCGCGCCTCGCGACGATCGAGATGGAGATCGCCGACGTCGTGCGCTACGAAGAGGTGAGGACGATTCTCGTCTTCGACATCCCGAAGAACGCCACGCTGCGCTTGCGCGGGAAAGTGATGGGGGGATTCGACCTCGCGCGCGGTTTCGACGTGGAGGCCGACGCGGGCCGGCGCCTCATCCTCGTGCGTCTCCCGGCGCCTCAGATCCTCGCGGTCGACGACCGCCTCGAGTGGTTCGACGAGCGCTCGGGCTGGCTGAACCCGATCACGCCGAACGACCGCACCCACTGGACCCAGTGGGCGCGCGGCGCGCTCGCGCGCGCGGCGAAGGACGCCGGCCTCTTCGAGAAGTCGGCCGCGCACGCCCGCGACCTCTTCACGGATGCGGCCTCGGCGTTCGGCTGGAGCGCGGAGGTGACGGTGGACGGCACGCGTGTGCCGCCCGCTCCCCGCGAAACCGGGACCGCGCAGCCCTGACGCTCAGGTCCTGACGAGAGGGCGGCCCTGCGAATCCTTCAGCGAGTTCGTCGCGATGAGGATCACGTCCACGAGCCACCAGATTCCGCAGCCGCCGAACGTGAAGAGCTTGAGGAGGCCAAGGCCCACGTGGCCGATGTAGAAACGGTCGATCCCGAGGTAGCCGAGGAAGATCGAGAGCAGGAGCGCGACCATCCAATCCTTTGGTGTGTCGGGCCCTGCGGGTGTTTGTTGACTGGGGTACGGCGGAGCCGGCGCCACGAGGTTCGCCGCCGTCAAGGGCGCCGTCGCGAGGAGATCGCGAAATTCCTCGCGCGTGAGGAGGGGAACCCAGCCGGACTCGCCCGTCTTGAAAGAGAGGCTCGGCGCGGCGACGCGGCCTTCCGCGATCCACGCACGGATCGTCGCCTCGTCGACGGGACCGTACTGACTGCCGTTGGCTCCGATGACGTAATACATCGCCCTCTCCTCGCTAACCAGGAACGCAATCCAGCCCGGAAAGGTTCTCCCTTCCGGGCCGGACTCATCCTAGCGCGCTAGCGCCGCTTCTGTTCGGAGTGGCCGGAAGGCGCCGAATGCACGGTCGGAGACGGACCCCTCGACTGCGTGGGTCGCGACCAGCTCTGAGCGCGCGCCTCGCCGCGCTGCCGTGCCTGGAATTCGCGGTTCAGCTCGGGGTGCGGCGCGGAGCGGGTCGTCGCGTGCGCTCTCGGCGTCGAGGGGAGCGCTGTCGCGGCTTTGCCCACCGTCTTGCCGGACGTCTTTGGGCCGGAGCCCGTGGCGCCGCCCGAATTCCTCCACGTGTCGTTCGTGCGCTGCTGCCAGCCGTCTCTTGTCTTTCGGTAGACCTCGCCGTTCTTGCCGGCGTAGATGTTGTTCGAGCGATCGACTGGGCGCGACGCGTCGCGGGACGGCGGTCGTGGAACGTCCCGCACACGCTCGGGAAGCCGGCCGTAGATGTTGTTCTGGATCTTCACGGGACGGATGTCCTTCGCCGGGGGATGGAAGCCGATGAGTGGCCGGCCCGGCCGGACCATTCCCGGACGGTGCAGTCCGGCACCGACTCCCACNNCCCGGCCCGAACCAGCCGCGGCGGTATCCGCCTCCCCACCCGCCGAAGCGAGAGGGGCGGCCCCAGCCGACCGGGCGGAACCAGCCGCCCCAGCCGAAGCTCGTGTTGAAGAAGGGAAAGCTCCACGACACCCCGAAGCCCCAGCCGGACCACGGCGTGTAGTGCGCATGGAAGCCCCACGTATACGGGCGCGGCCACCAGAAGACCGGCCCAACCCAAGGACGGTAGGTCCAGCCCGTGCCCCAGACGACGGTGCCGCCCCAGGGGTAGCAGCCCTCGTAGCCCTGGGTGTAGCCGAAGTCGACTTCATCCGGCGTGGAGTCGTAGATGCGCACGTACTTCACGTTGTAAACGGGCACGCTCGGCGGAATCTGGTCCACGTCGTCGCTCGGGACCGAGTCCGCGAGGATCCAGGGGCCCGTCGGCGAGTCCGCCACGTACCACACCGCGTTGGCGCAGGCGTAGTAGCGGCCGGCGATCCTCAGGACCGAGGTCGGCGTGTTGATCGCGTATTCGGTCTTCGTGCCCTCGATCGGGATGAACTTCGGATCGCCGTCGTACTGCACGTCCAGCTTCGCGTCGGCGCGCTTGACGGCGGTGGTCTGCGGGATCTGCGCGTCGAGGAGCGCGTCCTCGGCCTCGTCCGTGCCGGGCACGCTCGCACGCATGTCCCCGATGTCCGAATCCGGCGGGATCTTCGCGAAGCTCGCCGGAAGCTGATCCGGCGGCACGTACGCATACGCCCCGCCGCCGAGCGACCTGCTCTTGAACCAGCGGCCCGACAGGAGCACGTAGTAGTTCTGCGTGGGCACATCGAGGAGGACGTCGCTTTCGGTGTTCTCCATCGAGAGGAGGTCGGCACTCACCCCGGCGACGGGCTTGAAGGAGGGCTTGCCTTCGGACACGACGAGCTCGGTCGGCTCGCTGGCCACGACGATCTTTGGCGGGCTCGCCGCCTCGGTGCCGTCATCGTCCGGCGTGTTCTTGTCGCTTTTCTTCTGCGCTTCGGCCGCCTGGGCGGCGAGATCCGCGATGTCGGACGGTGGACCTCCGATCGAACGCCACGGGCCCTTCGCGTCGGGGGCCTCGTACCACCACTTCTTGCCGCCCGCGAGGTAATAGCGGTTGTTGCGGGTGTTCAGAACCATGAAGAAGGCCGTGTTGACGACGACCTTCAAGGCCGGCGCACTCTCCACGTCGCGGAGCTGCGGCTCCCCGTCGAGCAGCACGAGCACCGTCGGCTCCTGGGCGAAGAGGACCTTCGGCGGGTCGTTCTTCAGGCCTTGCGCGCTCTTCTTCTCGCGGTCCGCTACCTTCACGGCCTCGATCACGCGGTCATACGAGATGACGAGGTTCCACTTCGGGACTTCAGCCTCGACTATCTCCGCGAAGGCCTTCTCCTTTTCAGGTGTGATGTCGGGGAACCGGACGCGGTTCACCTTGACACCCAGGATCTCGACGGAACGGTCGTCCCGATCCACGGACACTCTCGCGGTGAAGAAAATGACGCCGAATTTCGGCGCCTTCTCGTCCTTTTTCGTCACCGAGACGGCCGCGCGAGCCGCAAACGTGTCGCCCTTGAAGGTCTCGATCTGGGGCTGGTACATGACCGCCGTGTTGCCTTTCGGGGTCGTGAACTCGCGTGGCCACGGATCGAGCGTGATCTCGGCGGCCNNCTTCGCGCGTCATCTCCGCTGCCCCACGGCCTTTAAGCTGAATATGAGAATCAAGTTTTGCAACAAAGACTCAGTCTCTAGCGATAGAATCCCGCACCCGGAGGACAGCTGTGATCTACGACAACATTCTCGGCACTATCGGCAACACACCAGTCGTGCGGGTCAATCGCCTTGCACCCGCGGGAACGACGATCTACGTCAAGTGCGAGGCTTTCAACCCGATGAGCTCGGTGAAGGACCGTCTCGCGATCGCGATGATCGAGGACGCGGAGCGCCGCGGCGTCCTGAAGCCGGGCCAAACCGTCGTTGAGCCGACGTCTGGAAACACGGGAATCGCGCTCGCGATGGTCTGCGCCGTGAAAGGCTATCCGTTCGTCGCCATCATGGCCGACTCGTTCTCGGTGGAGCGGCGGAAGCTGATGAAGGGCCTCGGGGCGAAGGTGATCCTGACCCCAGCCGCGGGCCGCGCCTCGGGGATGGTGAAGCAGGCGAAGGAGCTCGCCGATAAGCACGGCTGGTTCCTCCCCCAGCAGTTCGAGAACCCGTCCAACCCGGAGTACCACCGGAACACGACCGGCCCGGAGATCCTCCGCGACTTCGCGGGCAAGCGCCTCGACTACTTCGTCTCGGGGAGCGGGACCGGCGGNNACGATCACCGGCGCCGGCGAGATCCTGAAGGCGGCCCGGCCCGACATCAAGATCATCTTCACGGAGCCCGAGGCCGCTCCGATGGTGACGAAGGGGACGTGGGCGCCGCACAAGATCCAGGGCTGGACGACGGATTTCGTCCCGGCGGTCCTCAACCGGAAGATCTACGACGAGGCGGTCCTCGTGACGGACCTCGAGGCGCGCGACGCCGCGCGCGACCTGGCGCAGAAGGAGGGGATCTTCTGCGGCCTCTCCTCCGGCGCCACGTTCGTCGCGGCTCACAAGGTCGCCTCGAAGGCCGCGAAGGGCTCGGTCCTCCTCGCGATGCTCCCGGACACGGGCGAGCGCTATCTCTCGACGATCCTCTTCGAAGGGATCTCCGACGAGAGCGACCCGCTCCCGACCTGAGGCTCGAAACCCGCGCCGCCGAATACAAATACAATGGACGAGGCCGCGGCGCTCGCGGCTCACGACATGGCCCCCTTCGACCCACACCCGTCCGAGCGACGCCGGATGCTGCTCTCGGCGGAGCGCGCGACAGAGTCGCTTTCGCGCCACGGCCGCACGCGCGTGGCGCTTGGCTTCCCGAATTCCTATGAGATCGGGATGTCGAATCTCGGATTTCAGTGGGTGTATCGCCTCCTGAACCGCGAAGAGGACATGGCTTGCGACCGGTTTTTCGCCGACGACGACGGGGACGCGCGCGGGCCACGCACGCTCGAGACCGACACGCCGCTGGGCGACTACCCGCTCGTGGCGTTCTCCATCTCGTGGGAGATGGACTACGTGAATTTCCTCCGCCTGCTCCCCGCGGCGCGCATTCCGCTCGATCGGACGGCCCGCGGCGAAGGCGACCCGCTCGTCCTCGTGGGCGGGGACTGCGCGCGCATCAACCCCGCGCCGCTCGCTCACTGGGTGGACGTCTTCGCGATGGGCGACGCGGAGAAGCTCGTTCCCGGTCTCGCGGACGTGCTCCGGCGCGACCTTTCGCGCGACGCCACGCTCGCCGCTCTCGCGGAGCTGAAGGGTCTTTACGTCCCGGCGATCCACGGCGCGCGCGCCGAGGGCGCCGAGGACGGACGCATCATCGTCCAGCAGTTCAAGGCGGCCGAGGGCGCATTCCGCGAGCCGCCTCACACGACGCTCCTCACGCCCTACACCGAGCTTTCCGACAAGCTCCTCATCGAGATCGCTCGGGGCTGCTCGGAAATGTGCCGGTTCTGCTGGGCCGCCTACGCGATGGCTCCGCAAGTACGGGTAACGGCAGATGCGGTGCTGGAAATCGCGAAGCGCAACCGCCCGCTCACCTCCCGGGCCGGCCTCATCGCGACGGCCGTCGCCGACCACCCCGAGATCCTGCCGATCCTGCGCGGCCTCCAAGCCCTCGAATACCACGTGGCGCTCTCGTCCGTGAAGATCGACGCGATCTCCGAAGAGATCCTCTCGATCCTGACGGCGCAGGGCGAGCGCGCGCTCGCGATCGCGCCGGAGGCCGGCAACGAGCGTCTGCGGCGCGTCATCAACAAGAAGGTCTCGGACGAGATGCTTTTCGATAAGGTCCGCCTCATCGCGCGCTCGGGGATCACGCAGCTCAAGCTCTACCTGCAGGTGGGCCTCCCGGGCGAGACGGACGGAGACGTCGACGATCTCGTGCACCTCGTCGAGGTGCTTCGCTTCGTGATGCTCGAAGAGGGGCGGAAGCGCGGGCGCGTCGGAAAGCTCGTCCCGACGGTGAACGCGTTCATTCCGAAGCCGCACACGCCCTTCGAGAACGAGCCGCTCGACGACCCGGCCGCGCTCGAGGAGAAGATGAAGCGCCTCGACCGAGCGTTCCGGAAGATGCCGAACGTGGCATTCCGCGGCATGCCCGTCGTCGAGGCGATCTGGGAGGCGTATCTCGCGAAGATGGGGCCCGAGTCGGCTCCGATCCTGCTCGAGGCAGCGGCGGGCGCGCCCGTGCGCCGCCTCGTGAAGACGCACCGCGACACGCTGATGTCGATCGTCCGGCCCGGCCGCGCGCTCGTGCTTCCGGAGCACGCTTTGCCCCGCGGCGTCTTCGACCCCCACGCGCGGCAGGCCGCGCCGTGGGGCTTCATCGCGAAGTCGTAACGTCAGCCGCGCGCCGCGCGGAAGTAGGCCTCGGCCCCGGTCTTCAGGAGCGCCGTCACGGAGTGGAGAAGGATCGAAAGGCCGCGCGCCGCGAGGTCTTTCGCCCGCGCGCCGGTCGGGGCGACCGTCCCCACGCTGAGTCCGTGCCGCTTCGCGGCGCCCACGACGCGATCGATGGCCGACTCGATCTCCGGAAGCGCCGGCCCGCTGGGAAGCCCGAGCGCGAGCGCGAGGTCACGCGGGCCCACGATGAAACCGTCGATGCCGGGAACGGCGGCGAGCTCGTCGACGCGAGCGAGCGCCTCGGGCGTCTCGATCTGGGGAAGCAGGATCGTCTCGCGGTTCGCGCGCGCGACCCACTCGTCCTGCTTCTCGGGGCCGACGAGGAACCCGTTTGCCCGCATCGCCGCGAGACCGCGAAAACCCTGCGGCGGATACTTCACGGCTTCAACGAGCTTCTGCACGTCGTCCGTGCCGCGCACGCCCGGCAGCATGATTCCCGTCATCCCGGCGTCGAGAAACTGCAGGATCAGCTTCGCGTCGAGACCGCGCGGCCGCACGAGCGGGGCGAGGCCCGCCGCCTCGCACGCCCGCACGACTCCGGCCGCTTCCCGCGGGCCAGCCGTGCCGTGTTCCGCGTCGAGAATGTAGAGGTCGAAGCCGAGGGACCCGAGCGTCTCGACGAGATCCATTTCGACGTTCGGTGACAGGAGGCCGTGCACGACCTCGCCCGCCCGGAGCCTGTCCTTAAGAACGCCTCTCGCCATGACTCTCTCCCCTCAGACCACGACGACGGTGAAGAACTTCCTCGGCACGAGGTTCCGCGATTCTACTCGCCCGCCCGCTTCGGGTAGNNAGCGGTGATACAGCTCCTGCATCGCGTCCGTCACCGGGAGGCCTTTCGCGCTCTTGAGCGCGTACACGTAGATCCTCAAGAACGATGACGACTCTTTGATCTTCTTCAGCCGCGCCGCGATGCGGTCGCGGGCGTCAGGAGCAAGGAGACCAGCCTCGTCGGTGACCCAGGCGGAAGGTGCGGGTGGCGTGACGAACGCGGCGGGCGGCAGGGCGAGCGCCACGCCGACACAAGCGAGCGGCAGCAGGAAAAGGGACGCGCGTTTCAAGATGGTTCGCGATTATGGATCCAGGCAAGGTCAGCGAAGAGGGGGAGCGCGCTCCATTCGCACTTTCGCGACCGCGCGCGCGACCTCGTCCGCCGCCCAGTCGACTTCTTCCTCCGTCGTGAAGCGGCCGAGGCCGAAGCGGATCGAAGCCTCGGCTTCCGCGCGCGAGCGCCCGAGCGCGAGGAGGACGTGGCTCGGCTCGGCCTCGGCCGAGGTGCACGCCGAGCCGGATGAGACCGCGAGGTCACGGGCTTCCACTATGACGGCGTCCGCGGGCGCCCCCGGAATCGTCACGTTCAGGTTCCCGGGATGGCACACGGAAGGGCTCCCGTTGCGCGAGAGGCCTTCCACGCGCGCGAGAAGGCGCTCCCACAGCCGGTCCCGAAGCGCGAAGACGCGGCGCGCCTCCGCCTCCCCCTCCGCCCGGGCGATCTCGGCCGCCGCGCCGAAGCCCACGATGCCCGTCACGTCGAGCGTCCCGGATCTCAGGCCGCGCTCGTGCCCCCCGCCGAAGACAAGCGGGACCAGCCTCACGCGCGGGTTCACCGCGCGCACGAAAAGAGCGCCCACGCCCTTCGGCCCGCACAGCTTGTGCGCCGAGAAGGACACGAGATCGAGGCCGAGGGCATGCACGTCGAGCGGAATCTTGCCGAGCGCCTGGGCGGCGTCCGTGTGGAACAGGACTCCGCGTTCCTTGCAGACGCGCGCGATCTCGCCGACGGGGTTCAGCGTGCCGATCTCGTTGTTCGCCGCCATGACGGACGCCAGCACCGTCAGCGGCGTGATAGCCGCGGCGACGGCGGCGGCCGTCGTGACGCCGTGCGGATCCGGCTTCAGGTACGTGACGGCGAAACCCTCGGTCTCGAGGCGCCGGCAGGGGTCGAGGACGGCGCGGTGCTCGAGGGCGGACGTGATGACGTGGGCGCCGGGCGCGCTCCGCGCCCGCGCGGCGCCGAGAATCGCGAGGTTGTTCGACTCGGTCGCGCCGGAGGTGAAAATGATCTCCCGTGGGTTTGCGCCGACGAAGGCCGCGAGGGCTTCGCGCGCTTTCGTCACCGCGGCCTCGGCGCGCCAGCCGAAGACGTGGCTCGCCGAGGCCGCGTTCCCGAAGTGCTCCGTGAAGTACGGGCGCATCGCCTCGAAGACACGCGGATCGACCGGCGTCGTCGCGTGATAATCGAGGTAGACAGGTCGCTTCAACGTCTCGGGCCGCCCCGGAGTCATCCTCGGCTCGCAGCTTTCCGTTTGCAAGGAAGACCGATGCGCCACGTCCTCATCGCCACCGTCGGGCGGCACGACCTCCTCGACAGCCTGCGTGCGATCGCACCCGCCTCCACGACGTTTCTCGCCGAGCGAGGACTCGAGGCGATTCTCGAGCGTCTCGGCCGGTCGGCGCGGCTGGATGCCGTCGTGACGGACGACCCGGAGGTCCTCATGGAGATCTACCACGAGATCCCCGGGGCCATACCCGTTTACCTGGCGCGGCCGGACGAGGACGCGGCTTCTGTCCTCGCGGGTCTGGACGCGTTGACCTCGGAGGACTGACCTCTCAGGCGCTGCCCGCGCGCTTCCACTCCGAGCGCATCTCGGACTGGAGGCGGCCGAGGCGGTACGTGTCCCGGTTCACGAAGCCCCCCCACGCCGCGAGGCCGGGGTGAACCTCTTCGATCCGGCGCCACATCTCCTGCACGACGAGCCGGTAGTCGGGGTGTCCCTGCGGCATCGAGCGCAGCTCGCAGACGTGCACGGCCTCGCGCAGGTTCAGCGTGACGTACCAGCGCACGCGAAACGCGAACGGCACGACGTACGGCGCTTCGGCGGGATGGTCCCTCTTCACGGCCTCGTGGAGGTCGTGTGCGCGCGCCATGCACCCCTCGAACACCGCGCCGTGCCCGGCCTCGAGAATTTCGGGCGGTGTGTCGTACCCATGAACCGTCGTGAACGGCTGGCGCTCCTGCGACAGGAGCCGATGGCGGTGGAGGTCGCGGTAGATGCCCAGATTGCCGACGAGGTCGAACGAATACGCCGCCTCCTCGAGGGCGCGCGGCGGCTTGTCCCGCCGGCTCCTCCGGCCCGAGGCGAGGGAGGCGTGGAGCGCCGCGCGCTCGAGAACGCCCATCGCGTTGACGCGGGAACGCACCTCGGCGAGCGGCCGGTCCGCGTACGGGTAGAGAAGCGCCGCGAGGACCTTCTCCTCCCCGTCGCGGTCGAAGTCCACGAGCGTCACGGGCGACGCGGAAGGCGG
>PLZI01000158.1 GCA_003152095.1 Acidobacteriota bacterium | reverse complement strand
CTAGTCTCGAAGGAGGCTGTGATGCTTATCGCTTTCTCCACTCCCCTGAACAGGCACCGAACTTATCTCCTCCTGGCGCTTTGCGGCGCCCTCGCAGTCGTTAGCGGCGCCATTGGCATCAGCGATAACCCTCCTGGGATTCTTCTTGCCTTCCTTTCCGCAGCAGCACTTCTTCTGGCATTCGCTCATCCCTGGAGGACCTCGAAGCAGTTTCGGCACCTCTTCTATCTGGCCGGCCTATCCTTCATCGTCTTCGCCGTCCTTCATAACGTCTTCGACTTTCTTGCAAAGCGGGTCGGTCACCCCGGTCCACTCCAGGGCCTTCTCAATGGCGCTGGGGTCGTGTTCTTCCTTGTCGCCGTGCTTCTCTGCCCGCCAGGTCTCTTGGTCGGAACTGTGGGCGCAGTAATCATGTCCTGGCGCACTCGGCATCCTCACTCCAGTACAACGCCTGCCTTCTAACACGTCGTTGCAGCGGACTCGCTGCGCTCGCCGCTGAACTCTGCCGTTAGACGGCTCAGAGCGTACCACTGAACGGAGGAGGCTTCCGTGTTTGTAAAGGCAATCGAGATCGCAGCCGCTTTTACACGTCCGCTGTACTTCATAAGCCGCCACTACGGCTCCAAAGACGTCCATCCTGGAGCCGCCACACTATTCCTTGTCAACGCAGACGGTTGGGCGCTCACGTGTGCGCACGTGGCACGGGAGGTAGCTGCCGTCCGCGAATTACCCGACAGACTACGGCCCTTTCGTGAGGCTTTGAGCGGACCTCGCCAGAAGCTCTCGCAACACAAGCATGAGCGTGAGGTGGCAAGGCGTTTCAAGATCACGGCCGACAGCGTCATCGACCTGAAGTGCTCATTTATTGGATGCGTCGACACCATGACGGGTTTTGAACTCCGCGTGCATAGCAGCCTCGACATCGCTCTTATCCATTTTCAAGGGTTCAAGCAGCTGCTTTGTGACTCCTTCCCCATCTTTCCTCGCAACGCCGGAGAGCTCAAGCAGGGTCTCTTTCTCTGCAGGCTTGGATTCCCCTTTCCTGAGTTCACGCACTTCGAGTGGGACTCCGCAACGGACAGCATCAGGTGGACTACGTCCGGGAAGTCTGGCACTCCTCGCTTTCCGATCGAGGGTATGGTTACCCGTCATCTCGCGGATGCCAACGCCAGCATCGTGGGATTCGAGCTGAGTACACCCGGGCTCCGTGGCCAGAGCGGCGGTCCGGCGTTTGATACCGACGGAAGGGTGTGGGGTATGCAGTCAGCTACGAACCATCTCGATCTAGACTTTGATGTCGACATGAAAGTGAAACGTGGTGGTCACGTGAAGTCGGTCCAAGAGAGCGCCTTCCTGCATGTTGGTCACTGTGTACACGCCGAGGCATTGAAAGAGTTTATGCGAAGCAACGGGGTAGCATTCGCCGAGGGATAGATAGAGCCGTCTAACCCCAGGTTGAACCGGACGCGCGGGCTCCGCCCGCTCGTCGGTTAACCTCAACGTTAGGCGGCCCAGGCTTTGCGTCAACTAGTCCAGCACGACTCAAAAAGGAGGCACCGCCCATGACCGATGTCCGAGCGGCCCTTCGCATCCTCCGCATCCCTCTCCTGGCAGCGGCGATCACGTCCTGCTCGAAGAGCTCGCCCACCGAGCCAGTCTTCCTTCAAGACAGCGTCACCATCGTTTCGATACAGCCGCCCGCGGGCACGACCCTGCAAGCGGGGGCGCCAGTTACCTTCACAGCCACAATCACCTATCACTTGGCGAGCGCGCCGTCAGGAAGCGTCGTGATCGTGATTTCAGATCAGTCTGCCAGGAACCTCTCGTCAACCGTTCCCCAGCCTCGGGTAATAGTCGCGAGCGGCACAGGCACGGTTGCACTTACCGATCAAGTGGTCCTTCCCTCCTCAGGCGTAGCAACCGTATTAGTGCTCTTTCCACTTTTCGTCACGGGAAACACGACTACTCAGACATTCCAATCGGCCTCCTATCCGGTGTCGTATCCGGCGGCTCCGGCCACTGATCTCGGTCAGGCACGAGCCGTTCATCACGGGTCCGCCTAACAACGCGCTGCAGCGGACTCGCTACGCTCGCCGCTGAGCTTGATATCGTTAGGCGCCAGAAAGACGAGGGACACCATGTCGCAGATCAGACCCTTCCTTCTTAGCCTACTAGCCAGCGTCGTCCTTGCCGGTTGCACGAGTGCTGGGCCGACCGCCGCTCGACAAGAGACCGCCGGCGAGGCTAGTCGAGGCTTGGTCGGGGCATGGCTCGTTTCCGCCAGTCGCTCTGGAGGTCAGGGCGTAGTACTCCTCACCTTCACGTCTGACGGAACATTCTTCCGAAGTGGAGATACGCACCCGACTCTCAGCGTCGCCCATGGTGCATGGAAGCNNGAAGCGGATCAGCGACCGTGAATTCGACGCGACATACATCGCGTTGCGGTTCGACGAGAACAGGAAGTTCGTTGGGACCCAAAAGACGAGGATACGGATCACCCCAGGCCCTGGCGAGAATGAGTTCACGGGTCTGGCCAAGGTCAGCGTTCTCGATCTTGACGGTAAGGAGGAGCGCGCTTCCGAGACGCGGCTTGCGGGGAGACGTATCCAGGTCGAGCCCTTCTGACCACCGGCGCCTAACAACGCGCTGCAGCGGACTCGCTGCGCTCGCCGCTGAGCTTGATATCGTGAGGTGCGCAAAGGGTCCACATCTGCCACTCGTCGTCGCGTCTTTTCTAGCGCTCGTGTTCGCCGCTCTCGGTGCGCTCCATGTGTTCTGGGCGCTCGGGGGCCGGCTCGGCTCCGGTTCCGTGGTTCCCGAAGTTAACGGGCAGCGCGCGTTCACGCCCACACCGGCGGCCACGTTTGCCGTCGCCCTCGCGCTCTTCGTGGCGTCCGCCCTTATCCTAGGCAGAGCGGGCGTTTTCGGCTCACTCGTGCCTGCCGCGCTCTTCAAATGGCCCGTGCTCATCCTGGGCTTCGTGTTCTTCGTACGGGCCGTCGGGGAATTCAAGCTTGTGGGCCTGTTCAAGCGCGTACGTGGCACCTCGTTCGCCACCTGGGACACCTGGCTCTTTTCACCGCTCTGCCTGGCCATCTCTTTCGCGGCACTCTGGCTTTCGCTCCGCTAGCCAGAGCGCACCTAACAGCTCGTTGCAGCGGGCTCGCTTGCGCTCGCCGCTGAACTCGGTATCGTTAGGCCGCGTATTTCTATGCGTGTCGTCGCCCTCTTCATCCTCGCTACGTTCATCCCGCTGGTTCCCTTCCTTCTCTGGCTGAGTCGGCGCGGCCGCTATGCCACGCCAAGCGATGTCGCCTCCGCTTTGGAAGCCTTTCTCACCGGCAACGGCGGCCCTCATGCGTGGGACGATTTCATTTCAGTGCGCCTCGGCGATCCGGCGCTCGAGGCCATTCGCGTTCGCTGCGGGCACCTGCCCGAGCAGTTTCCACCGCAACGTCCTGGCGAGTACTGTTCAGAGGCTGGGGTCGAGGTCATTCGTACCTACCTCGCTCAACTCAGGCAGATGCCCGCGTCTCAGGGGCATTCATAACCTCATTCCGGGGCGCCTATCGTCCACTCGTCTCATGAAGGCGGCGTGCAGCCATGGACCGCCTCGGCACGCGGCCTAACCCCTCGTTGCAGCGGACTCGCTTGCGCTCGCCGCTGAACTCGGTATCGTTAGACGCCGGAAGTGGAAGCAGCGTTAGAATCTCCTCATGGCGCTCGAACTGACGGCCGTCTTCCAGCAGGTACCCGAAGGCTTCATCGCCTTTGTCGAGGAGCTTCCGGGCGCGAACTCGCAGGGCGCAACGCTCGAGGAGGCGCGCTCAAACCTTCACGAGGCGGTAACGCTTGTTCTCGAGGCCAATCGCGCCCTCAGCGAGCAGACGCTCGCGAACGCCTCGGTCATTCGGGAGCGCTTCAAGCTCTCGGCGTGAAGCGCGCGGAACTCGTCCGTCATCTCGAGGCGGAATCGCTTGCGCTCGCCGCTGAACTCGGTATCGTTAGGCCAGAAGGAAGGGTGTGCAGTCCATCTTTCCCATCCTCCGATACAACGACGCTCGCGGCGCCATCCGATGGCTCTGCGCGACCTTCGGCTTTGTCGAATTGTTCTCGGTTCCTGAGTCAGGGCAGATCGTCAGACATGCGCAACTGAAGCTCGGCACAAACGTCATCATGCTTGGCTCTGTCAGGCCTGACGAGGGTATGGCGAGCCCTCAGGAGCTCGGTACCGCCACACAAGCCCTCTACGTTTACGTGGACGACCTCGACGGGCATTTCGCTCGGGCGCAATCGGCGGGCGCGGAAGTCACCGGACCGCCCAGAGGTACCGACTTTGGCGCGCGCGAGTACCACGTCCGTGATCTCGAGGGGCACCCATGGACGTTCGGCACGTACCGGCCCGATGCAGATCAGGGTAAGTCGCGCAGCGCCGCGGTCGGAGAGTAGGCAGTATCGCTTTTGGCCGCTAGCAGTCCTTGACGCTCGCGGCTTTCCCGTTAGTAGTCGGTGGAAAAAGAAAAACAACTCTCGGGGTTCAGGCGAGACGCGGCAGGGCGCGCGTGGCGCGCTCGCGCAGGCCGGCGATCTTCGTGTCGTAGTCGCCGAGCTGGGGCGCGTAGCGGAGAAAGTCCACGTCGGCGAGAAGTGCCTTCACCTCCTCGATCCGCGTGGCCGAAAGGCCGCGTTCGGCGAGAGAGGAGAGCACGTCGGAGACGGACGCACTTTCGGGCACGGAGTAGCGGCGCGCGAGCAGGTCGCGGAGGGCCCGGTCCACGCGCGCGGCCGCCCGCTCTTTCGTCTCGCCCGGCTCGGGCTGGAGGGCCTCCGCCCACGCGTCGCGCGCCCGGTGCCGCCGCGCGACGAAAACCCCGCCGAACGCGAGGAGCGTCGCCCCCGCGATCGCCCCGAGGGCCCAAAGCGGCAGCGTCACGGTGTTGTGCGAGAAATCGACGCCGGCCTGCGCGCCGGGGGGAGCTGCGGTTCGCGGGCCGTCGGATGGCCCTGGGGCGGGCGGGAGCGGCAATGTCGTCTCGGCGGTCGTAAAAGCAGCGGCCGCGCCCCTGGGTGCGCCCTCGGCCACGAGCGAGAGCGGCGCGGTCGTCTTCGTCACGATGCGCTTTTCGGCGGGGTCAAAAACCGCGAGTGAGACGGGCGGGATCGTGACCGTGCCGCTCTCTTTCGGCACGAGGACGTAGCTCCACTCCGTGGCGACCTGCGTCCGGCCGGTCCGAGCGAGATCCGACTTCACGCTTGGCGGATAGAGCGTGACGTTCGCAACGTCGACCTTCGGCGATTCGGTTGCCGTTCGCAAGTTGCCTGTGCCCGAGAGGCGGATGCGCAGCGTCACGGCCTCGCCGGGGGCGACCCGCGTGCGATCGAGCTTCGCGCTGAGATCGAAGCGGCCGACGGGCCCGTGGAAGCTGGCGTCGCCCGGGATCGGCAGGATTCTGAAGGTGAGCGACCTGGCGACGAGGTCCATGACCTGCGGGCGCGGAAAGAAGCCGAAGGCGTCGCCGAAGGGATCCGCCGAGACGCGGACGCTCGTGCGGATCTTCGCCTCGGGGATGTTCACGGTGCCGGGGTTGAGGCCCGAGATGAGCTTCTTGAGGAGCGTGAAACGCATGACCGTGCGGCCGTCGACGACGTCGCGGTGGCCCACGGGCTTCTCCGGCTTCTCGAGGTCCTCGGCCCAGCAGCCGGGAAAGCGCGGCGGGTCGAGGTACTCGAGGCCCTGCACGTCGGCCTGCGTGAGGAGCTCGTAGTGAAGCGTGATCTCCTCGCCCACGTAGGCGGTGGTCTTGTCCGGCGTGACGCGAAACTCGATCAGGGGCCGCGCCTGCGCCGAGCCCGCGCCGACCGGATGGCCGGCCGAGGCGTCGCGCCGCCTGAGGAGCGTCGAGATCGGGTCGCTCTCTTCGGGTTCGGCAACCTGCGCACCGTGACCGCGCGCGGGCCCGACGTCGAGAAGGTAGCTCGCCGCCTTCACCGTCTTCTCGTCGAATCCGAACGAGACTTCGCCGATCTCGGCCGGCCCTGGACCTTGCGGCCGAAGGAAGTACGTGAGCGAGAGCGAGCGGCTGAAGACGCCGTTCACGAAGGACATTTGGTCCGATTTCGACGGGCCTCCAGCGAGCGCGAGATTCTTCAAGGGAAGGTTCGAGGGGAGGCGCAGCGTGCCGCCGAGGCCGGAGCCGGAGAACGTGTAGGTGAGCCGCACGACGTCGTCCGCGGCGGGCCGCGCCTTGTCCACGAGAACCTGTACGTTGATCTCGTCCGCAGCTCGCGCAAGAGGCGTGGCGATCACGGCCGCGGCCGCGAAAATGGCGCCGAGCAGGGCGGAGCGCTTCACCAGTCCCTCGCCACGCGCCGCTTCGTGCGCTGCTCGGCGACGCGCTTTTTCTGCTCGTCGAGATCCGAGCGCTCGATGGCCGAAAGGAGCTGCTCGGCCTTGTCGCGCGTCATGTTCGCCTTCTGCTCGAACTCCTTCTCCTGCTGCTTCCTCTTCTCTTCGTCGCTTCCGGCCTGCTGCTTGTCCTTCCCGTCCTTTCCGTTCGTCTTTTGCTTTTCGTCCTTCTGATCCTTCTTGTCCTTCTGCTGCTCGTTCTGCTTTTGCTTCTCTTCCTCGGCGCGGCGCACGCACAGCTCGTAGTTCCAGGCCGCATCCGCGTCCCCCGGGCGGCGCTTCAGCGCTTCGCGAAAGGCCGCTGCGGCGGGCTCGTACTGCTTCTCGCGATAGAGCGTCTGGCCCGTGTTGAACGCCGCGTCGGCCGCGACGCCGCGGCGCCCCTCCTTCCGTGCCTTCTCGAGCGACGCGAGCGCTTCAGCCGGCTTGCCCGCACGTGATTGCGCGGTGCCGAGGTTGTAGCTGCCGGTCGCGTCCTCGGGGTCGAGCGCGGTCTGCTGCGTGAAGTGCCCGATGGCTTCAGCGGGCTTCTTCTCGCCCAGAGCCTTCTGGCCCTTTTTTGCTTCGGAACGGGGGGAAGAGAAGATTTTGCTTAGAAAGGGGAGTGGGGCAGTTGCGTCGGGAGAGGCTTGGGCGTCTGGCGGAGCGGGCGCGGCGGCGCTGTTCGAAGAGGCCGACGGGGGCGTCAGCGGGGAGGTCGTGGGCGCGGCCGGATCAGGCTGCTGCGCCTCGGTGCGCGCGGTGCCGACAAGCGCGCTGACCGCGAAAAAGAGCATCGCAGCGTGCCCGAGGGCGGGCGTTTCTTTCTTCCCCTTTCTAAGCAAAATACTCCCGAATCGTCTTGCTTCGACATGGCTCGAAGCGCTTCTCCCTCGTCCGACTCCGAGCAAGAGAAGCCCCAGCGCCCCGACCGCGACGCCGAGCGGAATCTGGAAGCGCTCTTCGAGCGAGGTGAGGAGGACCTCGGAGAGCGGCCGGCGCGCGCCGAGGTCGATCTGCCGGGCGACGCCTTCGAGATCGGTGCGGCCCGAGGAGACGACGGTGAAGGAGCCTCCCGTCTGGGCCGCGAGGCGCCGCAGGAGCTCCGGGTCAGGCTTCGAGAGCACGGGCTGGCCGTTCGCGTCGCTCTTGAAGCCGCTCGTGCGTCCCGCCGCGTCGACGTCGGGAATCGGGGCCCCGGTTCCGTTCACGGCACCCACGAAGACGGCGTGCACGATGATGCCTTCGGCCTTCGCGCGCGCGATCGCGCCGTCGACGCCTCCCTCGAGGTCCTCGCCGTCCGAAAAGACGACGACGTTCCTACCGCCCGATGATCCGGCGGGGAAGAGGTCGGCCGCCGTCGCGAGGCCCGAGGCGAGCGACGTGCCGGGCTTCGCGCCCATGCCGGGCTCCATCGCGTCCAGAAACAGTCCGACCGCGGCCGCGTCGAGCGTGAGCGGCACGAGGGCCTGCGCCTCTCCCTCGCAGGCGATCAGCGCAGCGCGGTCGCTTCCCAGACGAGACAGGAGGGATTGCGCCGCCTGGCGCGCGAGAACGAAACGCGAGGGCGAGACGTCCGCCGCCCGCATCGAGGCGGATGTGTCGAGGACGAGCACGACGTCCGCGCCGCGCCGCTGCGCGGTCTCCATCGTCTTTCCCCAGCGCGGGTGCGCGAGCGCCGCGCCGAGGCCGAGGGCCACGAGCAAGGCGAGCACGGCGGCGGCGGTGGGAGAGCCGCCCGCGGGAGCGAGGTCCGCTTTCGCCGCGAGAGCGGGGGAGACGAGCGTGGCGGTCCGGGCGGCGCGTCGCCGGACGGAAAAGAGGACCACGCCGGCCGCCAGAGCCGCGAGGAGGAGGCCGAGAGCGAGCATCGTCGGCTCGGCGAAGAGCGTGCGCATGGCGCTCATCGGGGCGTCACCGGAAAGAGGAAAAGCGTGGCGAGCCCGGCGAGCGCGAGGCACGCGGCCGCGGGCCGCGCGGCGACCGGAAAGACCTCGCGAAAGCGCGTGTATTTCGTCGTTTTGATCTCGCTCTTCTCGAGCTTGTCGATGGTCGCGAACGTCTCGGCAAGACCCTGCGCGTCCGTCGCGCGGAAATAGCGCCCGCCCGTCGCGCTCGCGATGCGCTGGAGCAGCGCCTCGTCCACGTCGACGTTCGCACGCACGCGGCGCTCCGTCACGCGCCCCGTCTCGGGGTCGCGGACGGGAATGGGAATCTCGACGGGCCCGCTATTCGTCCCGACGCCCACGGTGTAGACGCGCACGCCGAGCGCTTTCGCGACCCCCGCGGCGGTATCGGGGTCGATCTCGCCGGCGTTGTTCCCGCCGTCCGTCACGAGGACGACGACGCGCGACTTCGCCTTGGACGGCTTCAGGCGCGCGAGCGCGTTTCCGAGAGCGAGGCCGATGGCCGTGCCGTCGCCCTGATCGCCGAGCTTGAGGCCCGCGAGACGGTCGAGGACCATACCGCGATCCGTCGTGAGCGGACTGACGGTACGTGAGCGCCCGGCGAAAACGAGGAGGCCGACGCGGTCGCTCGAGCGTCCCTCGATGAATTGGCGCGCGCAGGACTTCGCGACGGAGAACCGGTTCCTCGGCTTGAAGTCCTCCGCGGCCATCGAGCCGGAGGCGTCGAGGGCGATGAAGATGTCGACACCTTCCGTCCACGACTCCGTCCGCTCGAGGCCGAGGCGCGGCCGGGCGAGCGCGACGACGAGACCGGCGTAGCCGAGCAGCGCCAGCGCGAAAGGCAGGTGCCGGAGGCGCACGCGCCACGTCGGGCGGACCAGGGCCACGTTCGCGAGCGTCGGCACGACGAGCGCGCCGTCCCCGCGCTTCTCGCGAAGGATCCGGAGCGCGATCGCGAGCGGAACGAGGAGAAGGAGAAGGAGCAGGAGCGGGTCGCGAAATGACAGCCCCGGGGGGATGAGGGACGCGACGAAGGCGCGGAACGGGGTCACGAGGCACGTCCCTTCGGCGCGGCGGCGGCTGCTGCCGCGGCGGCCAGCGCCGCCTCTTCGGTCTTCTGTCGCGCCTCGACATCGTGGAGGACGTAACGGGCCCGCACGAGCGCCTGCCGCGCGTCCGCGCGCGTCGCTGAGCCCTTGCCGAACTTCACGCGGTCGGCGGAGGCGAGGAGATCGGGGAACGCGGTTTCGCGCGGGAACTCGATGCCCTTTTCGCGCAGGCGACGCACGGTCTCGAACGTCGTCCATTCGAGGACGGGCTCGCCGGTCGCGCGCTCGAGGAAGCGCTTCACGACGTGCGTGAGGTCGGAGTAGAAGTCGCGCGCGTCGTCGCCGAGATTCTCGGCGGTTGCCGCGAGCCGCGCCAGCGCGAGGCACAGCTCCTCGCCTGGCGGGAGCGCGGGCACGCCTGCTTGCGCGTCCGTGGTCTTGCGCCGCCGGCGCGAGACGAGCCACGCCACGAGCACCGCGACGAGCGCGGCACCGGCCCCGAGCGCGATCCAGTACTTCGCGGGCCACGCGGGGATGCGGACGGGCTTGTCCGCCTTCGGCGCGAGTTGATCGGGCTTCTGGTTGGGAGGGAGGCGCGACGCCACGGTCAGCTCCAGATCCTGCGGACGGACGTCGAGCTTGCGGCCCGAGGAAGATTCTCCGAAGGTGTAGTGCGGCCCCGGCACGCGAACCGTCCCCGCCGCAAACGGGAAGAGGGCCACCGACTGGGACCATTCGAAGAAATCCCCGGTCGTGCTTTTCGTGAGCGTCGGTGCGGCCGGATTCTCGAACTCCAGGATCGCGCCGCCCGGCGGGCGCTTGCCCTCTTCGGGCGCGGGCGTGACGAGAGCGTCGAGCGTTAGCGCCGCACCCGCGGGAATGCGCGCCGCATACGTCACGACGACGCGGTCGCCGATTGCGACGGACGTGGGCCCATCCACCTTCGAAGAAATCGCAGGCGGAGCCTGTGCGGTCAGCGTGCTCGAAACGCCGAGCAGCAAGGCGAGCACGGGAGCAAAGAGCATTCTCTTCATCTTCCCGCCGCCTTGCGCTTCTCGCGCTGCTTGAAGAAGCGCACGAGGGGGAGCTCGTAGGATGCATCCGTCCGGAGCGGGATGGAGTCGATGCCGCAGGACCGGAAGACCGCCGCCGGCTCGGGCAGGCTCGCCGTGCGGCGCGCCCACGCGTCGCGGAACGTCGGGTCGGTCGTGTCGAAGACGCCCGTGGCACCCGTTTCGGCGTCGCGCAGGCGCACGAGGCCCGCGGGCGGCAAAGACTGCTCGCGCGGGTCGGAGATCGAGAGTGCGACGACGTCGTGGCGCTTGTTGAGGGTCTTCAGCGCCTTCTCGTAGCCCGCGGCGAGGAAGTCCGACACGACGAAGATGACCGCGCGCTGCTTGAGAAGCGACGCGGCGCTCTGGAGCGCGAGCGTGAGGTCGGTCATGCGGCCCGCGGGCACGAGCGAGAGCGCGTCGCGCGTGATCGCGAGCGCGTGGTCGAGGCCTTTGCGCGGCGGGTGGTACCGCTCGAGCCGGTCCGTGAAGAGGAGCGCGCCGACGCGGTCGTGGTTCTTGACGGCCGCGAACGAGAGGAGCGCCGCGAGCTCGGCCATGAGCTCGCGCTTCGTGAGGTACTGCGAGCCGAATCCCTGCGACTTGGAGAGGTCGAGAAGGAGGAGGACCGTGAGGTCCCGTTCCTCGACGTATTTCTTGACGTGCGGCACGCCCGTCCGGGCCGTGACGTTCCAGTCGATCGTCCTCACGTCGTCCCCGGGCACGTACTCACGCACCTCGGAGAACTCCATTCCGCGGCCGCGGAAGACCGAGTGGTACTCGCCGCCCACGCCCGCATTTACCAGACGGTTCGTCCGGATGCGGATGCGGTGGAGCTTGCGGACGATGTCGCGGGGTAACACGGACGTCAGGGCACTTCAACCCGTTCGAGCAGCCTTTTGACGACCTGGTCGCTCGTCACGTTTTCGGCCTCGGCCTCGTACGAAAGGAGGACGCGGTGCCGCAGCACGTCCGGCGCGACGTCCTTCACGTCCTCCGGCACGACGTAGCCGCGACCCGCGAGGAAGGCGCGCGCGCGCGCGGTTGCGAGGAGGGCGAGCGTGGCGCGCGGCGAGGCACCGTATGCGACGAAGTCGGCGAGGTCCGAGAGCCCGTACGCCTTTGGATCGCGGGTGGCGGCGACGAGCTCCACGAGGTAGCCCTTGATTCGCTCGTCGGCGTATATGCCGCGTACGAGCACGCGGAGCTCACGGATCATCGCGGGTGTCAGCACCGGCCGCACCTGCGCGGACGCCTCGGCTTCGGTCGTGTCGCCCATGCGGTCGAGGATCTGGCGTTCCTCGGCCTTCGTGGGGTAGCCGACCGTGAGCTTCATGAGGAAGCGGTCGACCTGCGCCTCGGGCAGGGGATAGGTCCCTTCGTGCTCGATGGGGTTCTGCGTGGCGAGGACGAGGAACGGGTCGGGCAGGGCGGCCGTCGAGTCGCCGACCGTGACCTGCCGTTCCTGCATCGCCTCGAGGAGCGCGGACTGCACCTTGGCGGGCGCGCGGTTGATCTCGTCCGCGAGGACGAGATTCGCGAACACGGGGCCGCGCCGCGCGACGAACTCCTGCGTCTTGGGGTTGAAGACCAGCGTGCCGATGAGATCGGCCGGGAGGAGGTCGGGCGTGAACTGGATGCGTGAGAAGGATGCGTCGAGGCCGCGCGCGAGGGTCCTGACAGCCAGCGTCTTGGCGAGACCGGGGACGCCCTCGAGAAGCAGGTGGCCGTCGGCGAGGAGGCCGATCGTCAGGCGGTCGATGAGCCCGCCCTGACCGACAATTACTTTGCGGATCTCGGTCAGGAGGGCTCCGACGAGAAGTGATTTCTCGCGGATCCTCTCGGTGAGAGCGACCGGGTCGAGGCCCGGGGCGGCGGTGAAAGGCGTCGTCGTCGTCATCCTGTCCCTTCGAAGGCCTCATTTCGACGCCGAATCGGCATCGTGGAACGGCCGGAAAGTCTAGTCAGCAAGGGGGATGCCCGAAACCGTCTGGCGCCGGTTTCCGTCCGCTTCAGGCCGGGGAAGGGATAACCCGGAGGCTCGGCCTTATGCTGGACGAGAGATGGCTTTTTCGGTGTCCGCCCGGTCCGTGTGCCTCGCTCTCGCGGTGTTCCTCGCGGCTCCGGCTTCGGGTGCCGTGAAAAAGGGGCGCCTGACACCGACGCCGGTGCCCACCCCAACGCCGAGCCCGATACCGTTTCTCCGGGCGGCGGGCGCGTGCCTGCGCTACGAGCCGGGGGCCTACATCGTCCTGTCGGAGGTCGGCCATCCGGGTCGCGTCTTCCGCATCAACGCGAGCACCGAGATCACGGCGGTACCGAGGCGCGGGGGCCGCATCAGAATCCTCTACGAAGACGATCCCGAGGGGCCGGTGGCGCGAAAGATCCTCGCAGGGCCCGAGGAAGCGCCCCGCGATTAGCCGCGCGAAGACCGGGGGTCAGTTCAGATGGGGCTCGAACTTCTTTTCGAGCGACGCCTGCGGAGAGACCCCGACGACGCGCTCGACGATCTGGCCGCCCTTGAAAAGTAGCAGCGTCGGGATGGACATGATTCCGTAGCGCTCGGCCACGGCGGGCACGTCGTCGACATTCAGCTTCGCGACGGTGACCTTGTCTCCCCACTTCGACGCGAGCGACTCGACGATCGGGGCCACCTGCCGGCAGGGGCCGCACCAGACAGCCCAGAAGTCCACGAGGACGGGCTTTGAGTTCTTCAGGACGGTGGATTCGAACGAACTTTCGTTCAGCTCGAGGACGTTTGCGGACATGGCGTGGGTTCCTTTCTGGCGGGCCTGGGGTCGCGGCGGGGCGATCCTCGCGCGCGAGCTTCGATGGTAGGGTGAGGCCGTGAGAGGGTCAAGCGCGCGGCCGTCGCGGGCCCGCTGGGGTCAGCACTTTCTCGTAAACGCGGCGACGGTGGAAAAAATTCTCGATGGCCTCGGGGCGCGCGAGGGGGAGACCGTGGTCGAGGTGGGGCCGGGCCGCGGCGCCGTGACGCGTCCGCTTCTCGACCGGGGCGTGCGCGTCCTCGCGTTCGAGATCGACCCGGTGCTCGCGGCGCGCCTGTCCCTCGAGTTCGCCGAGCGGGCGATTTTCGTCGAGACGGCAGATGTGCTCCGCGCCGACGTCGCCGAAGCGCTCGAGAGGATCGGCGCCCGCCCGCCCGTCCCGTTCGTCGGCAACCTTCCCTACGAGAGCGCGACGCCGATGCTGCGTGCGTTCGTGCGGCGGCCGGACCTCTTCTCGCGCCTCGTGGTCATGATCCAGAAGGAGGTCGCGGACCGGATCGTCGCGCTCCCGGGCGGAGATGCCTACGGCTTTCTCACGCTGGACCTCGGCGCCCACGCGGTCGTGCGGCGCCTGTTCGACGTGTCCCGCGGCGACTTCTCTCCGCCCCCGAAGGTGAGATCCTCGGTCCTCGAGCTCGTGCCTCACGCCGCCTCGGCCGGCGCCGACGAGGCGCTCCGCGTCGCCTCGGCAGGCTTCACGTCGCGACGCAAGACGCTCGTGAACGCGCTGACGCCGCTGTGGGGCCGCGAGCGCGCTTGCTCCGCCGTTGCGGACGCGGGGCTCCCGCCGACCGCGCGCGCCGAAACGCTCGGCCTCGACGTATTTCGTGCGCTCGCTCCGAGGCTTGGAACGCCGGGGAAATAGCCCGAAAAACGCAACAGCGCCTGTTACAATTCGTCGATGTCGGTGACGCTCGGCCAGGCCGTGCTGCTCGGTATCGTGCAGGGTCTGACGGAGTTCCTTCCCGTCTCCTCGACGACGCATCTGGCGCTCGCGCAGCGATTCCTGCCCGGATTCGCTCAGCCCGGAATCCTCTTCGACGTCCTGCTCCACGTCGGGACGCTTCTTGCCGTCGTCGTCTATTTCCGGTCCCGGATCGCCGCGACGCTCTCGGGCGCCTTATCGACCGACCCCGCGGGGAGGCAAAAGGCCTGGAAGCTCGTCGGGCTCCTCGTCCTCGCGGTGGCGCTCACGGGCCTCGTCACGCTGCCTTTGAAACGCTTCGCGATCGAAGGCATGACGGAGTTTCGCCGCATGGGCTTCGCCCTCCTCGGGACGGCCTTGCTCCTGTTCATTGCCCAGCGCGTGGGCGACGCGCGCGGGCAAGGCGGACGCGCGCTCGAGGAGATGCGCCCGCGCGACGCGGCCCTCGTGGGCACGTGCCAGTCGATTTCGGCGATCCTCCACGGGTTCTCGCGTTCGGGGAACACGATCTCGGTCGGGCTCTTCGCGGGTCTTTCCCGCCAGGCGGCGGCGGAGTTCTCGTTCCTGCTCTCGATCCCGACGATCCTCGCAGCGGCTGCCGTCGAGAACCTCCACGCGTACCGCCACAAGACGGGCCCGCTCGTTCAGGGAGGCTCTCTGCCCGCGTACATCGTCGGCATGGCCGTGGCCGCTGTCGTCGGTTATCTCGCGATCTCCACACTTCTCCGAATGGTCGTCACGATGCGCCTGTGGCCGTTCATCGTCTACTGCGCTCTTCTCGGACTCTTCCTTGTTGCCTTCGGAGAGCGAATCTCCTCCGGCTTCGTCGGCGAGCTCAGGCTTTCCTGATGGTTCCAGACCTCAGGCCCACGCCTCCTCCCTCGGCGCTCGCGCGGCGCCGCGACGAGTTCCTCGGCATCATCCTCGTCGCCGCGGGCCTTCTGCTCCTCGCGGCGCTCGTGTCGTACCACCCGAACGACCCGTCGCTCTTCTCGGCCGTGAACGACCAGGGGCTTCGCCCGCGCAACTGGGCGGGCCGCTTCGGCGCCTCCTTTGCGGACGGCAGCCTCCAGTTCTTCGGCCTTGCCGCGTTCGTCGCGCCGCTGGCACTCCTCGCGCTCGGCGGGCGGCGCTTCCTCTCCCGATCGGTGGGCGCGTGGGGCACGAGGGGCCTGGGCGTTCTTCTCGTCCTGCTGACCATCGCGCCTCTCGCGCACCTCGCCTTCGGGCGCCCAAGCGCGTTCGGAGGCGGGCTCGACGCAGGCGGTTTCGTGGGCGATCTTCTCGGGTCCCTGGCCGTCTCGGCGCTCAATGCGCCCGGCGCCGCGATCCTCCTGTCGGCAGGCCTTTTGATCGGCCTTCTCCTCTCGACGTCCCTCTCGCTTGGCGACGGCCTTTCGGGCTCGACGCTGCGGCTCTCGGGCTGGTGGCGCGGATTCGTCCTCGAAAGGCGGCGCCGCCGCGAGCAGGTTCTGAAGGACAGGCAGCGTCGGGACGTCGTGAAGAAGCACCTCGAGCGCGCGAAGGAGGATGCCGCCCGGCCGGCGACCCCGAAAGAGTCCGAGCCCGAGGCCGACGTCGTCTATATCCCGTCCGTCGCGACGCTCCGCGTGAAGGAGAGGGCCGGCCCAGGTCACTTCTCGATCAAGAAGGCCGGCGGCATGCAAGAAGAGCCTCCGCGGCCCGTCGCGAGGCCGGCGCTGCTCCAGAAGAAGGCCGAGGTACCCCAGAGAATCCTGCCGTTTCCCGGCCCCCGCGATTCGTCCGGCTGGGTGTTCCCGCCGGCGAAGCTGCTCCGCGCGGCTCCGAAAAGAGACCGGGAAAGCGATCGCGAGGAGTTCCGGCAGACGATGGAGCTCATCGCCTCCAAGTGCCTGGAGTTCGGCGTGGAAGGCGCCGTGGACGCCTATACCCCGGGGCCCGTCGTCACGACGTACGAGTTCAAGCCGTCCCAGGGCGTGAAAGTCTCGCAGGTCACGTCCCTCGAAAACGACCTCGCGCTCGCGCTCGCGGCCGAGAAGGTGCGCATCGAGCGCATGCCAGGCCGCGCGGCGGTCGGGATCGAGGTCCCGAACCGCAACCGCGACCTCATCGCGCTCCGCGAAGTCATCGAGAGCGAGAGATTCCGGCGCTCGCCGTCGCTCCTCACGATCGCGCTCGGCATCGACGTCCATGGCGAGCCCGTCGTCTCGGACCTCGCGCGCATGCCGCACCTCCTCGTCGCCGGCCAGACGGGCGCGGGAAAGAGCGTCGGCGTGACGGGCATGATCACGTCCATCCTCTTCAAGGCGCGCCCGGACGAGGTCAAGTTCATCTTCGTCGACCCGAAGATGAACGACATGAAGGACTACGAAGGCCTGCCGCACCTTCTCGTGCCCGTCATCACGGATCCGAAGAAGGCCGCGAACGCGCTCAAGTGGGCCGTGGACGAGATGGAGAGCCGGTACAAGCTCCTTTCGGAATGGCCGGGCGTGCGGAACATCGAGCAGTACAACGCAGCCATTCGCGATCCGCGCTCGGTCGAAGAGGTCAAGGAGAAGCTCGGGGACAAGCTGAAGGCCGACGAGAACGGCACGATCGCGCCGATGCCCTACATCGTCATCGTCATCGACGAGCTCGCGGATCTCATGATGACGGCGCCCCGCGATATCGAGGAGTCCGTCGCCCGGCTCGCGCAGAAGGCCCGCGCCGTGGGCGTCCACCTCATCCTCGCCACGCAGCGTCCGTCCGTGGACGTCATCACGGGCACGATCAAGGCGAACCTCCCGTGCCGCATCGCCTACACGACGCGCACGAGGATCGACTCGCGCACGATCCTCGACTCGATGGGCGCCGAGTCGCTCCTCGGCCAGGGCGACATGCTCTATCTCGCCGCGGGGACGTCGTATCTCATGCGTGTGCACGGCGGCTTCATCAGCGGCGAGGAGACGAAGGAGATCTGCCGCTTCCTGAAGAAGCAGGCCAAGCCGATCTACGACGAGAGCGTGACGGTCGACCGCGAGGCTCAGGCGGCGGCCAGCGGCCTGCGCGCGGACTCCGACGACGCCGATCCAATGTTCGATGGGGCGGCGCGCCTCGTCGTGCGCGAGCGCATGGCGTCCATCTCGTTCCTGCAGCGGAGGCTCGAGATCGGATTCTCCCGCGCCGGTAAGCTCATCGACATGATGCAGCGCGACGGGATCGTCGGACCGCCCGCGGGCGGGAGCAAGAGCCGCGAGATCCTGGTCCCGACGGACTACTTCGAGGAGATCGACAGAAACAGAAGGTCGTGATCTCCGGGGCGCGGAGGAGTTCTTCGGCAAGCCTCCGAAACCGGAGGGGGAGGGGGAACCCGGCCTCGGGTTCCCCGAGAAAAAGACCGTCGCCGGTCTTCCCTATCTCCGGGTCGGCCGAAGGCCGACGAAGACCGGCTACTTCTTCGGGCCGAGGATCGCGTCCTTGGCGGCTTTCGCGACGCGAAACTTCACGACGCGCTTCGCCGGGATCTTGATCGCTTCGCCGGTCGCGGGGTTACGGCCCATGCGCGCCTTGCGGTTCACGAGCACGAGCTTGCCGAGACCGGGCATCGTAAACGAGTTCTTCGCCTGCTTGTAGGCGAGAGCGGCGAACTCCTCGAGGTATTGCGCCGAGACCTTCTTCGTGAGTCCGGTCTTTTCGGCGAGGTGCTCTGCGATCTGCGATTTCGTCATACCAGCCATGTGAATCCGTCCTTTCTTCAATTCGCTCCC
>PLZI01000179.1:748-2808 GCA_003152095.1 Acidobacteriota bacterium | reverse complement strand
GCGCGGACCGGATACTTCCGCCCGAGGGCCCAGGTTCGCAGCGTCGCGGGGTTGAGGTCGAGGCAGAGAGCAGCCTCAGGAATCGCGTAGAAGGGGATGTCGCGTGGCTCGCGGCCCCCGTAGATGTCCTCTCCAGCGGGCGTGGTTAGCGGAGACCCCATGTCCGGATTATGACCCACTATCTTCGACGAGACAGGCGTCGCTGCCCCGCGGCGCCCTCTGCCGTTACACTTCCGCCACCTCGGAGGTCTCATGCGCATCCCGACGCTCCTCGTCGCCCTTGCCGCCTGCTCGTCCGCGTTCGCCGTGGCCGGGCCGCCCGCGCCGGGTCCGGAGTGGTTCGCGGCGCATCGCGCGGCGCTGGCCGCGAAGCTGCCGCCCGACGCGGTCGTAATCTTGCGCGCTCCGGCGGAGTCGCCCGGGAATCTCCTCGATGCCTACCGGCCGGATTCGAACGTCTGGTACCTCACGGGCTTCTCCGAGCCGGATGCGATCGCGGTTTTCCGGCCGGGCGCGGTCGAGGGCAAGCGTTACGTGCTTTTTGTCAAGCCGAGAAACTGGACCGAGGAGCGGTGGACGGGGCGGCGCGCCGGTGTCGAGGGCGCGAAGTCGGAGTACCGGGCCGACGCTGCCTATCCGGTGGCCGACTTCGAGAAAGAGCTCCGGCCGCTCTTTGCCGGAGCGAAAGCGCTCTTCTACCTCGACGCGCGCGACCGGGAGTTCCGCGAGAAGCTCATCACCGCCTGGCGGGTGCTCGCCGCAGACGGCACCGAGCCGCTCCCGGCGCTCGACGTTGCGCCCCACGTCGCTCAGATGCGCCTCGTGAAGGACGCGACGGAGATCGCGATCCTGCGCGAGGCCGCGACGCTCTCCGTCGAGGCCCACCGCGCGGCGCTCTCGCTCGCGCGGCCAGGCGTGAACGAGGGCGTCCTCAAGGCGGCGATGGTCCAGCGATGCCTCGCGGGCGGCGGCGCGCGAATGGCCTACGCGCCGATCGTGGGCTCCGGGCCGAACTCGGTGATCCTCCACTATCCGGACGCGAACCGCACGATGCAGGCGGGCGAGATGATCGTGAACGACACGGCCTGCGAGTACGGTCTCTATGCCGCCGACGTGACGCGCAGCTATCCCGTGAGCGGGACGTTCTCCTCCGAACAGCGCGCGGTTTATGACATCGTCCTCGCGGCGCAGAAGGCCGCGATCGCGAAGGCGGTCGTGGGGGCGGTGCACCATGACGTCCAGGACGCGTCCCTCGCGATCGTCGTCGACGGCCTCATCAAGCTCGGGCTCGTCAAAGGGACGCGCGAGGAGGTCATCAAGTCCCGCTCTTACACGGCGTTCTTCCCGCATGGCACGTCGCACTGGCTCGGCCTCGACGTGCACGACGCGGGGAGCTACGAGTTCGCGGACCCGACGGACCGCTGGACGCGCTACTCCTCGTCCATGGCGAAGCTGAAGCCGGGCATGGTTCTCACCGTGGAGCCGGGCATCTACATCCCGGAGAAGAGCGAGGGTGTGGACCCGAAATGGTGGAACCTCGGCGTGAGGATCGAGGACGACATCCTCGTCACGGAAAAGGGGCCGGAGTGCCTGTCGTGCGCGGCGCCGCGGGAGATCGCCGAGATCGAAAAAGCGATGAAGCCGTCGTCCTCCCAAAGCCGCTAACATCCCGCCCGTGCCCGGGCTCGTTCGCGTTCTCGAAGACGCCCTCGTCGACCAGATCGCCGCGGGCGAGGTCGTCGAGCGGCCCGCGTCCGCCGTCAAGGAGCTCGTGGAGAACGCGCTCGACGCCGGTGCCCGGCGCATCACCGTGGACGTGGAGGGCGGCGGCATCGCGCGCCTCGAGGTCACGGACGACGGTTCGGGGATGTCTCCCGAGGACGCGCGGCTGGCCCTCGAGCGGCATGCGACGTCGAAGCTCCGCACCTTCGAGGATCTGATGCACATCGGCACGATGGGTTTCCGCGGCGAGGCGCTGCCCTCGATCGCGTCCGTCTCGCGCCTCGTGCTCACGACGTCGCCGGACGAGTCGGGGCTCGGGACGGAGGTCGTCGCCTCAG
>PLZI01000179.1:0-718 GCA_003152095.1 Acidobacteriota bacterium | reverse complement strand
TCACGGCGCTCGCTCTCTCGCGCCCCCACGTGGCGTTCACGCTGCGCGCGGGGCCGCGGCTTCTCCTCGACCTGCCCGCGGCGGACGCAGTGGCGGCACGGTTCCGCGAGGTCCTCGGGCTCGCCTACGGGGCGCGCCCCCTTCGCGTCGACTTCGCGTTCGGCGGCATGACGCTCGCGGGCGCCGTCACGCCGCCCGACGCGACGTTCCCTTCGCGGGCGCACCAGTGGTTCTTTGCGAACGGCCGTTCCATCAAGGACGCGACCGTCGCGCACGCCGTGGCGGTCGCGACACGGGAGGTGCTGCGCTCGGACCGTCACGCCGGGTTCGCGCTGTTTCTCTCATGCGACCCGTCGCAGTGCGACGTGAACGTGCACCCGCAGAAGCTGGAGGTCCGCTTCCGGGATCCGAATGCCGTGCACGCGCTCGTCCACCGCGGCCTCGTCGCGGCGCTGACCGGCGGCAAGGGGGCGGTCGCGGTGGAAGGGGAGGCGTTCGGGGACGGTTCAAGAGGAGGAAGAGAGAGAGAAAGAGAAAGAAATTTCTATGAATGGGTGCCCGGGCGAGGCGCCATGTCGGCGCTCGGCGAGACGGCGACTCGCTACGGCGCGGGCGCCGGTGCGGGTGCGGGAACGCTGCTCGAAACGCCTGCGACGGCCCTCTCTCCCTCTTCCTATTCACAAGAAGTCTTCTCTTCTTCTCTCTCTTCTTCCCCTCT